>DASQWH010000126.1:0-5223 GCA_035640335.1 Gaiellaceae bacterium | reverse complement strand
GTCGTCTTGATCGCGATCTGGCTCGTCTTCGCCCGCGGCCCGGCGACTCCCGAAAGGCTCGTGCTCGCGTCGGCCGCCGCGCTCGTCGCCTTCATCGCGCTCGGCAAGGTGCTCTCACCGCAGTTCCTGATCTGGCTGCTGCCGGTCGTGCCGCTGCTCGGCGGGCGGCGCGGCCTCTACGCCTCCGGCCTGCTGGCCGCGTCGCTCGTGCTCACGCAGCTCTGGTTCCCGTACCGCTACTGGGACCTCGCGCTCCGCTTCGACGAGCTCGCGTCCTGGCTCGTCGTCACGCGGGACGCGGTCCTGCTCGGCCTGCTCACGCTGCTCGTGGCGGCGCTACGAGACCGCGACCCGGACCGCCTCGCAGCCGGTCGCGCGGCCTGAGCCGTCGCACTCGACGAGGGCGCCTTCGATGCGGACGCCGCCCTCGGCCGTCTCGAACTTGACGGGCATGCCGGTGCGCATGCGCCGGACCGCAAGCTCCGCCTCGACGCCGATCACCGAATCGTGCGGCCCGGTCATGCCGGCATCGGTGATCGCCGCGGTGCCGCCGGGCTGGACGCGCGCGTCGGACGTCTGCACGTGCGTGTGCGTCCCGATCACGGCCGTCGCGCGCCCGTCGAGCCAGCGGGCCATGGCCACCTTCTCGCTCGTCGCCTCGGCGTGGAAGTCGACGAGGACGAACGGCGTCTGACCGCGGGCCTCGTCGACGAGGTCGTCGACGACCTCGAAGGGCCCGACGTGCGGGCCGAGGAAGAGAAAGCCGAGGAGGTTGACGACCGCGACGAGCGTGCCGTCGGCGGCGGGAGCGACGGCGAGCGCGCGGCCGGGCGCATGCTTCGACAGGTTCGCCGGTCTGATCACGCGCTCCGACTGCTCGAGGTAGGGGACGATCTCGCGGCGCCGGAACACGTGGTTGCCGAGCGTGATCACGTCCGCGCCGGCGCCGAGCAGGCGATCGGCGATCTTCGGCGTGATCCCGACGCCGTCGGCCGCGTTCTCGCCGTTGACGACGCAGAAGTCGACGCCGAGCTCCTCGCGAAGGCCGGGCAGCCGCTCTTCCACGGCAGCGCGTCCGGGGCGGCCCACGACGTCCGCGACGAACAGGAGCTTCAGGGAAGAGCCAGTGTCGCTGCGGGCCGCAGCTCGATCGAGACGTGGTTCCCCGCGTCTTGGGTGTAACGCGCGAGCGCCTGCCGCTCGACGCCGGAGAAGTCGAGCACGGTGCCGATCTTCGAGCGAGAGGCAGCGACCGTCGAGCCGACCGAGAGCGCGGGGTCGGGTCGCAGGTGCGTCAGCGTGACGACGAGCGAGGGCGCGGTCGCCGGCTGCACGTCGATGCGTGCGCCGAGCCTTTTGCCGCTGACCACGTACGGCGTGATGCCGACGACGGTGCCGTCGGCGGGCGAGTAGACGTCTGTGCCCGGCGCCGCGCCGACGTCGAGGGCAGCCGTCTCCGGGCCGTCCTCGCCGCCGAGGTGGTAGTAGCTGATCCCGCCGCCGCCGCTGCCGAAGAGCCGCCTCACGATGCGCGAGACGACTCCTTCGTTCGCCTGGCGCCCGATCGGCTCCAGCTCGAGCGCGCCGCCCCCGACGGCGTGGTACCCGATTGCCGTGACGCGGCTCTGGTCGATCGGTAGCTGCAGCCGGAGCGAGCCGCGCAGCGCGACGACCTGGGGCCGCGGCGGGCCGGCGGGCAGGAGCCGCTTGGCGGGAGCGGGCGCGGTCGTGATCGTCGTCGGCGACGAGTTCGAGCCGAAACCGGCGAGGAGCAGCGTGACGAGCGCCGCGATCGAGGCGGCAACCAGACCAGCAATGCGGCGTGCTCTGCGTCTCGCTGATGCTCGAGCCTGCAGCGTGCGGCGCGCCTGCCCGGGGGCTCGGGGCGAGGGCATGGGCCGCACGCTAACCCAGGTGGGTGGCTCGTGCAAGGAAGCTGTGGAAAGGCGACTTCGTGACAAGGCGGCGCGTGATTGTAGGGCGGAATCGTCCCAGAGTTCGTGACGGTTCAGGGCGAGGCTGCCGTCGGTCTCGAAGCTCCACTCCCACGGCGGCGGCCGGAGCCGGACGACCCGGGCGCTACGATCGGCGCCATGGACGGCGGGACGCCGACGATCCAGATCCCGCGCTGGATTCAGCTCGTCGGCCTCCCGATCGTCGCTTTGCTGCTGTGGTTCGTCGCCAGCGAGCTCGTTCACGCCCTCTTCCTGTTCCTCGTGGCGGCGCTCATCGCGCTGCTGCTCGACCCGCTCGTCCGTGCGATCAGCCGGCTCTGGATTCCGCGTGGCTTCTCGATCGCGATCGTCTACCTCAGCTTCGCGGCTGCGCTGGCGGTGGTCGTGATCGCGCTCGGCATCGTCGTCGTCGACCAGACGGAATCGGCTGCAAATCGAATTGACGACTACCTTACGACCGAGCACGGACAGACCGGCCGCACGGGCTTCGAGGAGGACGTCGACTCGCTCCAGGGCTGGCTCGACGACCACGGGCTCGAGCGCGTCGACATCCGCGAGGAGGGCGACAAGATCGCCGAGGACTTCAAGACCGCGGACGTCGAGAAGTACACGTCCGAGGTGATCGACTTCCTGCGCGGAGCCGCGATTTCGATCTTCGAGCTGATCTTCAGCCTCGTCCTGATCCTCGTCGTCTCGATCTACATGCTGCTCGACATGGGGCGGCTGTCGAAGGCCGCCGATCGACGCTTTCCGCCCACGCCCGGCTCGCCCGGCCTCATCCTGCGCCTCGAGCACTCGCTGGCGGGCTACGTGCGCGGCCAGGTGCTCGTGTCGATCACGATCGGCGCGAGCGCGGGCGTCGGCCTGTGGATCCTCGGCACGCTCGGCTGGGCGCCCGGCGCAGACAAGTACGCGGTCGTTTTCGGGGCGTGGGTCGCCGTGACGGAGCTGATCCCGTATCTCGGACCGTGGCTCGGTGGGATCCCGCCCGTCGTGTACGAGCTCGTCGTCAACCCGATCTCGGCCCTCTGGGTCTTTCTCCTCTTTCTCGCCATCCACCAGATCGAGGGGCACATCGTCGTCCCGAAGTTCATGGGCAGCGCGCTCCGCCTGCACCCGCTCCTCGTCATCTTCGGGTTGCTCGCCGGGGCCGAGCTGTACGGCATCGCGGGCGTCTTCGTCGCGCTGCCGCTGCTCGCCGTCGTTCGGGAGCTGTGGGAGTTCTTCTCCGAGCGGATCGAGTTCGAGCCGTGGAAGCCCGGCGTGGTGCCGGTGGACGTCGAGGAGGTTGCGGAAACCAGGCCTTTGGAGCCGGCCGCGCAGCGGCCTGTCCGGGCAGCTGCGCAGCGCGGACCAGGGGAAGGGGCCGGGGGGGAACCGGGAGGTTCCCCCGCCGGGGACGAGGGGGCGGTTCGTATCCGTCCATCTGAGGAGCCGCCTGCCGCGGCCGGCAGCCAGCGCGTAGATTCCCCGCAGTGAGCACGTTTCCGGCCACCCGCCTCCGGCGCCTGCGCCGCACGGGCGCGCTCCGCTCGCTCGTGCGCGAGACCCGGCTCGACCTGGCCGACTTCGTCATGCCGCTGTTCGTCGGGCCGACGACGGAGCGCAACGAGGCGCTGCCCGCGATGGGGCGCTTCTCGGTGGAGGACCTCGTCGCCGAGATCGACGAGCTCGCCGGGCTCGGGGTGCCGGCCGTGCTGCTCTTCGGGATCCCGGAGGAGAAGGACGACGAGGGCTCCGGTGCGTGGGACGCGGACGGCATCGTCCAGCGCGCTCTCCGCGAGCTGCGTCCGCGCTTCCCCGAGCTCGTGCTGATCACCGATGTGTGCCTCTGCGAGTACACGTCGCACGGGCACTGCGGCATCGTCGAGGACGGACACGTCCTGAACGACCCGACGCTCGAGCTGCTCGGGCGCACCGCGGTCAGCCACGTCGAGGCCGGGGCGGACGTCGTCGCGCCGAGCGACATGATGGACGGTCGTGTCCGCGCACTACGCGAGGCGCTCGACGACGCCGGCGCCGACGAGACGCCGATCATCTCGTACGCTGCGAAGTACGCCTCCGCTTTCTACGGACCGTTCCGCGAGGCGGCCGAGTCCGCTCCGGCTTTCGGCGACCGGCGCGGATACCAGATGGACGCGGCCAACGTGCGCGAGGCCCTGCGCGAGTGCGAGCTCGACGTCGCCGAGGGCGCCGACGTGCTCATGGTCAAGCCGGCTGTGCCGAACCTGGACGTGATCCGGGCGGTGCGCGAGCGGTTCGACCTGCCGGTCGCGGCCTACAACGTCTCCGGCGAGTACGCGATGGTCAAGGCCGCGGCGATGCACGGCTGGCTCGACGAGCGGCAGGCGGCTCTCGAGTCGCTGACCGCGATCAAGCGCGCGGGCGCCGACTTCGTCGTCTCCTACTGGACGAAAGAGCTCAACGGGTGGCTCTGAGCACGCGCTCGGAGCTCTACCGGCGCGCGCTCGACCTGATCCCGGGCGGCGTCAACTCGCCGGTGCGCGCGATGCGCGCGGTCGGGCTGGACGAGCCCCTTTTCGTCAGACGTGGTCAGGGGGCGTACGTCGTGGACGCGAACGGGAGGCGCTACGTCGACTGGGTCATGTCCTGGGGCCCGCTGATCCTCGGGCATGCGCCTGCCTCGGTCGTCGACGCGGTGAGGGAGGCGGCTGTCGACGGCACGTCGTTCGGCGCCGCGACCGAACGCGAGGTCGAGCTCGCCGAGGAGATCGTCGCGGCCATGCCGTCGGTCGAGAAGGTTCGGCTCGTCTCCTCGGGCACGGAGGCGGCGATGAGCGCGGTGCGCCTCGCGCGCGGCTTCACGAGGCGAGACCGGGTCCTCAAGTTCGCCGGGTGCTACCACGGGCACTCCGATGCGCTCCTCGCCGAGGCCGGGTCGGGGCCGGCCACGCTCGCCATCCCGGCGACGGCGGGCGTGACGACGGGGGCGGCCGGCGACACGGTCGTCTGCCCGTTCAACGACGTCGACGCGGCGGCGCGCGCAGTCGCGCGCTACGGCGAGGGGCTCGCCTGCGTGATCGTCGAGCCCGTGGCCGGGAACATGGGCGTCGTTCCGCCGGAACCCGGGTTCCTGGAGACGTTACGGGAGCTCTGCGACGCAGCCGGCGCGTTGCTGATCTTCGACGAGGTGATCACGGGCTTCCGCGTCGCTCCCGGCGGCGCCCAGGAGCTGCTGGGCGTGACTCCCGACCTGGCGGTGTACGCGAAGGCGATCGGCGGCGGCTTCCCCGTCGCCGCGCTCGCC
>DASQWH010000125.1:0-2404 GCA_035640335.1 Gaiellaceae bacterium | reverse complement strand
ACGCGAGCGGAACGACGACGAGCTGCAGGCGTGTCAGGCAGGCGGCGAGCGAGACGCCGACGACGGCAGCCTCCATGCGCCCCGACGGTTGCTCGATCGCGCGCAGCATCGTCGCGCACGCGAGGAAGAAGAGCGGGTACGAGAGTGCCTCGGACATCAGGTAGGCGTGGTAGAGCATCGGCGGACCAGTGACCGCCGCCGCGGCGACGAGCACCGCGAAGGACGGGCGCACTACGCGGCGCGAGAGCGCGTAGACGGGGAAGGCGGCGGCTGACATGAGGGCGGCGTTGAGCGCCTTCACGACCCCGAACGCGGTCGCCGTCGAGCCGATCAGCCACGCAGGCGCCTGCGCGAGCACGGGCAGGAGCGCCGGGAAGAAGACGTTCTCGCCGCGAAGCCTGAGACCCTCGCCTCCCGCGATGCTCTGCGCCAGCTTCGAGTAGAGCAGCTCGTCGCTGAAGACGACAGGCGTCACGTGCCCGCGCGAGTTGAGCCAGTGGTAGACGAAAGCGACAGCGAAGATCGCCGCGACGAGCGTCTTCGCTCGCGGCCGCCGGCTGGGACGCGGGACGAGCGTGAGCTTCGGGCGCGCCGCTGGCTTTCCCGGCGAGCGCTCCCCGAGCGCCGTGCTCATACGGTGCTTTCGGAGCGGCTCGCGAGCGCGACCTGACGCGGCCGCGCGCCCGCCGCGCAGCCCTCGGCGCCGGGGACGAACCGGAACGCGTCGCTGCGCAGGCTGACGCGCCGCGAGCCGACGTAGCCCGTCACCGGCGCAGCGAACGTCGCCGACCACGGACCGGCGGCGCAGACCGGCAAGCGGACCGCCGCCGCCGCGCGCGGTGCGACGTTCACGTCCAGCGCGCCTGCTGGGAGGCGCAGGCGAAGCCTCGAGATCGACTCGGTGGCGGGCGCCTCGAGCTCGAGGACGAGCGTGCCCGCAACGCGGCGCTGTCCCGGCGGCGGCCAGAGCGTGACGCCCCCGGTCGGCGCGAGCCAGCCGTCGAAGTAGCGCCCGTTGAAGAGCAGCGAGAGCCGCGGCTGCCCGACCGGTCGGTAGAGCGAGAACCCGGGCGCGGAGCCGACCTTCTCGGCTCCGCTCAGCTCTGCCGCGACGGCGTGTTCGTCCATGAGCAGCGCGCCGCTCAACGGGCGGCCGGCCGCGACGAGCGTGCCGTCGGGAGCGACCTCGACGGCGTCGGCGCGGAACGGGTCGATGATCGTCGCGCCCGGCATGAGGACGAGGCGCTTGACCGACCGGTTCCAGAAGAGCTGCTGGAAGGCGGGTCCGCGCTGTCCGTCGACGTTCCGGACGAGCGTGACATCGCCGACGCTCGCGTTGTCGACCCACGAGCGGTCGGGGCCGAAGAACGAGCGCCGCGCTGACGTCGTGTTTTCGGTATCGAACATCGCGGCCGTGGCGGAGAAGCCGGCACAGAGCGCGAGCGCGAGCCCGATCGCGGCGCCCGTCGCCAGGCGCGGCCGCGCCGAGGCGACAACGACGATTCCCACGCCGACCGCCGCAGCCAGCGCGACGGCCAGCGAGCCCGTCCCCGGCGAGCCGAGCCATTGCTCGATGCGGTAGTCGGCGTACAGGAGCGGCGAGTGCATCTTTTCCTCGGCGGCCGCGAACCCGGCGAGGGGCACGACCGCGGCGACGGCGACGAGGCCGGCCGCCAGCAGCGCGTGCTGGAGCCGGTACGGCCAGCCGCGCGACGCGTAGAGCCCGAAGCCGATCGCGACGAGCGGCAGGACGTAGAACACGTAGCGCTCCTGTGCGCGGTCGACGGCGCCGAAGAGCCCGGCCTCCGCGAGGAGCGAGACCGTGAGCAGCAGCGTCAGGGCCGCGAACGCGCCCTCGGCGCGACTGCGAGGACGGGCGAGGGCTAGGAAGAGGCCGAGGAGCGCACCGGGCACGAGCACGAAGCCGGAGGCGTAG
The DNA here is from genome assembly GCA_035640335.1 of Gaiellaceae bacterium. Classification (GTDB taxonomy): domain Bacteria; phylum Actinomycetota; class Thermoleophilia; order Gaiellales; family Gaiellaceae; genus VAXT01. The sequence goes on along the minus strand of DASQWH010000125.1, from coordinate 468 downwards.
AGGAGGACAAGCAGGTTCGGCGCCGAGTTCCGCGCCACGGCGAGCGGGTCGACGTGAGCCTCGACGACCCCGCCGTAGAAGGCGAGCACGCGCGCGGGGCCGAGGACGAGCGCGAGCGCGACGGGAGCGGCAAGGAGCAGCAATGGCAGGGCCTGCTCGCGGATCGTCTCGCGCAGGCGGCGTTCGCTGAGGCCGACGAATAGCACCGCGCCGGCGAAACACGCGGGCAGGACGATGAACTGGATGCGCGCGAACGCGGCGAGGCCGGCGAGCGCGACGAAGAGCACCTGCGAGCGGCGCGAAGGCCGCGCCAGCGCTGCGACCGCGGCGGCGACGGCGCCGAGCACGAGCGGATAGGCGAATGGCTCGGCGACGACCCAGCCGGCGTAGATCAGGTCGGGCAGGGCGAGAGCGAGCGCTGCGAGCCCGAGGCCGAGGCGGGCGGAGAGGTCGAGGCGCCTCGCGAGC
>DASQWH010000124.1:0-9217 GCA_035640335.1 Gaiellaceae bacterium | reverse complement strand
CCCGCCACGCTGTGCTGCGACTGCGTGGCGACGAAGACGCTCGAGCTCCAGCTGGCGCCGCCGTCGGTCGAACGGAACGCTCCGATCGAACCGTAGTTCGCGGTGTACGGAACGACGACCGTGCCGTTCGGCAGCGCCACCGGCTGTCCGCCAAGACCGGAGGGCAGGCCGGCGGGCGCGAGTGCCGAGCCCCACGTCAGGCCGCCGTCCGTCGAGCGGCTCATCAGCAGCCGGTTGCCGAGCGTACTGTCGTCCCACTCCGCGTAGCACGTGCCGTAGAACGGGCTCGAGGCGTAGTTGTCGCAGGCGATCCAGTTCTTGTCGAAGAAGTTCGTTGCCGTTTGCGCGATCGTGGTCGGGTTTCCCCAGGTCAGACCGCCGTTCGTCGAGCGGTTGACGATCACCGCCCGCCCGGTCGGCGACGCGTCGAGCCCGAGCGTCTGGGCGAGCCACACGTCGTGCATCGCGTCGTAGGCGACCGATGGATCGCTCACGCGCGCCCACGGGCCGCCCTGATAGATCGTCGTGCCGGGGAGGTTCCCGGTCGTCCACGTCGCGCCGCCGTCAGTCGACGTCGACCACGCGACGTTGCTCGCGCCTCCGTCGAAGAAGCGGCCGGTCTGGACGACGGCGACGAGCGTGTTGCCCCACGCATACGACTCGGGCTCCGGCTGCGTCGCGTGCTGACTCGTCGCGTTGGTGTACGTGTCCGCGCTGATCTGCACCGGAGGATGCCGGACGGCTGCGGCCGTGGACGCGAGCACAAGCGCGATCACAAAGGCTGCGAGTACGGCGCGGCTCCCCCACCTCCGACTCATCCGTCTGTTCATATCACGCCCTATCGAACCGCTAGGGGCGTTGATCGCTCCCGGCGCACTCCGCTAGTGTCGGGCCGGTGCGAAAGCAGCTCTTCGAGCGCGCGCTGCGGCGCCGAAACGGTGAGGTCGCGTCGGAGACGGAGACCGGTGCGGCGCTCCTGGCGGAGCTCGAGGCCCTGAAGACGTCCCTTCGCGATCGCGCGGCCGCGATCGCCGCGCGGGAGCGTGCCCTCGACGCGGACAGGCGCAAGCTCGAGCTGAAGGAGCGGCGCCTCGGCCGCAGGGCGCGCGCGCTGCGCGCCCAGCGGCACTGGTTCCTGCCCCTGAAGGAGCGCGCCGCCCCGCGCGACGACGAACGGGCCGAGCACGAACGGCGAGCGGCCCGCCTGGCGCAGCGCGAGGCGGACCTCGACGAGCGTGCCACCGGCCTCGCGGACCGCGAAGGTGAGCTCGACCGGCGCCGCGCCGAGCTCGATGCGCTTGCCGAGCGGCTCGAGCAGCGCGAGGACGAACTGGGCGCGAAAGAGCAGACGGAAACCCAGACGACGGCCGAGCTCGACGCCCGGGCCGAGGAGCTGTCGACGCGCGAGCAGGAGCTCGATGCGAAGGCGGCGGAGCTCGCGAAGCGTGAGCAAGAGGTCGCCGAGCTCGACGCCCGCGCCGCGACGCTCGCCGCCGCCGAGGCGGCGCGCGCGGACCAGGACTCCGAGCACGAGCGCCGTGGCCGAGACCTGGCGGCACGCGAGGCCGAGCTCGTCGCGCGCGCGACGACTCTCGAGAAGGACGAGGCCGAAGTCGCCGACCGCAGAGCCGAGATCGAGGAGCGCGAACGAGCCGTCCGCGCGCGCGACGACGAGCTCGACCGGCGCGAGCTCGCCGCAGGTGAGACGGCCGGGGACCTCGACAAACGGACGGCCGACCTCGACGAGCGCGAGCGGGCGGCGGACGAGCGGGAGCGGACGCTCGCGGAGCGCGAGGGCACAGTCGAGTCCCGCGCTGAAGCGCTCGATAGCAGGGAACGCAAGCTGCGCCGGAAGCCGGGACGGATCGGTCGACGGGCGCCGACGACCGAGCCCGAAGCCGGGCGCGACGACGAGCCGTACCGCGAGACGGCGCTGTCCGCACGTGAGCGCGACGTCGAGAAGCGGGCGGCAGCCGTCGAGGGCGTCGAAGCCGGTCTCGCCGAGCAGCGTGGGCAGCTCGACGAGCGCGCGAAGACGCTCGACGAGATCGAGCGTACGCTGACGCGGCTGCGGGCCGACTTCGAGCTCGAGCAGCAGGCCGCCGCCGAGACCGCACGGGCTGTCGAGGCGAGGGCCGCGTCCCTCGACCGCCGCGAGCGCGAGATGGGCGAGGCGGAGGCGGAGCTCGGCGCGCGTTCTGCGGAGCTCGCTCGTCGCCAGCGCGCGGTCAAGGCGGCGGAGCGCAGAGGCGAGGAGGAGCTCGACCGGCTGCGGCGCTACTCCGCGCAGCTCGACGAGCGAGAGCGCTCGCTGGTAGGCAAACAGGCAGAGCCTGCCGACGAGCCCGAGGACAAGCCCGGCCGCGAACGATCGACGGTCCCGGCCGGCTTCCTCGCAGGCCTCGACGCGATGGCCGCGGCGAGCGACCAGCGCCGTCGCGAGCGCAACCAGCACTGACGCGGCGTCCGGAGCCGAGCCTACGCTGGGCCGGTGCGGACGATGTTTTGGACTTATCTCGTCCTGACCATGGCCGGCATCGTCTTCTACACCGCCATCGGCCTCGCGCACCACTGACGTGCGCACCTGGCTGCGCGACCAGTCGCTCTCGCTGTTCTTCCTCGTCCTGTTCGTGGCGTCGCTCGCCGGCCAGTCGTACGCGGGCTACCTGAAGTACAACGACGAGCTCTCGGAGCACGGCGATCCGCTCATCTCGTGGGGGCGCTACGTCGTGTCGTCCGAGTACGGCCAGGCCGTAATGGAGAACTGGCAGTCCGAGTTCCTGCAGTTCCTGACGTTCATCGCCGCGACGATCTGGCTCGTCCAGCGCGGCTCGAACGAGTCGAAGCAGAGCGACGAGATCGGGCTCGAGTCCGACCAGGCTCAGCGGGTCAAGGGCTACGCCGACGACAACTCACCGGCGTGGGCGAAGGCGAGAGACGTGCGCCTCTGGCTCTATTCGAACTCGCTGCTGATCGTGATGGCCCTCGGGTTCTTCGGCTCGTGGTTCGCCTCGTCCGTGACTGCATGGACGGACTACAACGCGAATCAGATCGACCACCAGCAGCCCGCGCTCGGCTGGTGGGACTACGTGCTGAGCCCAGATTTCTGGGAGCGGACGCTCCAGAACTGGCAGTCGGAGTTCCTCGCCGTCGGCGTCATGGCGGCGTTCACGATCTACCTGCGGCAGCGCGGGTCGCCCGAGTCGAAGCCGGTCGGCGCGCCGCACGAAGAGACCGGCACCTCCGGCTAGAGCAGGGTCGCTCAGCCCCGCTCGCGGGGCAGCGGCGTGATCTGGAGACCCGTGTGCTCGCCGAGGTGGTCGACCTGCAGGGTCGTGTGCTCCAGGCCGAACTCGTCGACGAGCAGCGCCTCGAGCTCGCGCCGCCGCGCATGGCAGTCGTCCCCCCGGCGGACGAGCACGTGCGCGGAGAGCGCCGGGAAGCCGGACGTGATCGTCCAGATGTGCAGGTCGTGCACCTCGACGACGCCCTCGGCCGCGGCCATCCGCCTTCCAACTTCGGCCGCGTCGATCCCGGCCGGCGCCTCCTCGAGCAGGATGCGCAGGGAGTCACGGAGGATCGTCGAGGAGCTGGCGAGGACGAGAAGCCCGATCGCCGCGCCGACGAGTGGATCCGCGTAGCGCCAGCCCGTCGTCACGATCACGATCGCGGCGGCGACGGTTCCGACCGAGCCGAGGGTGTCGGCGAGCACGTGCCGGAAGGCCGCCTGCACGTTCAGGTTGCCGCCGTGCTGGCGCAGGATCGCGGCCGCTGCGAGGTTGATGCCGAGGCCGACCGCGGCGATCGCGAGCATCCAGCCGCCGAGCACATGCGGTGGGTCGCTGAGGCGGCGGCCCGCCTCGACGAAGATCCAGATCGAGATCGCGACGAGCGCGACTCCGTTCGCGAGCGCCGCGAGGATCTCGGCGCGCCGGTAGCCGAAGCTCCGCTGCAGCGTCGCGGGCTTGCGGGCGAGCCAGCCTGCGAAGAGCGCGAGCGCGATCGCAACGACGTCGGCGAGCATGTGGCCCGCGTCGGCGAGGAGCGCAAGGCTTTCGGTGAGGAGCCCGCCGACGACCTCGACGATCGTGTAGCCGCCGATGAGCACGAGCGTGAGCGCGAGAGCCGAGGTGCCGCGTCCGGCCAGGCCGTGATCGTGTGCGTGCGTGTGGCTCACCGCGGGGGCTCGATCCGGATCGGGGCGTCGAAGCGGCCGAACCGCTGCAGCATGAAGTGACTCGGCGCGTCCATCTTCGCCTCGCGAACGCGCCCATCCGGTCCGACCGTCAACCGGAACCATGCGGGGACGGGCTCGAAGTCGAACGCCGACAGTACGCGGGCGGCTCCGTTCGACCCGACCACGCGAGCGTTGAACGCACCGTCCCACATGAACGCCCTCGTGCTGAGGCCCGGGAACGACGAGCGCTCCCAGCGGCCGTCGACGCGGTCCCAGCGCGCCTGGCCGATGACGACGGAGCGTGACCCGGTCGAAGTGCGAAAACGGAGCCGGTTCGGCGCGCGGGCCTCGAAGGTCGTCGTCAGCGCCTCGCCGACTCCCGACGACAGGCGCTCGCGCATGGCGTATGAGCGCAGCGATCGCATCGTTCGCTGCGCGCGCCGGAAGAGCGCCGTACCGGAAGGCGGCAGGCGCGCGGGAAGGCGGAAGCTCGCCTCGTCCTGGCCGCGTACGGCGACGGTCACGAGCTCGGGCCTGCCGTCGAGGACCGGCGCCTGGAGGCGGGAGCAGCCGAACCCGCACGGCGTCGCCTCGACGCGGTCACCGCCAACGCGGAACGACAACGTCGAACGCGGCTGCTCGCGCTCGCCGTCGAGGACGCCGACCTCGACCGGCCCGCCTGGCTTGGCAGCCACGCCGATCAAGACCGGCTCGCTACTGCGGGCGAGCATCAGCGCCTTGCGGTCGCGGGCGAGAGGCATCTGCAGCCGCCCGGGAGCCCCTTGCGGCGCAGGCGGCGGCGTCGGGCTCACGGCTTCGCTGCCCGACCCCGACCCGGTGCCGATCAGGAACGCGGCCCCGGTCAGGAGCACGACGACCACGGCGAGCGCAACGGAGACCGCGATCCAGGCGGCGCGAGGCACGCCCTAAGCGTTGCAGCTAGGGGCTAGGTCAGGCGTCCGACGAAGATGATCACCTCGGTCGAGCCCTGCACGCGCGTGCCCGCCGCCGGATCCTGGTCGACGACGACTCCGTCCTGGGCCGGGTCGGTGACCGCGCGGATCATCACCTTGGTGACGAAGCCGGCGTTCCGGAGCGTGCGGCGCGCGATCGTCTCGGTCTGACCGACGACGTTCGGCACGACGCGCACGCGCGGCCCGCCCGAGACCGTCAGCCGGACGGTCGTTCCGCGCCGCGCCACGGTCCCGCCTGCAGGCGACTGCGTGAGCACAGTTCCCACCGGCTGGGTCGACGAGACCGCCGTCGACTGCACGCGGAAGCCGGCCTTCTTGATCTGCTCCACGGCTTCCGTGTCCTGCTTGCCGACGACGTTCGGGATCGTCGCAGTGCCGGTCGTCGGTGTCGTGTCCTGCGACCCGGACGCTGCGCCGGCGACGTTGATCTGCACCGTCGAGCCCGCTCGCGCCCGGCGCCCGGCTTGCGGGCTCTGCGCGACGACCGTGCCGGCCGGCTCCTGTGAGGGCACGTTCGAGACCTTCGAGTCGAAGCCGGCGCGCTTCAGCCGCGCCATAGCCGCGCTCTGCCGCAAGCCCTCGACCAGCGGAACCACGACTAGACGAGGCCCCTTCGAGACGCGCAGGACGACGACTGAGTTCTTCGGCGCCTCGCTGCGAGCCGTCGGCTTCTGAGTGACGACGATCCCCTTCCGCTTCGGACTGTCGACCTTCACCTCTCGCCCGCGCAGTTGCGCAGCCTGCAGCCGCTCGAACGCGTCCGCGACCGTCATCCCGGCAACCGCGGGCACATCGACCGTCGAGGAGCTGCGGCCGACCACGATCACTACCGGGTCGCCGCGGTCGTGCTCGCTGCCCGCATCGGGATCTTGCGAGAGGACGCGGCCGACCTGCGATTCGCTCACCTGGCGCCGGACGTCGGCCGGATAGCCTCGCTGCCCGAGCTCGCGGAGCGCGGCGCTCATCGTGTCGCCGACGACGTTCGGCACCTCCTGCGACGAGCCGGAATCGTCGTCCCGAGTGAGGAAGTACGCGGCGGCGAGCGCGGCGCCGACGAGCAGCAGGAGCAGAAGGAGCCACGGCCAGATCAGCGGCCGGCGCGGCGGAGGCGGCGGAATTTCCTCCTCTTCGCGGACATACCGTCCCTCGCGCGGCGGCGTGGCTCGAGTCGTCTGGCCTGCACGTCTGCGGCGAAACATCCTCAGCTCATCTACCCGTTTCAGCGCCTCGCGGCACCCTCGATGTGGAAATCGGGCAGCCAGCCTAACCATCGCGGGAGATACCAGTTGCGATCGCCGAGGAGCTGCATGCTCGCGGGCAGCAGGACGGTGCGGATCAGCGTCGCGTCGATCAGGAGGGAGACGGCGACGCCGAAGCCCATCTGCTGGAACATGATCAGGTCGCCGCGGGCGAAGCCGCTGAAGACGGCGATGATGATCAGCGCCGCGCCCGTGATCAGCCGTGCGGTCGACGCCACGCCATGCGCGACGGAGTCGGCGTTGTCGCCGGTACGCACGTAGCGCTCGCGGATCCGGCTGAGCAGAAAGACGTGGTAGTCCATCGAGAGGCCGAAGAGCACGGAGAAGAGGAACAGCGGCACCCAGGCCTCGATCGCGTCGACCTGCTCGAAGCCGAAGAGCTCGTTGCCCACGCCCTTCTCGAAGACGAGCACGAGCAGGCCGTAGGCCGCGCCCACGGAGAGCAGGTTGAGCAGGATCGCCTTGAGAGGGACGACGATCGACCGAAAGGCGATCGTCAGCAGGACGAAGCTGAGCCCGAGCACGAACGTGAAGACGATCGGCAGCCAACGCCGCACGAGCGCGAAGTAGTCGATCCCTTCGGCGGTCTCGCCCGTGACGAGCGCGCGTGCGTCGACGCCCTCGAACGCGTCAGGCACGTACGTGTCGCGTACCCTGCGAACCGCGTCGTAGGCCGCGTCGTCCCGGCTGTCCCCCACCGGGAGCGCCTCGATGTCTGCGAGATCCTGCTGCGGATGGAATTGCGTTGAGACCTGACGGAACTCACGGTCGGCGCGAAGCCGGCCCTCGAGTCGACGCGTCGCGGAACGCACACGCGGCGACGAGACGTCCCCTGAGACGACGATCTCGGTCGAGTCGGTCGTGCCGACGCCGAAGGACCGCTCGAGCGCGACGAAGCCCTGCTTGGAGGCGAAGCGGTCGGGCATCGTCCGGATGCCGACGAAGCCCAGCTTCAGATCGAGGGCGGGCAAGGTGAGGGCGAGCAGCACCGCGACCGACCCGACGAGCGTCACGACGGGACGCCGCATGACCCAGCGCACGATGCTCGACCAGATCCGGCCCTCGCGAGCGGTGCCGGCCTCGGCCTGGCGCCCGAGCACGGGTAGGCGGACGGCGTTGACGCGGTCGCCGAGCAGGCCAAGGAGCGCGGGCAACAAAGTCAGCCCGGCAATGACCGAGACGATGCCGACCAGGATCGCGCCCGTGGCCAGGCTGCGGAAGATCGTGTCCGGGACGAGCATGAGCCCGAACATCGCGAGGACGAAGGCGAGGCCGCTGAAGAGGACGGCCTGGCTGGCGCTCGCGCCGGTGGCGTCGATCGCGTCGAGCTTCTCCCGGCCGTGGTGCCGTTCCTCGCGGAAGCGGGAGACGATGAAGAGCGCGTAGTCGATCCCGAGCGCGAGGCCCATGCCGGTGAGCATGTTCAGCGTGAAGACCGACAGGTCGAAGGCGGCGCTGATGATTGCGACCACCCCGAGAGCGACGACGATCGACGCGAGCGCGAGCAGCACCGGCACGAGCCCCGCGACGACCGCACCGAAGACGAGCAGCAGGACGACGAACGCGACAGGTAGCCCGAACTCGAGCTCGCCGGCCTGCAGGTCGTCCTGCGAGAGCTGGTTCAGGTCGCGGTCGTAGGTCCACTCGCCCGTGATCTCGGCGTCGAACGGGTCGCGGTCGGCTCGCTCCACCGCTTCGATTACCGGGACGACGTCGTTCTCGGGATCGCGCAGGAGGCCGACGGTGATCAGCGTCGCGTGGCGGTCGGGCGAGACGAGCGACCGGTCGCTCGTCGAGTAGAAGTCGCGCGTGACGACGACAGGGGGCTCGGTGACCTCGGCCGCGAGGCGAAGCACGGCGGCCCGGAAACGCGCGTCGTCGACCGTGAGCCTGTCGGAGCGAACGACGACGATCTCGTTGACGATGTTCTCCGGCTGAGCGGGAGGCAGCGCGCCGAGCAAGTCGTACGCTTGCTCGGACTCCGGGTCGTTCAGGACCTCGCTCTCCGTCGTGAACTCGAGCAGGGTGCCGATCGCGCCGGCCGCGAGCACGAGCGCGACGAGCCACGCCGTGATCGTCCGCCACGGATGACGGCTGCACGCGCGCGCGAGACCCCGAGGCGAGAGCTGCGCCATCGCGCCGAGTATCGTGCGCGCCGGTGCGGCCGTCCAGGTACCTGCGCGAGATCGAGCGGCTCGACCCGTTCGCCGACCACCAGCGCATCGTCTACCTCGACACCTGCTTCGAGTTCCCGTTCGACACGACGCGCTCGCTCGAGCTCGCCCTCTTCCGGACCTTCGCCGTGCCTTCGGTCGCGGCGGTCCTCGACTCCACGGGCGAGTTCGCGGGGCGCGCGCAGAAGCGCTACGACGACACCGACCTGATCCTCTCGACGATCGTCGAGCACGGCTACGACGCGCCCGAGGGCCGGGCGGCGATCCGCCGCATGAACCAGATCCACGGCCGCTTCGAGATCTCGAACGAGGACTTCCTCTATGTGCTCTCGTCGTTCGTCTACGAGCCGATCCGCTGGAACGCGCGCTTCGGCTGGCGGCCGCTCGTCGAGGCCGAGAAGCTCGCGACCTTCCACTTCTGGCGCGCGATCGGCGGGCTGATGGCGATCCAGGACGTGCCCGGGAGCTACGCGGAATTCGAGCGCTTCAACGTCGAGTATGAGCGGCGGCACTTCAGGAGGACGGACGCGTCGGAGCGCGTGGGCATCGCGACCCGCGACATGTTCCTGTCGTGGTTCCCGGGCCTGCCGAAACGGCTCGGCGCGCCGGCGATCCACGCGCTCATGGACGACC
>DASQWH010000123.1:0-12955 GCA_035640335.1 Gaiellaceae bacterium | reverse complement strand
GCGGCGACGAGGTCCGTCCCCGAGTGCACCGCCTCGGAGATCAGCCCCAGGCTGCCAGTCGCCAGCCCGGTGCCGAGCTTGAGCGCGATCAGCACGCAGGCCGCGACGACCGAGACGAGCGCGGTCCGGCGCTGGGGTGTCATCGCACGAAGGCTAGAGGGGCTCGAGGCCCCAGATGACGACGTCCTGCCGCTCGGAGTAGTGCAGGACCGGCGCTCCCTCCAGCTCGATTCCCGGCGGTGGCATTGTGTTCTCCGCGATCGTCGCCTCGGCGCTCTGCAGCGGCCACGGCGGATGATGGATCTCGGCGCGATGCACCACGTTCTCGTGCACGGTGTAGAGGCAGTAGCGCTCGGTCAGGAAGTACTCGCGCGAGCCCGGCTCGGCCGCACTCGGCTCGCCGATAGGCGCGTACCGGCCGCGGAAGACCGCGCGGTGGCCGCGCTCGTCCTTGCGCTCGCTCGCGTACTCGGTCGCGCCGGCGGCACGCTCGGCGGACATCCTCGCGAGGTAGTACGGGAGCTTGTAAACGAGGCGCGCCGCCTCGACGGCCGGCCGGCTCGCCGCGTCGAGGCTGAAGAAGAAGATGCCCGGGCGCTCGTCGAGCGTGACGTACGTTCGGACGTTGACCTCCGGGAAGCTCGAGATGACCGGCAGCGGCGGGAGCCCGCGAAGGCGGAGGCCCGAGAGGCGAAACGGCGTGATGCCGAGCCAGGCGCTGTCCTCGAACGTGTCGAGCGGCAGCTGCTCCGGCACGTGCGTGCGAAGCACCTCCGCCGGGAGCCGCCAGTGCGCGAACAGGAGGCGCTCCCAAGTCTGCGCCTGCAGCCAGTCCGTGCCCGGCACGGGCCAGGGGCGGTGCCCGGTCTCGCCGAGAACCGCCGCCTGGCGTGCAGGTGCTTCGAGAAAGTCCTGAAGCGCGGAGCTCAGTACCAGCGTCCGCGGCGAAAGCCGCCGAAGAGCAGCCCGAGAATGATGAGGATGATCCCGAGCCAGATGCTCCAGACGAACAGGACGATGATTCCGACGATCACGAGGATTGCACCGATCCCCATGCGTTCTCCTCTCTCGTAGGGCCGAAGGAGCGGAGCTTAGAGCGTTTTGCCGGTCAGAGGTTGCCGCGCAGCGCCTGCTCGCGCTCGATTGCCTCGAAGAGCGCCTTGAAGTTGCCCTCGCCGAAGCCGCGCGAGCCGTGGCGCTCGATGACCTCGAAGAAGAGCGTCGGCCGGTCCTGGGCGGTCTTGGTGAAGATCTGCAGCAGGTAGCCCTCCTCGTCGCGGTCGGCGAGGATGCCGAGGCGCTGCAGGTCGTCGTAGTCGACGTCGATCTCGCCGACGCGATCCTCGAGCTCCTCGTAGTAGGCAACAGGGGTTCGCAGAAAGCGCAGCCCGCGCTCCTGCAGGGCCTCGACGGTGCCGACGATGTCGTCCGTCGCCATGGCCACGTGCTGCACGCCGGGGCCGCCGTAGAAGTCGAGGTACTCCTCGATCTGGCTCTTGCGCTTGCCCTCGGCCGGCTCGTTGATCGGGAACTTGATCTTGCCCTCGCCGTCCATCATCACCTTCGACATCAGCGCCGAGTACTCGGTTGAGATCGCCTCGTCGGAGAAGTGGATGAGCTCGGTCATCCCGAAGCAGCGCTCGTAGTACTCGACCCAGTGCTGCATGCGGCCGAGCTCGACGTTGCCGACGACGTGGTCGATGTTCTGGAGGCCGATGCCCGTCGCGGGCTCGCCGTTCTCGACCGCCGACTGGTACCCGGGGAGGTAGGCGCCGGCGTAGTCGTCGCGGTTGACGAACGTGTGGAGATTCTCGCCGTAGGTCGCGATCGACGCGAGCTCGACGCGGCCGTAGTCGTCTTCGACCCAGTGCGGCTCCGTGACGCTACGCGCGCCGCGCTGGACGGCTTGGCGGTACGCCTCGGTCGCGCTCGGCACCTGCAGCGCCACGTCCTTGACGCCGTCGCCGTGCGCGCAGGCGAACCGCGTAATGTCGCTGTCCGGCCGGAGCCCGCTCGTGAGCACGAACCGGATTCCGTTCTGGTCGAGGACATACGACGCGCGGTCGCGGACGCCGGTCTCGGGGCCCGCATACGCGGTCTGCGTGAAGCCGAACGCCCGCTCGTAAAAGTAGGCCGCCTGCTTCGCGTTACCGACGTAGAACTCGAGGTGGTCCCAGTTCTTGATCGGCATGAAGTCGTTCGAGCTCATGCGTCTGATCTTAACTCTGTTCTTGCGCGCCAACGGGCCGCGCGGGCTCCGGGACGCCGGCGACCGGCTCCTCCTCGAAGTGACGGCGCAGCGGCACCTCGCGCAGCCAGACCGCGACGATCAGCAGCACGAGCACGCACAGGCCCGACGCGGCGAGGAAAGCCGGCTGCATCGCGCTGGCCAGGTCCTCGCGCAGGTTCGGCGCCAACCGGTGGACCGCCAACCGGTCGATGTCGTTGCCCGACGAGAGGCCCTGGTTGACGATCACGCCCATCGCCGTCACGCCGACGGTGGCGCCGATCGAGCGCGCGAACTGCGTCAAGGCCGTGGCCGAGCCCATCGCGCGCAGCGGGACGACGTTCTGCACGGCGATCACGAACACTTGCATCATCAAGCCGATTCCGACGCCGGCGATGACCATGTAGAGGGCGGCCTCTGCATTGGTCGTGCTCGTGTCCATGCGGGAGAGGAGGAACAGGCCCGTACCGAGCACGACCGGCCCGACGAGCGCGTTCGGCCGGTAGCGGCCGCTGTGCGAGATCCACTGCCCGGAGATCGCGCTCGCGATCACCGCGCCGAGGATGAACGGCGTGAGCACGACGCCGGACGAGGTCGCGGACGTGCCGATCACGCCCTGCACGAAGAGCGGCACGAAGGCGATCGTCCCCACCATCGCCATCGCCGAGAGCCCGATCGCTGCCGTGCCCGCAGCAACGGTCGGCCGCCGCAGCAGGTCGAACGGGAGGATCGGCTCCGGGGTGCGACGCTCGACGAACGCGAAGGCGGCCAGGAAGAGCACGGCCGCGCAGAACGCGCCGATCACTTCGGTCGAGCCCCATGGATGCTCCTCGCCGCCCCAGACGAGGCCGAGCAGGAACGCGCTCGTCCCGCCGGCGAGAAGCGTGGCGCCGAGGAGGTCGAGCGAGTGTTCGCGGCGCTGGGTGCGCTTGGGGATCGCCACCGCGATGACCGCGAGCGCGACCGCTCCGACCGGCAGGTTGACGTAGAACACCCAACGCCAGCTCGCGTTGTCGACGATCAAGCCGCCCAGCGCGGGGCCGATGACCGAGCCGGCGGCAAACGTCGCTCCGATCAGGCCCTGGTAGCGGCCCCGGTCCCGCGGCGGGACGATGACGCCGATCGTCGCGTGCGCGAGCGCGAAGAGCCCGCCCGCGCCGGCCCCCTGGACGACGCGGAAGGCGATCAGCTGACCGAGGCTCTGGGCGAGGCCGCAGAGCGCCGAGCCGACGAGGAAGATCGAGATCGCGACGATGTAGAGGAGCCGCCGCCCGTAGATGTCGCCGAGCTTGCCGTAGAGCGGGACGGTCACGGTCGTCGCGAGGATGTAGGCCGTGATCACCCACGAGTAGCTCGTCAGGCCGCCGAGGTCGGAGACGATGCGCGGCAACGACGTGGCGACGATCGTCTGGTCGAGCGCGGCCAGGAGCAGCGCCAGCATGATCGCGCCGTAGACGGCGAGAACGCGACCGATTGTGAGGCGGTACCCCGGCGGCTTGCGGGCGAGGCGAGCGCGGAGGTGACCCATCTCGCTCACCCTACCGGCGGCAGGCCGAGCTCCCGCGCGGCCCACGGCAGCGCGGCGCGGAGCTGCGAGAGCTGCACGGCACGGACGTACGGGGCCGTGGGCGGCGGCGGCAGGCCGGCCCGCGCGGCGAAGAAGCCGGCCACCGCCGCGGCCAGCTTGCCTTCGCCGGGGAGGACGTCCTCGGGCCGAGGACCGCCTTCGTTGGCCAGCGAGGGAAGCCAGGAGGCCACGTCCACCGAGGGATTCCCGACGTGCGCCCAGTTCCAGTCGACGAGCACGGCGCCGCGCTCGGTCAGGCAGATGTTGTCGCTGCGCACGTCGACGTGCAGGAGCGCGTCGCCCGCGAGCGGTGCGCTCTCGGCGGCGGCGCGGAGGACGGACAGCGACGCGTCCAGCCAGGCGGCCGAGCAGATGCCCAGGGAGAGGAACGGCTCGGGGTTCCTCTCGATCTCCGCCCAGCCGCCGAGCAACTGCTCGCTCATCTCCGTGATCGGCGGCAGCCAGGCGGGAGGCGGCGTCGCCGCCACGGCATCGAGCGTCGCGCGAACGGCCCTGACCGCACCGTCGTCCCACGGCGGCGGCCACCGCGCGCCGCTCAGGTCCTCGAGCACGAGTACCGGCGGCTCGGCCTCGTCCATCCCGATCAGCTCGGGCATGAACGGCCCGCGGACGGCCGCGTAGACGCGCTGCTCGTCGCGCAGGAACGCGCTCGTCACCTCCTCCGCTCCGGCCTTGACGAAGACGCTGCGCCCGTCCGCGAGCTCGGCCACCGCCCGGTACGACACCGCGTAGCCGCCGCCTTTGACCCGACGGAGCGAGCGAACGGGCGACCCCGTGATGGCGGTGACTCGTTCCTCGATCACGTGGGCTCCGGCTCAGGCGTCGGCGCCAGCCGCCGGGAGAGGAGGATGCCCGCGCCGATCGCGAGGCCGCCCGCGACCTGGTAACGCGTCAGCTCCTCGTTCAGCAGCAGCAGCGCGATGACTGCGGCGAGGAACGGCTGCAGGTTGGCGAAGATCGCGGCCCGCGACGGCCCGACGCGGTCGATCGCCGAGAACCAAAGCAGGTTCGTGACGACGAGCGGGCCGAGCACGGCGAAGACGAAGCCGATCCACACGAGCGCGCTCCAGTCGAAGTCCTCGTCCGCCAGCTGCGGCGACCCGAGCACGAGCAGCGGTAGCGAGACGGCGACGAGGAGGACGGCGCTCAGGCGATACGGCGAGTAGCGGCGCATGAGCGGCGCGATCGCCACGGAGTACGCGCCCCACGTCGCCGCGCCCGAGAGCGCCAGCAGGTCGCCGACGAGGTCGGCCGAGACGCTCCCGCCCGAGCCCGCGGTGACCATGGCGACGCCGGCGAAGGAGACGGCCGCGGCCAGCCAGAAGCGGGTGTCGAGCCGCTCGACGCCGACGAAGCTGGAGATCAGCGCCGTGAAGATCGGCAGCGTCCCGAAGAGGAGGGCGACCGTCGTCGCGGTCGTGAAGTCGAGCGCGTAGACGAAGCTCAGCTGGTTCGCGAGCAGGACCACGACGGCGCCCGCGACGAGGAGGACGTCGTCCCGCGCGATCCGCAGCGACCGCTCGCGCGGGAAGGTGATCGCGACGAAGAGCAGGGCTGCCGCGGAGTAGCGCACGGCCGAATAGGCGAGCGGACGCAAGCCGTGCTCGAGGATGTACTTCGAGACGGTGAAGTTGAGCGCCCACAGCAGCGTGGTCGCGAACAGCATCAGATCGGCCACGGAGCCCCGGCGCACGAGAGTTACTACGCTACTGACGATGGCTGAGCCCACCCGGGAGGACGTCGACGCGCTCGTCGGCCCCGCCACCCCGCACTTCGCGTACCAGCTCCGCGCGCGTGTCCTCGACCTCGTCGCGGACCTGCCTGTGGAACACCCGGTCCGCCGGTACGGCGAGGAGCAGGCTGAGGTCCTCGACCGGCTCGGGTACGCGTCGTCGAAGGCCGCAGAAGGCCCTCGCGTTCGGCGAGACCGGCCCGGCTGGCAGGAGATTCCGAGCTCGGCGCCAGTCGACGAGCCGTTGCCTCCGCACGAATGAGCGTCGAAGGAGCGACCGTCGTCGTCACGGGCGGGTCGCGGGGAATCGGAAAGGCGATCGCGCTCCGCTTCGCCGACCTCGGCGCCGCTCGTGTCGGGATCGGCTATCTGCGCAACGACCGGGCGGCCGAGGAGACGGCCGAAGAGCTCCGCTCCCGCGGCGCCGACGCGGTGCTCGTCCGCGGCAGTGTCGCGTCCGATCGCGTTGCGCGCGAGGTGGGCGAGCTCGCCCCGCAAGTGCTCGTCCACAGCGCGGCGACCGGAGTCATCCGCTCCGCGCTCGAGACCGAGGACAAGCACTGGGACTGGACGCACGCGGCGAACGCGCGTGCCCTGCTCTCCCTGACACGGGCGGCCGCGCCCTCGATGGGCGACGGCTCGTCGGTCGTCGCCGTCTCGAGCCTCGGCTCCGTGCGCGTGCTCGAGAACTACGTGCTCGTCGGCACCTCGAAGGCCGCGCTCGAGTCGCTCGTCCGCTACCTCGCCGTCGAGCTCGCGCCACGCGGGATCCGCGTCAATGCCGTCTCGGCCGGCGTCGTCGACACCGAGGCGCTCGACCACTTCCCGAACAAGGAGCGGATGCTGAAGGACGGCCACGAGCGAACGCCTGCCGGGCGCCTCGTCGAGCCCGAGGACATCGCCGACGCCGTCGCCTTCCTCACGTCGCCGCAGGCGCGGATGGTCTGCGGACACACGCTCGTCGTCGACGGCGGCTTCTCACTTCCGGCGTGAACGCGGCGCTGCTGGAAGAGCTGAGCGGCCTCGACGGCGTGGAGATCGCCCCGTCCCAGTGGACAGGCATGCCCGCGCTGTGGGTCGACGGCCGCGAGATCGTCCACGCGCACGACGACTGGATCGAGATCCGCCTGACCCGCAAGCTGATCACGAAGCTCGACGACGACCGGGCGGCGCAACGCGCTCGCACCTCGGATTGGGTGCTCGTCGACGCAGGCGAACGCGAGCTGATCGTCGAGCTGGCGCGCCGGGCAGTGGAGGCGAACCGTGGAGCCCACTGAGCGCAACCGCCGGGCCTGGGACGAGATCCACCGGCTCCGCGCCGAAGCGACCACCGGCGGCATCCCCGACCCGATCCGCGAGCGGCTGCACGTGGCCGGCAAGCATGTTCTCCACCTGCAGTGCGGAAGCGGCGAGTCGACGGCGGAGCTCCTCGAGCTCGGAGCGCTCGTCACGGCGGTCGACCCGTCGGAGGAGGCAATCGAGGCTGCGCGCGCCCGCGCCCCGGACGTCGTCTTCCTGCACGCGGACGTCCACGAGCTGCCGCTCGAGCTGCACCGCGGCCGCTTCGATCTCGTCTACACGGGCGGCGGCGTGCTGCGTTCCGTGCACGACCTCGACGTCTGGGCGGCAGGCATCGCCTCTGCCCTGAAGCCGGGCGGCACGCTCCTCCTCTACGACGACCACCCGGTCGCGGCTTGCATCGACCACCTCGCCCACTGGCGGGCGGACTACTTCGCCGACGAGCCGGACGACCGACGGTGGCGGCTCGGCCAGGTGGTGACTGCGATCGCAGACGCGGGCCTCGTCGTGCGCAGCCTCGAGGAGTTCGTCTCGCTCTACCGCTGGCGCGACCACGACCGGCGCGTCCCCGGCCAGTTCCTCCTGCTCGCGGAGAAGCCGCACGAATGAAGGAGCGTTGCCACCTCGTCTACGCGCTCGCGCCCGAGGGCGTCAACGCGCACGACGCGAACGAGCTGCTCAACGAGTACATCGGCGATCGCTCGCGGGGGATCGTCGTCTACCACGACCACTTCATCGGGCGTCACGGCGGCGTCGCCGTCTTCGAGGTGCGGAGCGAGGACGAAGCGGCGCGGCTCGGCGATCCCGGCCCGCTCGAGGGCTGGCAGATCGAGACCTATCCGCTCACGTTCTCGCTGACCGGTGTCGGGTTCGTGGGTCAGGTCGAGTTCACGCTGCGGAATTACGCGGGTACGAGCCTCGAGGAGCTCGAAGCGCAGGAAAAGCCGGAGAAACGGTTCTGGTGGCGCCGGCACCGCAAGGGTTAGCCCGGCGACGAAACGGGCAAGAACTGCGCAATGGGCCTCGGAGTCAGCCTGATACTGGTTGCTGCGGGCGCGATCCTCGCGTGGGGCGTGACGGACGAGCCTTCCGGCCTGAACCTCGATGCGATCGGCGCCGTCCTGATCGTGATCGGCATCGTCGGCTTCATCCTCAGCCTCCTGCTCTGGCGCAGCTGGTGGGGGCCGGGCTACTTCAGCCGCGAGACGTACGTCGAGGGCGGGCCGACACGCTCACGGTACGGCGGCTGGGGCCGGCGCCGCGAGACGTACGTCGAGGAAGAGCCGCCTCCGGGTGGCCCGCCGCCGGGCGGCCCACCGCCCGCGTAGCACCTGCGTCGTGAGCGTCCGGCTGCGGGAAGCGCGGCCGGAGGACGCCACAGCCGTGGCGGCGCTGCTCGACGACCTCGGCTACCCGTCGGGCACGGAGCAGGCCGCCGAGCGCCTGATGCGCATCGAGCGGGATCCCACGACGGTGTTGGTCGTCGCCGAGGTCGACGGCGAGGTCGCCGGTCTCGCCGCTCTGCACGTCCAGAACCTGGTCGAGCGCGACGATCCGGGCTGCACGCTGGCTGCGCTCGTCGTCGCTGAGCGCTACCGGCGGCGAGGCGTCGGCGCGCGCCTCACCGAGGCGATCGAAGCCGAGGCCCGCTCACGCGGCTGCGAGTCGCTCGCGCTGAACACCGCGCACCGCCGCGAGGACGCCCACGCGTTCTACGAAGCGTTGGGCTACGAACACACCGGGCGCCGCTACCGCAAAAACCTCTAGACCACCCGCGAGACCGCAACGATTCGCCGCCGGAGCCGGGCTTTGCCCGGCGGGAGGCCCACTGGGAAAAAACCTACGACACACCACCCCGTGCTCCTAGGCGGTCGCGCCGGTCGGAGTCCGCACGCCGTAGATGCCGCCTAGCTTGTCCTTCAGGTAGCGCAGATACGGCCCCGGGTCCATCCCGCCGCCGACGATCCGCTCGAGCATCTCCTTCGACGTGAACTTGCGCCCGTGCTGGTGCAGGTTCTCGCGCAGCCATGCGGCGAGGTCGCCGAAGTCGCCGCGCTCGAACTGCGAATCCAAGTCAGGCAGCGCCGCCTGCACCTGCTCCCAGAGCTGCACCGAGATCACGTTGCCGAGCGAGTATGTCGGGAAGTACCCGATGGCCCCGCCCGACCAGTGCACGTCCTGTAGCACGCCGTGCGCGTCGTCGGGCACGTCCACGCCGAGGTACTCGGTCATGCGCGCGTTCCAGGCCTCGGGCAGGTCGGAGAGCTCGAGCGACCCGTCGAGAATCTCCTGCTCGAGCTCGAAGCGGAGGATGATGTGCAGGTTGTACGTCGCCTCGTCGGCCTCGATGCGGATGAAGGACGGCTCGACCTTGTTGATCGCGCGGTAGAGCTCGTCGAGCTCGACGTTGCCGAACTGCTCGGGGAAGGTCGCCTGGATGCGGGGATGGAAGTACCGCCAGAACGGCAGACCACGGCCGACGAGGTTCTCCCACATGCGGCTCTGCGACTCGTGCAGGCTCATCGACGTCACCTGCGCGAGCGGCGTGCGCTCGAGCCGGCTCGCGATGCCGTTCTCGTAGAAGCCGTGCCCGAACTCGTGCACGGCGGCGAAGAAGCTGTTCAGGTCGTGCTCGTCGTAGCGCGTGGTCAGGCGGATGTCAGTGATCGAGGCGCTCATCGCGAACGGGTGCACCGTCGGGTCGAGCCGCCACGAGTCGTCCTCGAAGCCGAGCTGATGCAGGACCTCGAGCGCAAAGGCGCGCTGCTGCTCGATCGGGAACGTCTGGCGGAGACACGCGTCGTCGACCGTATCGGCGTTGTCCGTGATCTCCGCGATCAGCGGGATCAGCTCGGCCTTGAGCTCGTCGAAGACCGCGCGCACCTCGGTCGTCGTCATGCCCTCGTCGAAGTCGTCGAGCAGGATGTCGTAGTCGTGCTCGCCCTTGTCGAAGCACGCGACGTATTGCCGCTGCAGGTCGACGTTGCGCTCGAGGTACGGGAGGAACCGCTTGAAATCGGAGTTCTGCCGCGCCTCGACCCAGATCGGCAGCGCGACCGCGCCGGCTCGGGTCATCTCCGCGCGGAGGTCCGTGGGGATCCTGCGCGCCTTCTCGTAGTCACGGCGGGTGATCCGCAGCAGGCTCGCCTCGTCGGAGTCGTAGTCGAGGCTCTCCTCGTAGGGCCGGAGCTCCTCGAGCAGCTCTCCGACCTCGTCGGCGACGAACAGCTCGTGCGCGATCCGGTCGAGCGTGCTCAGCTGCTCGGCGCGGGCCTCGCCGCCCTTGGCGGGCATCTTCGTGTGCTGGTCCCACGAGAGGATCGCGCGCCCCATGCGTACGTCGTGGATCTCGGCCAGCCTGCGGATCAACTCGTCGTAACGGTCCTTCACAGTCCCTCCTGAGGTCTCGGCGCTTGGGAGAAGCCTACGTACCTTCGAGAACTTCCTGTGTATAGATCCCGCTCGGGTTCCAGAGCAGGAAACCCTTCGAGCCCGCCTGGCGCGCGGCGGCGATCTGGGCACGCACTTCGTCGGGCGTTCGCGGCGACGATCCGAGCGTGAAGTCCTCGAGCCAGGGGATCAGCTTCGCCTTCCGCCCCCGCATCGCGCGATTGAAGTCGCGCAGCGATCTCGCGACGGTCGTCCCCGGCGCGTCGCTCGGGCTCGGCAGGTTGAACTCGCCCGGCCGATAGTGCGACGGATAGACCATCGGGTAGACGGCGTCGACGTACTTCGAGATCCGGCGCGGGACCTGGCCGATCCCGAGGTCGTGCGTCGCAGAGAGGCCGAAGACGTCGACCGAGACGCGTACGCCGAGCTTGCGCAGCTTCGTCGCCGCGTAGTGGACGAAGCGCGCGATCGTCCAGCCCTGTGCCTCGGCGACCTTGCCGCGGTAGACGGCGGCCTCGACGTTCCCGTCGCTCGGGAAGCGCACGTAGTCGAACTGGATCTCGTCGAAACCCGCGCGCGCGGCTGCGGACGCGACCTCGACGTTGTAGTCCCAGACCCGCTGGTCGTACGGGTTCACCCAGCCGAGACCGGCGTCGTTGCGCCAGACGGAGCCGTCGGGAAGCCGGATCGCCATGTCCGGGCGCGCCTCCGAGAGCATCGGGTCCTCGAAGATGACGACCCTCCCGATCAGGTAAACGCCGCTCGCGCGGGCCTTGCCCGCCAGCCGCCCCGCCTTGTAATACGGCTTCGAGGCGCCGATCTTGCGCGCGAGCGAGGTCGCCGGCAGGAGGAAGCCGATCTCGCCGTTCTCGTCCTTGACGTCGACCTCGAGCGTGTTCAGCCCCGGGATCTTCAGGTAGCCGTCGATCTGGCCTGGGATCGACGCCAGCGCCATCGTCACGTGCACGCCGCGCACCTCGCTCGGCAGCGGGCGCGGGCGGACGGGCTGCTTCTTCTTCGGCATCGCCTCCGCGCCTTTCGCCTGGCCGCCGCGATCGCTCGACGAGGCGATCGTCTTCGCGCCGATGCCGATGCCCGCGGCGACGATCAGCAAAACGACGGCCAGGACGAGCGCGGCCAGCCGCCTGCGATGCCGTCGCCGTCTCGCTTGCGCCCGGCGCGCGCGAAAGCGCTCGTTGGGGTCGAGGCCCTCGAAAAGGTCGGGCGACACTGTGGAAAACCTAAGTGCGCACAGGCATCCCTGCAACCGGCCATTCGGCACACGCCTCCGCGGCCCGCGCGCCGAAGCTCAAGTGCCGTTGCGGCCGAAGATGCGGCCCAACGTGTCGGCCGCGATGTATCCCGCGATCTTCGGGTTCTCCTGGAGCCGCCGCAGGGAGTAGCCGTACCAGTGCTCGCCGAAGGGCACGTAGATCCGCAGCCGGTGGCCGGCGCCCACAAGCTGGTCGCCTCGCTCGGGCCGCACGCCGAGCAGCATCTGGAACTCGTACTGCTCAGGCACCAACCCGTGCTTCTCGACGAGCTCGAGGCCGCGCTCGATCAGCCACTCGTCGTGCGTCGCGATGCCGACGTAGCAGCCGCCGGCGAACAGCTCGTCGAGACACTCGACGAAGCTGTCCCGAACCGCCTGGAAGTCCTGGTAGGCGATCGAGGGCGGCTCGACGTAGATGCCCTTGCAGAGCCGCACATTGGCGCCGAGCGGCACGAGGTCGCGCACGTCGCGGATCGTCCGGCGCAGATAGGCCTGCAGGACGACGCCGACGTTGTCGTGGCCCTCGGCGCGCAGCTCGCGGTACAGGCGCAGCGTGTCGTTCGTGCAGCTCGAATCCTCCATGTCGATGCGCACGAAGTTCTCGCGCGCGGCCGCATGGCGGACGACCTCGAGGAGATCCTCCTTGCAGAGCTCGTAGCCGAGCTTGAGACCGAGCGCCGTCAGCTTGACGCTGACGTTCGAGTCGAGATCCTCGCGCTCGATCGCCTCGAAAACGGCTTTGTAGGCGCGGACGATCTGCAGCGCCTCCTCGCGCGCGGTGATCTCCTCGCCGAGGACGTCGATCGTGGCCATCTTCCCTTCGGCGTTGAGCCGCTTGACGACGCGGCAGGCGTCGGCGACGTCCGTGCCGGCGATGTAGCGCTCCGAGACCTTCTGCACGATCGGCTTCGGCACCGCGGGGAGCAGTCGGGCGATCGCGCGGTCGAGTATTGCCACGGGCCCGGCGATTCTACGAGCAAAACGTGCCGCTGCTCGGAGTGCTCGTGCCCGTCGCCGGGGAGCTGCTGCCGGTGCTTCACCGCCCTAGCACTGCGTGTCAGCCGAAGCCCTCGTCGGGCGACCGGCCGTGCCCGTGCCCGCGGGAGCTGGTCGAAGCGGCCGCGTAGCCCGGGCTACGACTCGCGCATGAAGCCCTGACGGGCCGCGCTGACGAGCGCGACTGCCTCCGGGAACAGGATCCGCATCGCATCGCGGAGCGCGATCGCCTGCTCGTCCGCCCCGCCGGAGACCTCCATGCGCTTGAGCGCCGCGCCGGTGAGCTCCACGGCCGTGTTCAGCGTCAGTGTCGCGAACTGCTCGCGCTGCGCCTCCGCGACCGACTCGGCCTGACGCTCGGCGAACTCGCGCAGCCCGCGCATCAGGTCTTCGGGGTCACCGCCGATCGGGAATCCGAAGCTTCCCTCCATGGCTGCAACCATAGCGGCG
>DASQWH010000122.1:0-2016 GCA_035640335.1 Gaiellaceae bacterium | reverse complement strand
AACTGCGACATCGCCGTGCCGGGGCGCACCAGGCCGCTCAGCTCGCGCACGGCGGCGAGCCCGGTCTCGTAGGGCACTCCGGCGAACGTCTCACCCACGTCGAAGGACTCCCCGTGCCGGTTGTAGTTGCGATGGTCGTCGGCCGCGAAGACGGTCGTCTCGTCGTAACTGCCCGAGAGCAGGCCGGAGGCCAGCGGGACGCGGACGATGATTCCCACGCCGGCCGCCCGCGCGGCCGGAAGCACCCGCTCGAGCGGCTTCAGCCGAAAGCAGTTCAGGATGATCTGTACCGTCGCCACGCCCGGGCGCGCGATCGCCGTGAGCGCCTGGGCGCACGTCTCGACCGAAACGCCGTAGGCGCGGACGCGACCGGTCTCCACCATCTCGTCGAGCGCCTCGAAGACCAGGTCGTCCTCGTACACCTCGCTGGGCGGACAGTGGAGCTGCACGAGGTCGATCGTGTCGACCCCGAGGTTCCTGCGCGACCGGTCGTTCCAGGCGAGAAAGCTCGCGCGGTTGTAGTTCTCGGGCAGCTGCTCCACTCGCCGCCCCATCTTGGTGGCAACCAGCAGATCCTGGCCGGCGTGGCGCGACCGCAGCTCAGCGCAGAACTGCTCGCTGCGTCCGTCGCCGTAGACGTCTGCCGTGTCGAAGAAGTTGATGCCGGCGTCGACCGCCGCGTCGAGTGTCGAGCGCGCCGCCTCCGGCGTCACCGATCCCCAGTCGGCGCCCAGCTGCCAGGTGCCGAGGCCCACGACCCCGACCGAGCGTTCGAGGCGTCCGATGTCTCGCTCCTCCATCGACCGATCCTTTCAGGTCGGAGCGGCTGGAGGAGAATGCCCGACCCGATTGGAGGACAGTCATGGATGTAGACGGGCAGCCGGTCCGCTGGGGAGTCATCTCGACCGCGAGGATCAACGAGCGCGTTCTTCCCGAGCTCGAGGACTCGTCTCAGGTGGAGCTGCTGGCCATCGCGAGCCGCTCGGCCGCTGCCGAAGCCTATGCCTCCCAGTACGAGATTCCCCGCGCCTACGGCTCCTACGAAGCACTGCTCGCCGATCAAGACGTCGAGGCGGTCTACATCCCGCTGCCTAACTCGCTGCACGTCCCGTTGACGATCCGGGCCCTCGAGGCGGGAAAGCACGTGCTCTGCGAGAAGCCTCTCGACCGGCACCCGGAACAGGTGGGGCGGGCGTTCGATGCCGCCGAGCGCGCGGGATTGATCCTGAGTGAGGCCTTCATGTATCGCCACCATCCGCAGACGCGGCGGTTGGAGGAGCTGCTCGCGGCCGGCGCGATCGGGGAGCTGCGCGTGCTGCGTTCGTCGTTCGGGTTCACGCTGGACCGGCTCGAAGACGTTCGCCTGAAGGCCGACCTCGACGGAGGTTCGCTGATGGACGTGGGTTGCTACTGCGTCAGCGCCTCGCGCCTGCTCGCCGGCGAGCCCGAGCTGGCGATCGGTCGCCAAGTCGTCGCGCCGAGCGGCGTCGACCTCCGCTTCTCCGGCATGCTCGTCTTTCGCGGAGACGTGCTGGCGCATTTCGATTGCGGCCTCGACGTACCATCCAACAGCGTGTTGGAGGTCGTCGGGTCGGACGGCACGCTGCGCCTGTCGGCGCCGTTCTTGATCACCGAGCCGTCGATCGAGCT
This sequence comes from Gaiellaceae bacterium, assembly GCA_035640335.1. Taxonomy (GTDB): domain Bacteria; phylum Actinomycetota; class Thermoleophilia; order Gaiellales; family Gaiellaceae; genus VAXT01. The sequence goes on along the minus strand of DASQWH010000122.1, from coordinate 366 downwards.
CTCACGCGACGGCGCTACAGAGCGCATCGAGCTCCCGCGTGCCGGCTCCTACCGACTCGAATTCGAGGACATGAGCACGGCGATCCGGGCCGGGGGCGAGCCGTTGCTCGGCCGCGCCGATGCCGTCGGCCAGGCGCGGGCGATCGAGGCGCTCTACCGCTCGGCCGATCACGACGGGGAGCCCGCCCCCGTGCTCGCCTAGCTGAGAAACAACCCGCTTGGGCCCTGGAGCTAGCGCGCGACCTCGCGACGAGGCTGACCCGGATCGCGTCGAGGATCCCGGCGTTCAGGCACTGCTGGGCGACGCTCGCGCCGCCGACCCCGACGATCCCGTCGCCCGCGTGCTCGCTCGCCTGATTCACCGCC
>DASQWH010000121.1:0-9022 GCA_035640335.1 Gaiellaceae bacterium | reverse complement strand
CTCGTCGCGAACGACGGCCCGCCGATCGCGTCCACGCTCGTCCGCCCGATGGGGATCCCGGTGTTCGGCATCTCCGCGGCGCTCGCCTCCGACCTACTGCGCTCGGCGCAGGCAGGCACGGTGCAGGTGCACATCGTCGTCAGCGCCGTGACGCGGCCGGCCCGTGGGGCGAACGTGATCGCCGACCTCCGTGGCCGCGGTGACGGTGTCGTAGTGCTCGGAGCGCACCTGGACTCGGTCCCGAACGGGCCTGGCATCAACGACAACGGATCGGGCTCGGCGCTTGTGCTGGAGATCGCGCGGCAGGCGCGCCGGCTTGGCGTGCGGCCGTCGCGCGGGCTCCGCTTCGCGTGGTGGGGCGGCGAGGAGCTCGGGCTCGTCGGCTCCGGGAGGTACGTCGAGAGCCTCAGCGGTTCGGCCCGTGCGCAGCTCCGCGCATATCTCAACTTTGACGGGGTCGGATCACCGAACTGGGGCCGCTTTGTCTACGACGGTGACGTGGAGCCGCCCGGCTCGGTGCAGATCGAGGACGCGTTCCGCGCGTACTTCGCGTCGCAGCGGCAGACCGTGGAGGAAATCGCGATCGAGGGTAGGTCCGACCACGCGCCGTTCGAGCTGGCCGGCGTCCCGGTCGGCGGTCTCTTCACGGGCGCCGACGAACGCAAGAGCGCGACGGCGGCGGGCCACTTCGGCGGCGCCGCGGGCCAGCCGTACGACGGCTGCTATCACCGCTCCTGCGACTCGCTCGCGAGGGTGAACGTCCGCGTGCTCGAGCAGATGGCCGACGCGGGCGCGGTCGTCGCCCTCCGTCTCGCGAAGTAGTGCCGTCGGGCCTCCGCATGCTCGGAGGCCCGACAGACGAGAGACGGGTTCGCTAAGCCCCTAAAGAGCCCACACGATGAACGTGTGGATCTGGTAGCCGTGGCCGTAGTGGGCCACGATGTGCGACCGGCCGAGCGTGTTCTCGCGGGTCACTTTCAGCGGCGCCCGCTCGCTGGGAGCGAAGGTCGGGGCGGCCCCGCCGTCGACGTGGCTGTTGTAGATCGTCTCGAGCTGCTCGTAGTCGTGCGCGTTCGGGCTCGGATTGTCGAGAGCGTTCGAGTAGTCCATGCACGTGTTCAGATCCGCCCCCGATTCGTCCTGATGATCGAGCCCGTACCCGTGCCCGACCTCCTGGCACATCACATGGCGCTCGTTCGTGTAGCTGTACGACGAGCTGTTGAAGTAGCTGTCGTTGACCTTGGTGGTCGCGCGGACGATGTGGCTGCCGGAGAGCCAGATCGTGGCCAGCCCGAGCCAGCCGTTGAACCCATACGTGGCGTTGCAGACGCGGATCCTGCCGTCCGTTGCCTTGCAGTTCCGGGTGTTCCCACCGCCACCGCTCACGATCGGCGAGTCGAGCACGCTCGACTGGCTCCAATCGGCCGAGGCACCGCTGAGGGCGCCGTCCCAGTTCGAGTAGGCCGTGTTCGAGACGCTGTCGACAAGCGGAACGGTGAACGGGTTGGCTGCTCGCGCCCAGTGATAGTTGCCCCACGAGTGGTTGGCGAGTGCGGATGGTGCGGCTGCCGCGGCGAAGACGGCGATCACGGCCGCGACGAGAACGAACTTACGCAAGATGGACCCCCTTGGAATGTTGGCGGCGCCGGCGGCTCGATGCACGCCGTTCGTCTGAGCGTAGGGCGTGTCGCTTCACGCTGCAACCCGGGCGACTCCCCGGCCCGGGCTCAGAAGGGGGCGCCCACCGCGCGGCAGAGGAACGCGACGAACGGCGTCGCCGACCGGCAGATGCGGGCGTACTCGTCCAGCAAGCCGTCGCCCGTCACCGTCTTCTCGTCGAGCATCGAGTAGCCGACGAAGTCCTTGCGCTTGAGGTCGTCGATGAGCGGGTGATCGGGGTCGTAGCCCGACGGTGCTCGCTTGAGCGAGTCTCCGCCAAGCTCGAAGACGGCTGCGAAGGGCGGCCGGCGAGTGGCCGACAGCCACTCATCCGGGTCGGCTGCGATCGCCGTGCGGATCTTGCCCAGCGTCGCCGAGTCCGGGTGCCAGATACCGACGCCGGCGAACGAACCGCCGGGCTCGAGGTGGAGGTAGTAGCCCGGCGCGTGGGCGTCTTTCGCGAGCAGGTGGCGGAAGTGGATCCCGGTCTGCGTCTTGTACGGCGACTTGTCCTTCGAGAAGCGGACGTCGCGGTAGATGCGGAAGAGCGAGCCGCCGGAGGGTCGCGGGTCGGCGCGAAAGTGGGGGCTGATCTCGTCGAGGAGCGGGGCGAAGTCGCTGATGAACTCCAGCGCAGGTTCCTGGACGCGTTCTTCGTAGCGGCGCTTGTTGGCCTGAAACCACTCGCGGTTGTTGTTCCGGCGGAGCTCGGTCAGGAACTCGAACAGATCCTTCGTGAACGACGGGTCTTGAATCACAGGTAGCGGAGTTAACCGGTCTCAGGCGACGAGCGTGAGGACCACGATGATGATCACGACGCTCTGCGCGCTGTGCACGGCGATCCCGATCCACGCGCTTCGGTAGCGCTTCGTCGGATAGGCGAGGACGACCGAGTCGGCCAACGGGGAGAGGAACACCCACGGCTCGTGCAGGTGGTAGGCGGCGAAGAGGACGCCGTTCGCGAGCCAGTCGAAGCGCCCGAAGGCGCCGTTCATGCGCGGCAGGAGGAGCCCGCGGAAGAGGAGCTCTTCGCCGAGCACCGTGTTGAAGATCGAGAGGACGACAATGACGGCGAACCAGCCCCACGCGCCGTCGACGAACTGCTTGCCGACGTCGGACTCGAGGAACTCTGCGAAGTCGCGATTCTCGGGCTTCCACGGCTCCGGGAAGACGCCCTCGAGGGCGAAGAGCACGAGCAAGGGGATCAGGACGAGCCAGACCCTGCCGCCGCGACGGCCGCTGTTCGGGTCGCGTGGGGAGCGAAGCCAGAGCGCCTCCCGTACGACCGGCCAGCGCAGAGTCCCCTGCTCGCGGCGGATGAGGATGACCACGAGCGCGAACTGCCAGATCAGGCCGGCGCTAAGCAGCAGCAGCAGCGCCTTTACCAGCGGCACGTTCTCCGGGCCGCTGAAGTGGTCGTCGAGGATCGGAGCGGCGATCCAGGACAACACTCCCATGGGGAGGGCCGCAGCAGCCCAGACCGCCAGGATTCTCAGAACCGAGTACTGCGGGATCTCGACCGCGGCCGCGGCGTCGTCCTCCGGCGAAGTTCCTGCAGAAGGCAAGGGAAGAACCCGTGCAGATCCTCCTACATCTTGAGCCGCAGAGTGAGTCTGCATATCGTGGCCGCCGTGGTCAGAGCCGCCACCGAGCTGGAACGCGGCCGTGACGCGTACGCGGCCCGAGCGTGGCTTGACGCCTACGAGGCGCTTTCGACTGCCGATCACGAGTCGCCACTTCACGTCGAGGACCTCGAGCTGCTCGCGACCGCGGCGTCCATGGTCGGCCGCATGGACGACTACCTCGCCACTCTCGAGCGCGTCCACAACGCGCGCCTGGAAAGCCGAGAGCCGCTGCGTGCCGCCTACGCGGCGGGCTGGATCGGCATCACGCTTGCGATCCGAGGCGAGCTCGGCGCGGCGAGCGGCTGGTTCGGTCGCGCGCAGCGGCTCGTCGATCGTGAGGGGCGCGAATGCGTCGAGCAAGGCTGGCTGCTGCTTCCGGTCATCATCCAGCGCGCAATGGTCGGCGACTTCGAGGCGGCTGATGCCGCTGCGCGGGAGGCCGCCGAGCTCGCCGAGCGCTTCGGCGACGCCGACCTCGCCGCCTCGGCGGCGCAGTTCCAGGGCATGGTCCGCATCAAGCAAGGCCAGGTCGAGGAGGGGCTACGGCTGCTCGACGAGGCGATGGTGTTCGTCACGGCCGGCGAAGTGGCGCCGTTCCTCGCCGGCGCCATCTACTGCGGCGTGATCGCCTCCTGTGAAGAGGCATTCGAGCCGCGCCGAGCCCAGGAGTGGACGAACGCCTTGACCCGCTGGTGCGCGGAGCAGCCGCAGATGGTCTCGTTCACCGGGCGGTGTCTCGCCCATCGCGCGGGCATCAAGCAGCTGCACGGCGAGTGGCGGGACGCGCTCGAAGAGGCCCGGCTCGCGCGCGAGCGCTGCGAAGAGGCGATGAACCGGGCGGCGACGGGGCAGGCGCTCTACCAGCAGGGCGAGCTTCACCGCCTGCAAGGCGATCTCGCGGCCGCCGAGGCCGCGTACCGCGACGCGAATGGCTATGGGCGTGAGCCGCAGCCGGGCCTCGCGCTGCTGCGGCTGGCGCAGGGCGACGTCGACGCGGCCGCCGCCGCCATCCGCCGCGTGGTGGGCGAGGCGAAGGAGCCTCTGCGGCGTGCAGTCCACCTTCCTGCGTACGTGGAGATCATGCTCGCGGCCGGAGAGACCGAAGAGGCGCGGGCGGCCAGCCGCGAGCTGGCGGAGATCTCAGCCCAGATCAGGCAGCCGATGCTCGACGCGTTCGCCGCGTACGTGCAAGGCGCCGTTGCGCTCGAGGAGGGCGATCCCGAGGCCGCCCTCGAGCGGCTTCGTCGCGCCTCCGAGGTCTGGCACGAGCTCGATGCGCCATATGAGGTCGCGCGTGTCCGGGTGCTGGTCGGCCTCGCTTGTCGGTCGCTCGGGGACGCCGAGGGCGCCTCGCTGGAGCACGAAGCGGCGCGCACCGTCTTCGAACAGCTCGGCGCCGCGCCGGACCTCGCCCGACTGGATTCCCTCTCCGGCGAGGAGGAGACCTACGGGCTGAGCGCTCGTGAGCTGGAGGTGCTCCGTCACGTGGCTGCGGGAAAGACGAACCGGGAGATCGCTTCCGAGCTCGTCGTCAGCGAGCACACGGTCGCCCGCCACGTGCAGAACATCCGCACCAAGCTCGGCGTCTCGTCGCGCACCGCGGCGGCCGCCTTCGCCTTCGAGAACAAGCTCGTCTGACTAGTCAGAAATAACCACGGCGGCGGCGCTGAAGTTGGCCGATCCGCGCGATGCGCGCCGCTTGGGCGCCTCCTAGCGTGCTTGTTGTCGAGCACACATGGAGGTCAGCGCCGTGAACAGCAATCGAGATTCCGAGTACGTCGACACGATCGTGATCGGCGGCGGCCAGGCGGGCCTGGCGGCCGGTTACCACCTCGCCAAGCAGAGTGTCGCCTTCGTCATCCTCGACGCACACCGTCGCATCGGCGACGCGTGGCGCACGCGCTGGGACTCGCTCCGCCTGTTCACGCCGGCGTGTTTCAGCCGCCTGCCGGGCATGCCGTTGCCGGCTTCTAGGTGGTCGTTCCCGACCAAAGACGAGATGGCCGACTACCTCGAGGCCTACGCCGAGCGTTTCGAGCTTCCGGTGCGAACGGGCATCGCCGTCGACCGGCTCGAACGAAGCAACGGCCGGTTCGTCGTCACGTCGGGTGATGCTCGCCTCGAGGCCGAGAACGTGGTCGTGGCGACCGGCGCGCATCAGATCCCCAAGCTGCCGGCCTTCGCGTCGGAGCTCGATCCGAGGATCGTGCAGCTGCACTCGAGCGAGTACCGCAATCCTTCGCAGCTGCAGGGCGGTGCCGTCCTGCTCGTCGGGGCCGGCAACTCCGGAGCCGAGATCGCGGTCGAGCTCGCGCAGGGGCGCCACGTCATTCTCGCGGGCCCGAAGAGAGGTGAGATCCCGGTCCGGCACGGCACCTTCCCCGCGCGCCTCGGCTTCAGGGCCTTCCGGTTTTTCGGCCATCACGTCCTGAAGGTCGACAACCCGATCGGCAAGAAGGTCGGACCGAAGGTGCTGTTGAAGGGGCCTCCGCTGCTTCGAGCCAGGTCGCCGGAGCTCGAAGAGGCCGGCGTCGAACGGGTGCCGCGGGTCGTCGGAGTCAGCGACGGGCTGCCCGTGCTGGAGGACGAACGCGTCGTCGACGTCGCCAACGTCATCTGGTGCACGGGATTCAGGACGGACTTCGGGTGGATCGACCTGCCGGTCTTCGGCGAGCACGGGCAGCCGCTGCACTGGCGCGGCGTCGTCGAGCGCCAGCCCGGGCTCTACTTCCTGGGGCTCCTGTTCCAGTACGCGCTCTCGTCCGACGTGCTTCCCGGCGTCGGCAGGGACGCGAAGTACATCGCGAGGCACATCGCGTCACGGCACCGAAGCGCCGCCGAGGCCTGGGAGCGCGCGCTCGCGACGGCCTGACGCGCCGCGCGGCCCACCGGCGTAGGATCGCGCCAAAGGAGGGGCCGATGTACGAGATCTTCACGCACGGCAGGTTCGAGGTCGCGCCGGAGAACGAAGAGGCGTTCGTCGAAGCGTGGTCGGAGTTCGCGGCCTGGGTGAGCCAGCGGCCCGGCGCGCAAACGCTGCGCCTCGTCCGCGACATCCGCAACCCGGGACGGTTCGTGAGCTTCGGCCAGTGGGACGATGCCGATGCGGTTCGCGACTGGAAGAGCTCGCCCGAGTTCAAGGAGCGCATAGGGCGCGTCGTCAAGCAGGCGAAGCAGTTCGAGCCCACGGAGCTCGTCACGCTCGTCTCGGTCATGGGCGGCACGGTCGAGCGCCTGTCGCCGCCGGCTGACCTCGAAGCGATTCACGCGCCGACTTAGCCCGAGCGATCTTTCACCTGCGCCGGCAAGCGCAAGATTTTGGGGGAGGCGCCGCTTCCGCTCGTTTTGGTCCGGCTACCTGAGCAGCGCTCGGGGCCAAAACGAGAAGCCCCGCAACTGCGGGGCTTCCTCGGACTCGCTGTGCCGGTCTTATGAGCAGCCGGTGTTCGCGCCGCAGTCTCGGCACGTGTAGCACGAGCCCGTGCGCACCATGCGGCCGCCGCACTTCGCGCACTCGACGGCGTCCTCCCACGCGTTGAAGAGGGCCGTCTGGCCGGGCGGAGGTGTCTCGAGCGGACTCGTCTCCTGCGGTTCCGCGGAACCACCGCCGTTCGAATAGCGCTCGGCCAGGCGGGACCTGACCTCTGCGGACAGGATGCCGATCTCCTCCTGCTGGTCGGCGGTGAGGAACTTCTTGCCCATCCAGCGGAACACGTAGTCGACGATCGACTTCGCGATGCGGATGTCCGGGTCGTTCGTCTGCCCGCTCGGCTCGAAGCGCATGTGCGCGAACTTCGAGACGTAGACCTCGAGCGGCACGCCGTACTGCAGGCCCAGCGAGACCGAGATCATGAACGAGTTCATCAAGCCGGCGAGCGTCGTGCCCTCCTTGGCGATGTCGACGAAGATGTCGCCCGGCGTCCCGTCCTCGTAGAGCCCGACGTGGATGTAGCCCTCGTAGTCGCCGACGCGGAACTTGCGACCGACCTCGACGCGGTCCTCCGGGAGCCGGCGGCGCTGCGTCAGCGGCACCGGCGGTGCGGCCGTTCCGGCCACGGCCTCGATTGCCTCCTGGCCCTTCTTCGACAAGGGCTGCGCGACCTTGCAGTTGTCGCGGTAGATCGCGATCGCCTTCACGCCGAGCCGCCACGCGTCCTTATAGAGCTCGGCCACGTCCTCGACGGACACGTCCTCGGGCATGTTCACCGTCTTCGAGATCGCGCCCGAGATGAACGGCTGGACGGCGCCCATCATCTTCACGTGCCCCATGTAGTGGATCGCGCGGTCGCCGACCGCGCAGTCGAAGACCGGGTAGTGCTCCTTCTTCACGTACGGCGCGCCGACGACCGTGTTCCGCTCGTCGACGAAGGCCACGACCTCCTCGCCCTCGTTCGGCGCGTAGCCGAGCTTCTCGAGCGCGAGCTTGACCGTCTGGTTGACGATCGTGATCTCGCCGCCGCCGACGAGCTTCTTCGACTTCACCAAAGAGAAGTCCGGCTCGACCCCGGTCGTGTCGCAATCCATCATGAAGCTGATCGTCCCGGTCGGCGCGAGCACTGTCGCCTGAGCGTTCCGGTAGCCGTGCACCTCGCCCAGATCCAGAGCGTCGTCCCAGGCCTGGCGGCACGCGGTCAGCAGATCGTCCGGCACCGACTCGGCGTGCTCGATGTTGCCGACCGCCGCGCGGTGCTTCGCAATGACGCCGATCATCGCCGCGGCGTTCTTCTGGTAGCCGGCGAAGGCGCCCATGCGCCCCGCGATCTCGGACGACTTGCGGTACGCCCGGCCCGTCATCAGCGCCGTGATCGCCGCCGCGTACGCCCGACCCTCGTCGGAGTCGTACGGCAGGCCGCGTGCCATCAACAGCGCGCCGAGGTTCGCGTAGCCGAGCCCGAGCTGCCGGTACGCCTTCGCGTTCCGCTCGATCTCGGGCGTCGGGTACGAGGAGTAGCCGACGAGGATCTCCTGCGCGAGGAAGACCGCGTCGACTGCGTGCTCGAAGGCCTCGACGTCGAACTCGCCGTCCTCGCGGCGGAACTTCAGGAGGTTGATCGAAGCGAGGTTGCAGGCCGAGTCGTCGATCGACATGTACTCCGAGCACGGGTTCGAGGCGTTGATGCGGCCCGTGTTCGGCAGCGTGTGCCACGAGTTGATCGTCGTGTCGTACTGGACGCCCGGGTCGGCGCACTTCCACGCCGCCTCGGCGATCTGGCGCAGCAGCTCGCGCGCGTCGACCGTGTCGACGACGGCGCCGTCGGTGCGCGCCGTCAGGTTCCAGTCGGTTCCGGCCTCGGCCGCCTCCATGAACCCGTCGGTGACGCGCACGGAGTTGTTCGCGTTCTGGTACTGGATCGACGCCCAGTCCGGCGAATCGAGGGACATGTCGTAGCCGGCGGCCTCGAGCACGCGCGCCTTCTCCTCCTCGCGCGACTTGCACCAGATGAACTCCTCGACGTCCGGGTGGTCGACGTCGAGGACGACCATCTTGGCCGCGCGTCGCGTCTTGCCGCCCGACTTGATCGTGCCGGCGGACGCGTCGGCGCCGCGCATGAACGAGACCGGGCCGGAGGCGTAGCCGCCCTTCGAGAGCTGCTCCTTCGACGAGCGCAGGCGCGCGAGGTTGACGCCCGACCCCGAGCCGCCGCGGAAGATGATCCCCTCCCGTCGGATCCAGTCGAGGATCGAGTCCATCGAGTCCTCGATCGAGAGGATGAAGCAATTGTGGACGGCGATGTTGT
>DASQWH010000120.1:0-2911 GCA_035640335.1 Gaiellaceae bacterium | reverse complement strand
TCGCGCCCTGCGCCCGCTGGCGGAGTGCGGTAGCACGCTGCAGCAGACCGTCGGCGAGCCACGAGCGCCCCGGTACGCGGCCAGCTACGAGCTGCTCGAACGGGCCTGCGACATCTCGCGCCGGTGGGCGCTCGCGATCATCGACGAGGAGTCGACGACCTCGAGGGCCGAGCTACGCCGTATGCGCACGAGGGCCGAGGACATGTTCGACCTCGCGCACGGCGACCTCGAGTCGTCGCTGCTCGTGCGGACGGCGCTGCCCGAGGTCGGCGGCAAGGTCGCGAAGAGCCGCATCGAGCCTCGTCTCAGCCGCGTCGTCAGCACGCACGTCTACAAGAGCCCCGGCGATGCGGGCGTCGAGGTCAGGTGCTGGTCGCCGCGCCACTGGCGCCTCGTGCGCAATGAGTGGGGCGCCTACATCGGCACCGGAGACTTCGAGGGGTTCGCGTCCGGCGAGACGCAGATCAACCTCTCGCCGCGCGTCTGCTCGGCGCTCGCGCTCTTCGCCTACGACCGGGCGCGCCCGAAGAGCGGCTGGTCGCTGGGAATCACGGCGGCCTCGATCGGAATCCTCTCGCACGAGGCGCAGCACCTGATCGATGGCCTCGCTTCGGAGGCCGAGACGGAGTGCCGCGGCATGCAGAGCATCCGAAGCGTGGCGCGGCTCCTCGGCGCGAGCGAGTTCTACGCGAACGGCATCGCCGAGACGTACTGGACGTACCTGTATCCGCGCAACTCGTCCGCGTACCGAACCGGGGCGTGCCGCGACGGAGGCCCGCTGGACGACCGGCCCGGCTCGAGCGTCTGGCCCTAGCCGCCGATCTGCGACATCGATCTACTCGCGCGGACGAAGCCGGGCTCGTTGATCTTGTGCTTCAGCTCCTTGTGACGAACCGCGAAGCGGATCAGCGCTATGAGGTCGTCGTCAGTCGCGCCGTCGCGCAGCGGCACCTTCAGGTCCCACTCGCGGCGCGAGAAGAGGCAGGTGCGCAGCTTGCCGTCGGCGGTCAGGCGGATACGGTCGCAGCTCGAGCAGAACGGCTCCGAGACAGGGTTGACGAAGCCGATCTCGCCCGCGCCGTCGGCGAACCCGAACCGGCGCGCGGTCGACGAGGGCTTCGCGGGGACCTCGACGAGCGGCCAGCGCTCCTGGATCAGCGCTCGGATCTCGCCGCCCGTGAGGACGTCGTCCTCGCGCCAGGCCTCGTCGGCGTCTAGCGGCATGAACTCGATGAAGCGGACGACGTACGGTTTGCGGCGGGCGAGCTCGGCCAGCGCAGGCACCTCTTCCTCGGTGAAGCCGCGAATCGCGACGCAGTTGACCTTGATCGGCCGCAGCTCCGGGTACCGCTCCGCCTCGGCGAGCCCCGCGAGCACGCGGTCGAGCGCGTCGCGACGCGTGATCTCGGCGAAACGCACGTGCGAGAGCGAGTCGAGCGAGACGTTCAGCCGCTGCAGCCCAGCCTCGACGAGCGGGCCTGCGAGCCGGTCGAGCAGGATCCCGTTCGTCGTCAACGACAGGTCGTCGACTCCGGGGACGGAGGCGAGCATGCCGACCAGCGTCGGCACCTCGCGGCGGACGAGCGGCTCGCCGCCCGTCAGGCGGACTTCCGACACGCCCATCTCGGCGAGGATGCGCACGAGCCGCGTGATTTCTTCGAACGTGAGGATCTCGTCGCGGCCCAACCATTCGAGGCCCTTGGCGGGCATGCAGTAGCGGCAGCGGAAGTTGCACTTGTCGGTGACGGACACGCGCACGCTTCCGATCGCTCGTCCCCAGGAATCGACCAGCGGCTCCACGCCTCAGAGCGTAGCGAGGTTTCCGACGCGCCCGAAAGCGGGAATCAAGCGCTCGCACCCTGTCATTCCGGGTGCCCGGATCTGAAAGGAGACGCGGCGGCGAAAGCGGCGACATGGGCGGCGGCGGCTCCGAGGGTGGCGGCATGGGAGGCGGCACCGAAGAGGGAGGCGACTCCGGCGGCATCGGCTCCGGCAGCGAGAGCGAAAGCGCCTAGCCCATAAACCGAAGGCGCCCTCCGGGGCGCATTCTTCTTACATGGAACGAGACGAAGAAAAACAGCAGGACGGACCGCGCGAGAGCGAGCCCAACCCGACCCAGGAGCGCATGGACGAGGAGGGCGGCGGCGACCGCCCCGTCGACGAGCCCTGGGTCGAGGAAGACGACACGCTCGACGACGACGCGATTTAGCGTCTCGTAGCATCCGCGCATGCCCGGCGTCGAGTCGTGGCTGCCGGAGTTCGACGTCCGCGAGCGCCACTCGGTCGAGCTGCCGGTCCTGCCCGAGCGCGCGCTCGCGCTGGCCCTGGCGGTCCCGGCCGCTACCGACTGGATCGTGCGTCTCCTCATCGGCGCCCGCGGGATGGCGGCGCGCACGGAGACGCTCGAACGCTTCTTCGCCGCCCACCGCTTCGTCGAGCTCGAGCGCACGTCAACCGTCTGGGTCGCCGGCGCCGTCGGTGCGGTCTGGCGGGCGCGTGGCGGTCTCGTTCGCCTGCGAGACGCCGATGCCTGGCGCGAGGCGTCGTACCCGGGGACGATCAAAGGCGCGGTCGACTTCGTCGCCGAGCCGGTGCCGGGAGGGTCGCGCCTCTCGACCGAGACGCGCGTCCTCGCCGCGGACGATCACGCCCGAAAAGCGTTCCGCGCCTACTGGCTCGTCGTCGGCCCGTTCTCGGCGCTCATCCGCCGCCGCTGGCTCGCCGCAGCGATGGCATCGGCGAAGCGCTCGGCCGCCCCGTCGGCGTAGCCGACGAAGAGCGACGGCTCGGTCAGCTCGACCTCGAGCACGAGCGGCCCCGGGAGTAGGTCGACACGTGCGTAGAGCAGCTGGTCGCGCGCGAACGGCGCTGCGTCGAGCACGCGCTCCGCGACCTCGAGCTCGTCCCGCCG
>DASQWH010000119.1:0-10491 GCA_035640335.1 Gaiellaceae bacterium | reverse complement strand
GCCCGCGACTGATGCTCGAGGGCAAGCGCGTGGCCGTGGTCGTGCCGGCCTACGACGAGGAGAAGCTGATCGGCACGACGCTCAGGGGCATCCCGGACTTCGTCGACCGCGTCTTCGTCGTCGACGATGCATCGCGGGACGGCACCGTCGCCCAGGCACGTGCCTTGAAGGACGGCCGCGTCGAGGTCGTCACGCACGAGCGCAACCGCGGCGTCGGCGCTGCGATCCTCACCGGGTACCGCCGCGCGCTCGACGAGGAGATCGACGTCACGTGCGTCATGGCCGGCGACAACCAGATGGATCCGGCCGACCTCGAGGCGATCGCGGGCCCGGTCGCGCGCGGCGAGGCCGACTACGCAAAGGCGAACCGGCTCTTCACCGGCCGCGCGTGGGAGCTGATCCCACGCAACCGCTACCTCGGCAACGCCGTCCTCTCGCTGCTGACGAAAATCGCCTCGGGCTACTGGCACGTCGCCGACTCGCAGTCCGGCTACACCGCGATCTCGCGCGACACGCTCGGGCTCCTCGACCTCGACCGTGTCTATCCGCGCTACGGCTTCCCCAACGACATGCTCGTCCACCTGAACGTGCTGAACGCGCGCGTGCGCGACGTGCCCTCGCGCCCGGTCTACGGCGTCGGCGAGAACTCGGGCATCCGCCTGCACCGCGTCGTGCCCTCGATCTCCTGGCTCCTCCTCAAGGCGTTCTTCTGGCGGCTGCGTGAGAAGTACGTCATCCGCGACTTCCACCCGCTCGTCTTCTTCTACGTCTTCGGGATCCTGCTGTCGATGCTCGGCGTCGCCCTTGGCGCGATCGTCACGATCCTTCGTATCCTCGGCAACGAGCTCACCGCGGCGACGGTCGTGCTCGTGGCCCTGCTCCTCATCTCTGGTTTGCTCTTCACGCTCTTCGCGATGCTGTTCGACATGGAGTCGAATCGCGAGTTGCGGTAGCAAAAACGCTGCCGTTAAACCTTCGTAAGGATCGGTAAGGACGGCCTGAGCGGGCCGAGCCCGCCGATATCCTTGGCCGCTCCCCATGCCTACTGCTGTCGTCACCGGCGGAGCGGGCTTTCTCGGCTCGCATCTCTGCGACTACCTGCTCCGCGAGGGGTACCGCGTCGTCTGTGTGGACAACCTCGAGACGAGCACGCTCGCGAATCTCGAGCACATCCGCGACGACGCGTTCACGTTCGTCAACCACGACGTGATCGAGCACATCGACATCGACGAGCCGGTCGACGTCGTCTTCCACCTCGCGGCGCTCGCGAGCCCGATCGACTACCTGCGGCAGCCGCTGCACTCGCTGAAGGTCGGCTCGCACGGGACGCACAACGCCCTCGGCCTCGCGAAGTGGAAGCGCGCCCGCTTCGTGCTGGCGTCGACGAGCGAGATCTACGGCGACCCGCAGGTACACCCGCAGCCCGAGACGTACTGGGGGCACGTGAACCCGATCGGGCCGCGTGGTGTGTACGACGAGGCCAAGCGTTACGCCGAAGCGATGGCGATGGCCTACCACCGGCAGCAGGGCGTGGACACCGGCATCGTGCGCATCTTCAACACCTACGGGCCCCGCATGCGGCCGCACGACGGCCGCGCCATTCCGACCTTCGTCCGCCAGGCGCTCGAGAACAAACCGCTGACGGTCTTCGGCGACGGCTCCCAGACGAGGAGCTTCTGCTACGTCGACGATCTCATTCGCGGCGTCGTTCTGCTCGCACAGAGCGACGAGCACCTTCCGGTCAACCTCGGCAACCCCGGCGAGTTCACGATCCTCGAGCTCGCGGAGGCGGTGATCCGGCTATCCGAGTCGAAAAGCCAGATCGTCTTCGAGGCTCTGCCCGTCGACGACCCGCAGATCCGTCAGCCCGACATCACGCGAGCGAAGCAGCTACTCGGCTGGGAGCCTGAGATCCAGCTCGAGGAGGGCCTGCGGCGGATGCTGCTCACACTCGAAAAGGAGCCTGTACGTGCATAAGCGCATCGCCTTCGTGGCGGCGGCCGCCGCGGCCGTCGCCTTAGTCAGCGCATCCTCTGCGGCTGCGTCCCGGAACCTGCTGACGGGGATCTTCGACGAGCCGCAAACCTTCGGGAACCCGAACTTCGCCTTCGCGCAGTACGCGGCGCTGCGCGCCGAGGCGATCAGGGTCAACCTCTACTGGGGCGGCCCCACCGGCGTCGCACGACGCAGGCGTCCGGCTGCAGCCGTGAACCCGGCGGATCCCGCCTACGACTGGGCGATCTACGACGAGACCGTGAAGCGGGCCGCCGAGAAGCGCATCAGGGTCGTGTTCTCGATCCTCTGGACGCCGCGCTGGGCGGGACCGCGCCAGAACCGGGCGCCCCGGCGGATGATCGACCTACGCAACTTCGCTTTCGCAGCGGCGAAGCGCTACAGCGGTAGCTTCAGGCCGACGGAGGACGGGCCGCCGCTGCCGGCCGTTCGTCACTGGCTCGCGTGGAACGAGCCGAACAACCCGATCTTCCTGCAGCCGCAGTTCGTGCGCTCGGGGCGCGGGTTCCGTCCGTACAGCCCGCAGATCTATGCCCAGATGTGCAACTCGATCTGGAATGGAGTGCACCTGACGGGGCTCGCCAGTGAGAAGGTCGCCTGCGGCGTGACCGGGCCCCGCGGGAACAACACGGCCCGTCAGCGGCGCCCCTCGATCTCCCCCCTCTTCTTCCTGCAAGGGATGAAGCGCTACCGGGCGCGCTTCGACGCTTACGCACACCATCCGTACTACGGTCACCGCAGCGAGGGGCCGAACACGCCGCCGCCGGGGCCGCGGGCGGTCACCCTCGGCAACATCGACAAGCTGATCGGACTGCTGACACAGCTCTACGGCCGCAAGCGCGTGTGGATCACCGAGTACGGCTACCAGACGCGGCCGCCCGACCGGCTGTTCGGCGTCTCCTTCCGCACCCAGGCACGCTATGTCGCGATGTCGATCGCGAAGGTGCGGCGCCACCCGCGCATCGACATGATGCTGTGGTTCATGCTGAAGGACGACCCACGGATCACGACAGGCTGGCAATCAGGCTTCTACACGGTCGGCGGCCGGCGCAAGCCGAGCTGGAACGCGTTCCGGCGCGCACGGAAATAGAGACGAGGGCTGTGGGCAGCCTCCCTAGAATGGAGGCTGCCCGTGGCTACTGAGAAAGCGCCGGCGCGAACTCCGGCTGCCACGCGTCCGCGCGCGGCGGACGGGGGCGCCGCAACGCTCGGCGACATCCGCTCGAGCCGGCCGTACTTCCTGACGGCACATCCCATCGGCTCTGTCGCGCGCCGCGCGGCGAGCATCGCGGCGCTGATCGTGCTCGACCTCGTCGGCTTGACGCTCGGCATCTACGCCGCCCTGACCGTGCGTGACCTCGTCTACGGCAACGGCACGCCGCTGTGGGGCGTGCTCTGGCAAGCCGAGACCGATTGGCTGCCGTTCCTGACGCTCGTCACCGTGCTCGTGTTCTGGCAGGCGGGGCTGTATGCCGAGCGCGAGCGCCGAGCCGGCTTCGGACGTATCGTCGGCTCGCTCGCGCTCGTCGGCGTGATCACGCTCATCTTCGCGCTCGGCACGGGCCACCGCTTCTCGACGTACGGGCTCGTGCCGACCGCGATCGTCCTCTCGTCGGTGTGCATCGGTCTTCTGCGGGGGAGCTACGACATCCTCACGGGCGACCTGCTCAAGCTCGTCGGCGTCCGGCGGCGGGCGGTCCTCGTCGGCGACGGCGACAGCCTCGAGCGCCTGCGCCGAGCCCTGGGGCGGGGCCGCGGCGGCATCGATTACGAGTTCATCGGCGCCATCTCGAGCTCATCCGAGGCCGGAGGACTGGCGGTGCTCGGTCAGCTGTCCGCGCTGCCCCGCGTGCTCGCCACGCGCGACGTCAACGAGCTGATCGTGACCGACTCGGGCTTCTCCGATCGCCAGCTCGTCGAGATCGTCGAGGAGGCGCATCGGCGCGGCGTCAAGGTGCGGGTCGCGCCGCGGGCGACTGAGCTCCTGGTCGAGCGTCGCGGCGAGTACGTGCCCGGCGAGGGCGTCCCGCTGTTCGAGCTGCGGCCGCCGGTCTTCGCCGGGACGGACTGGCTCGTCAAGCGTTCCTTCGACATTGTCGTCTCGGCGGCCGTCGCTGTGCTCGGGTTGCCGCTCTGGCTCGCGATCGCCGCAGCGATCAAGCTCGACTCGCCGGGGCCGGTGATCTACCGCGACCGGCGGATCGGCCTCAACGAGCAGGAGTTCCTGATGTTCAAGTTCCGCACGATGCGCGCCGACGCGCCGGACCGCCAGGCCGAGCTCGAGGCCTCGAACGAGGCGGAGGGGGCGCTCTTCAAGATCGCCGACGACCCCCGCGTAACGCGGGTCGGCCGCTTCCTGCGCCGCTACTCGATCGATGAGATCCCGCAGGTCCTGAACGTCCTGGGTGGCGAGATGAGCCTCGTCGGCCCGCGGCCGCTTCCCGTGCGCGACTTCGAGCTGCTCGAGCCCTGGCACCGCAAGCGCTACCTCGTCCTGCCCGGCATGACCGGCCTCTGGCAGATCGCCGGGCGCTCGAGCCTCGGCTTCGACGACCTCGTCCGGCTCGACTTCTACTACCTCGAGAAGTGGTCGATCTGGCTCGACATCTCGATCCTGCTCAAGACGCTGCCGGCGATCATCGCCAGCCGCGGCGCGTATTGAGCGGCACCTCCGCGGTCATCGTCGCCTATCGCTCCGGGCCGGCGCTCGGCCGCTGCCTGGATTCGCTCGAAGGCGAGGTCGACGAGGTCGTCGTCGTCGACAACGCCGACGGCGGGCCGGACATCGACGACGCGCGTGGGCGGGACGGCGTCCGCGTCGTCTCGCCTGGCGCGAACCTCGGCTTCGCGAGCGGCGCGAACCTAGGCGCGCAGGAGGCGAGCGGTGACGTGCTCGTCTTCCTCAATCCCGACACGGTCGTCGCCCCCGGGGCGATCGCCCAGCTGGCGAAGACGCTCGACGATCGCGCGATCGGCATCGCGATGGCGCGGTTGCGCCTCCTGGCCGAGCCCGAGAAGCTGAACTCGTCGGGGATCGAGGTGCACGTGACGGGGATCGGCTGGGCCGGCGGCTACGGCGAGCCGGCGGAGTCCGTCAGCGAGCTGCGCGACGTGCCGGCGCCGAGCGGAACGGCGATGGCGATTCGCCGCGAGACCTTCGAGCAGCTCGGCGGCTTCGCCGACGAGCTCTTCATGTACCTCGAGGACCTGGAGCTCGGCTGGCGCACGCGGCTGGCCGGCTACCGCGTCGTCATCGAGCCGGCTGCGGACGTCTACCACGAGTACGAGTACGCCCGGAACCCGCGCAAGAGCTACCTGCTCGAGCGGAACCGGCTCGTCTTCTGCCTCTCGGCCTACTCGCGGCGGACGCTTCTCCTTCTGGCGCCGGTGCTGCTGGCGACGGAGCTCGGGATGCTGGCACTCGCCGCGCGCGAAGGCTGGGCGCGGGACAAGGTCGCCGGCTGGGGCTGGCTCGTCCGGCACGCGGGCCTTGTCTCGCGGCGACGGCGTAAGACGCAGGCGCTGCGGCGGGTGCCCGACGGGGAGCTCGCCGAGCACCTGACGCCCGTCTTCTCGCCTGCGATGGTTCCCATGCCCGCGCCGTTGAAGGCCGCGAACCCGGTCGTCAGCCGCTACTGGTCGCTGGTGCGGCGCGCACTCTAGGCCGCAGGACGATCTCCGTCACGTCGTCGCCGGGCCGGCTCCGGCGCCGCGCGCGCAGGAACTTCGTCGGCACGCGCACGCCGTAGCGCGGCGAGTACCACCCGTCCTCGAGCGCGAACTCGAGCCCGTCGGCGTGCACCTCGAGCAGGCTCTCCGCGCCGGGCGCGAGCGGGAACGTCCACTCGAGCTCGTGCGGCCCCTGCGAGGTGACCGTGTCCCGGACGAGCAGCTCGCCGGCCTGCCCGTCGAGCTCGATGCGGCGCGTGTGTCTCGCGGGCGTCGGCAGCGCCAGGTACCCGAAGTGGTGGCCCTCGAACACGGCGCCGGTCGCCCGCGGCTCCCAGGAGATCGTCTGTGCCTGAGTACGGTCCTCCATCGCGAAGAGGTCGTCAGTCCGCAGCTCGTTCTGCTCGACGCCGTCCACGCGAAGGGTCGAGTGGAACGCGGTCGAGCGGAAGAGATTGCGGGCGGCCGGATCCGCGGTGTAGACGTACGCGCCGGGATCGACGATGAGCGGGCGCTCTCCGAGCGCAAGCTCGAACGACAGCTGATCGTTGTGTGAGTGGCCGCCGCGGCCGTAGCGCCCCGTATCGCCACAGCGGACGAGCACGTAGAGGTCGCCGACGCGCATCGTGTAAAAGCCGCCCTCCGGGTACGCCGAGTGCCCGAGCGACGGCTCGTAGCGGCGGTCCGTCTGCGCGAAGAGGTGCCGGTGGTCGCGGGGGTCACGTCCGTACTCGCCGAGCGGCAGGAAGCGCCCGTCGTCGGCGTCGCCGACCTGCGGCGCGAGCCCGTCGGGGCGCGTGTAGTCGGCGACGAAGGCGAGCATCGAGTCGAGCCGGTCGTGGCACCAGTCGGGGATGCGTCCGGGCGTGAGCGCGTCCGCCGCCTGCAGGCCGCAAAGGAAGAGCTCGGTTACGAGCCGGTGGTAAGGGATCGACGCCTCGTGCGCGCAGCCGTCGCCGCGCACCTGGTGCTCCATCTCCGCGACGAGCTCGCCGGCCGCCCAGTCCGCCCAGGCGCGGCCCTCCCACCCGGTCGAGAACAGCGCCGCGACGGCGAGCAGGCCGACGACGTCGCTCAGGTAGTGGTTGCCGCGCACCTCGCCGTCCTCGAGGTGCGTGCGGATGAAGCGGCCGTGGAGCAGGAGGCTCTCGAGCGCTTCCGTGAACCATGGCTCGTCGCGGACGTGCTCGGCGGCGATCGCCAAGGCGGCGATCCAGTTCGCAGCGCGGATCGCCACGTCCATCGTGCAGGCCCAGTTCGGCCCGCGCTCGACCGGGTTGGCGCGGATCCAGCTCGTGAGCTCCGCGCCGAGCTCGTCGAGGTAGCGGCGGTCGCCGGTCACCCGGTGTGCGCCCGCGAGTAACGGCAGGTGCTGGCCGCGCGAGAGCTCCCACGGCACCTTGATGTCGGAGCCGTCGCCGTACGAGACGGGGAGGAGGGACGAGTGGCGAAGCGGCCAGCGGCGGCCCGTCTTGAAGTCGACGTGCCAGTCGATCTCAGGGCCGAGGTCGGTCGCGCCGGAGCCGAGCAGGTCGAAGCGGTGTGCCGCGACTGCGTCCGCCCGCTCGACGAAGCCGCTCCGGAGCGAGCTCTCGAACGCCGCCACGGTCGGCAGCGCGGCGAGCACCGGCCCGCGCAGCGCGCGCACGGGGTCGGTCCCGGCGAGCGCAGCCGCCAGCTCCCCGGGCGCGGCCCGCAGCGGCCGCCGGCGCAGGACCGCGTCACGCACGACGCCCCGCGCGAGCTGCGCGCTCCCTCGCGCGAGCGCAGCGCTGCCGTCCCGGACTCCGGCGCGCCGGAGCTGCGTCAGCGCGTCCCCGAGGCCCGGCCGCACTACGCGGGGGCCCGTCCGGCGATCCAGAGGTCGTGCCAGGCGCTCACGTTGTAGACGCTCCACAGCTGGAGCGCCCAGTCGCCGCGGCCGGCGCGGTGCTGCCGCCAGAGGCGGTCGACGGCCCCGTAGTCGAGCAGCCCGCGCTCGGCGAGCGACGAATCGCGGATCTCGCGCTGCGCCTTCTCGCCGAGCTCGCCACGGAACCATTCCGCGACCGGCGCGACGAACCCCTGCTTCGGCCGCTCGACGATCTCCGGCGGCAGGAGCCTCGAGACCGCGCGCTTGAGGAGCAGCTTGCCGCTCGATCGGGTCGCGAGTAGCCGCGGCGCGAGGCCCATGGCGAATTCGACCACGTCCTTGTCCAGGAACGGGACTCGCGCCTCGACGGAGTTCGCCATCGTCATCTTGTCGACCCGCATCAGGAGCAGCTCCGCGAGCCGGTTCTTGAGCTCGAGGTACGTCATCTTCTGCAGCAGCTCGGCCCCGTCGGCCTCGCGCCAGAGCCGCTCCACGACCGCGTACGAGTCCGGGTGAATGCGCCCGTTCGCGAGCACGCGCTCCTTGAGCGAGCTCTGGTACGCGATCGCGCCGCCCCAGAACGGCAGCCGGCCGGCCGCCGCCTCCTCGAGCGCCTGCGCGTGCGGCACCCCGCGACCCGTCCTGACGGCCAGGCCCGTCAGCGCCCGGGCGAGCGGCTGCGGGACGAGGCCGAGCGCGCGGCGGTAGCGCTCATGGAAGCGCGCGTGCGCCCAGTAGGACGGGTAGCCGTGGAAGAGCTCGTCGGAGCCCTCGCCGACCTGCACGACGATCGTCCCGTTCTCGCGGGCGAGCTTCGAGACGTAGTGCATCGGCACGGCCGTCCAGTCGGCGATCGGCTCGTCCTGGTGGTAGACGAGCTCCGGCACGAAGGCCTCGAGGTCGCTCGAGCGGACCACGAGCTCGTGGTGGTCGGTGCCGAAGCGCTCGGCGACACGCCGGGCGTGCGCCAGCTCGTCGTAGCGGGGGTCGTCGAAGCCGATCGAGAACGTCTGCACCGGAGCGTCCATCAGCTCGCTCATCAGTGCAACGTTCGTCGACGAATCGATGCCGCCCGAGAGGAAGACACCGAACGGGACGTCGCTCATCATCCGCCGGCACACGGCGTCGCGGAGGAGCTCCAGCAGCTGCTCGGCCAGCTCGTGCTCGTCACCGGACACCGTGGCGCCGAGCGGGCTCCAATACGTCTCGGTCTCAGTCGAGCCGTCGGCGCGCACGGTCATCCGCTGCGCCGGCGCGAGCTTGCGGATGCCGGCGAACATCGTCAGCGGCGCAGGCGCGCAGACGAAGGTCAGATAGTGGAAGAACGCCTCCTCGTCGAGGTCGGCGGTCAGCGAAGGATGGGCGAGCAGCGCCTTGATCTCGGAGGCGAAGAGGAAACCGCCTGCGGGTTGCGCGTAGTAGAGCGGCTTCTTGCCGAGGCGGTCGCGCGCGAGGTGCAGCTCGCGGCTGCGCGCGTCCCAGATCGCATAGTGGAACATGCCGTTCAGCCGCTCCACGCAGCGCGGGCCTTCCTCCTCGTAGAGGTGGGCGATCGTTTCCGTGTCCGTCTGCGAGCGGTAGACGTGACCCTTCCGCTCGAGCTCGGCGCGCAGCTCCGCGTGGTTGTAGATCTCGCCGCCGAACGTGACCCAGACGGTCCCGTCCTCGTTCGACATCGGCTGGTGGCCCGCGGGCGAGAGGTCGATGATCGACAGCCGCCGGTGGCCGAGGCCGATGCCGGGCGCCGTCCACGTGCCGCCGTCGTCGGGGCCGCGGTGGACGAGCGTTTCGCGCATGGCGGTGACGACGTCCTCGCCGGCGGCGAAGTCGTCACGCGTCGCCAGGGCTCCGCAGATCCCGCACATTCAGTAGCTCATCGTCACCCGAGCGCCCGCTGTTGAGAGTAGCCGCGCAGGAGGTCGGTCAGGCCGCTCGTATCCTGTTCAGGTGGCAAAGCGGCGGAGAATCCTCTCGGTCGTCGGGACGCGGCCGAACATGATGAAGGTCGCACCGATCGTGGCCGCGCTCGGGCGGCGGTCCGACGAGTTCGAGCACGTGCTCGTCCACACGGGCCAGCACTACGACCGCGAGCTCTCCGAGATCTTCCTCGAGGAGCTCGGCGTCGGCGAGCCGGACTACTCGCTCGGTGTCGGCTCGGGCTCGCACGCCCAGCAGACGGCGCGTGTGATGGAGCGCCTCGAGCCCGTGCTGCTCGAGGCCGAGCCGGACGTCGTCCTCGTGCCCGGTGACGTGAACTCGACGGCGGCGGCTGCACTGACCGCGTCGAAGCTGCTCTTCCCGATCGGGCACGTCGAGGCCGGGCTGCGCTCGTTCGACCGCACGCTCCCGGAGGAGATCAACCGTATCGTGGCCGACCAGCTCTCGCAGCTCCTGTTCGTCCACTCGCCCGACGCGCGCGACAATCTCCTCGCGGAGGGCTGCGCGGAGTCGTCGATCCACGACGTCGGGAACACGATGATCGACTCGCTCGTCGCCATGCGCCCGCGGATCGAGAGCTACGGCGCGCCCGAGGCGCACGGCCTGCGGCGCGGGGACTACCTCGTCGTCACGCTGCACCGGCACTGGGTCGACGGGCCGTTCATGGCCGATGCGATGGCGCGGCTGGCCGAGCTCGCCGACCGCATGCCTGTCGTCTTCCCGGTCCATCCGCGCACGCGGGCCGCGATCGAGGCGTTCGGGATCGAGACGGGAACGGAGCGGCTGCGGCTGATCGACCCGGTCGGCTACATCGAGTTCATGTCGCTCGTCGGGGGCTCGGCCGGTGTGCTGACGGATTCGGGCGGCATCCAGGAGGAGACGACGTACCTTGGGCTGCCGTGCTTCACGTTGCGGCCGAACACCGAGCGGCCCGTGACTCTCGTCGCGAACGGCGGCACGAACGTCGTGCTTGGGGCGGAGCCGGAGCGGATCGCAGACGTGCCCGCTCTGCTCGAGCA
>DASQWH010000118.1:0-11978 GCA_035640335.1 Gaiellaceae bacterium | reverse complement strand
GACGGCAACGGCATGTACCTGACGATGGGGAACCTGGCCGTCAACGCGCAGGTGGGGCTGCTCTTCATCGACTTCGAGGGCCGGAAGCGGATGCGCCTGAACGGGCTGGCGTCGATCGACGAGGACGACCCGCTGCTCGCCGAGTACCCCGAGGCGCAGTTCGTCGTCCGCGTTCGCGCGACGGAGGTCTTCCCGAACTGCCCGCGGTACATCCACGAGTACAAGCTCGTGCAGCGCTCACGCTTCGTGCCGAAGGCCGACTGCGAGACCCCGGTGCCGGCGTGGAAGACGCGCGAGTGGTCGCACGACGCGCTCCCTGAGCACGACCCCGCCTACGACCCTTCGCGCGAAGTCCTAGAGCGGTAGAGTCGGCGCGATGCCGACCTACATCCTTCTCACGAACCTGACAGCGCAGGGCGTGCAGACGCTCAAGTCGAACCCCGACCGCCTGAAGGAGGTCAACCGCGACGTCGAGGAGCTCGGCGCCAAGGTCCTCCACCAGTGGGCGACGCTCGGGCCGTTCGACTTCGTCAACGTCGTCGAGGCACCCGACGCGGCGACGATCGCCCGCGTCTCCGTCGCCCTCGGCGCTCGCGGCAGTGCGAAGCTGCAGACGCTGACGGCGCTCGAGATCGACGAGCTCCTCGGCGCGCTGGGCTAGTCCTCGCTGCGCACCGCGGCCAGCACCGCATCCCACGCGAGCTCCGAGGCGACGACGCCGAGGCTCATCGCGGGCAGCTCGTCGTTCTCGACCTCGGCCGTCGTCACTGCGTAGAGGACGTCGCCGTCGAAGAGCGCGTGGAAGGGCTGGATCGCGCGCGCCATCGACGCGTGCACCTGGATCCCGAGCTGACGGAGCTCGCGACGATCGAGCTGCTGGTTGGTGAGGACGACCGTCAGGGTCGTGTTCCCGGGGGCAGTCTCCGGAAGCTGCCCCTCGAGCCCTGCGAGGAGTTGTGCTCTCGCGCCGGTCTCGGAGTCGAGATGGCCGCGGACGACCCTGCCTTCGCGGTCGACGATGGCCCCGACGGCGTTCACGACCGTGAAGACGGCGATCTTCGTTGGGCCGATCTGGCGGAAGGCGCCGCCCTGGCCGCCCGGCTCGGCCTGCTCGAAGCCGAAGGTCTTGCCGACGGTGGCCGAGCGGCCCGCGCCGCGGGCTCCCAGCGGGAAGGTACCCTCGCGGGCGGCACGCAGGGCCGCGCGGCCCAGCCTCGCGTCGGGGTAGATCGTGTTCTCGCGGGGCCCGAAGTCGTAGACGATCGCGCCGCAGACGAGCTCCACGTCGGTGAAGCCCACGGTGTAACCGCGCATGGCCATCAACTCGGCGGCGACGCCGCAGGTCGCCTCCAGCCCGTAGAGGGAGCCACCCGCGAGGCAGATCGCGTGCGTCCACTCGTAGTCGCCGAGGGTTCCGGGCGAGCCGCCGCGAATGTCCACGGCGCACGCCGTTCCGCCGGGTGGGAGGTGGAAGACCGTGCAGCCGGTGGGCCCCTCCTCGTACTCCGCGACGCCGATGCGCAGGCCGGGGAAGTCGAAGCGCAACTCCGGGCCCGAGAAGTCCGTCTGCGGGACGAGCTCGACGCTGTCGTTCGTCGCGGTCACGCCGAGGCGATGGTCGCGAAAGCGACAGCGACCTCGGCCGCGAGCGCGGCGTTCGCGGCGACGAGCTCGCGATTGACCTCGAGCGTGCGCCGCCCGCTCGACTCGTGCAGGCGGCCGAGGACGAACGGCGTCACCGCCGGCCCGCGGACGCCCTGCTCCTCTGCGGCGGCGAGCGCCTGCTCGATGAGCGGCTCGACGTCGTCCAGGCCGTCGTCCGGCGGGCGCGCGAGCAGGAGCGCGGAGTGGCGACCCAGCGCCCAGTGCGCGCGGGCGACGCGCGCCGCCTCGGCGGCCGACTCCACGCGGGCCGAGACGGGCGGGCCGCCGCGCGCGGTGTAGAAGAGCGGCAGCTCGTCCGTACGGAAGCCGAGCACCGGGATACCGAGCGTCTCCAGCAGCTCCGCGGTCGCGGGCACGTCGAGCAGCGACTTCACGCCCGACGAGACGACGAGCGCCTCGGTGCGCGACAGCTCGCCGAGGTCGGCCGAGACGTCGAAGCGCTCGCCGCGGTGGACACCGCCGATGCCGCCGGTGCCCATGAAGCCGATCCCGGCCGCGCGGCAGGCAGCGAGCGTGCCGCCCACGGTTGTCGCGCCGACGACGCCCTGCGCGGCTGCTGCGGCGAGGTCGCGCGGCCCGACCTTGCGCGCGTCCGCCGTGAAGCGTCCGAGCTCGTCCTCGTCGAGCCCGACGCGGACGGCGCCGTCGAGCACGCCGACCGTCGCCGGCACGGCGCCGGCCTCTCGGACGCGCCGCTCGCTCTCGCGCCCGACGCCGACGCCTTCTCCGGACGGGAAGCCGTGCGCGACGAGCGTCGTCTCGAGCGCGACGACCGCGCGCCGAGCGTGGATCGCGTCCGCCACCTCGGGGGAGACGCGCAAGAACCCGTTCACAGCGGCAGCTCCATGTCGATCGTCTCGACGTCGCGGCCCCGGTACGTCTGGCGCCGCTGCCCGGTCACCTGGAAGCCGGCCCGCTCGTAGACCGTCACCGCGCGCTCGTTGAACGCGAACACCTCGAGCACGATCCGCCTCGGCCGGAAGCGTTCGCGCGCGAACTCGACGCCCGCGCGAACGAAGTCGAGGCCGTGGCCCGAGCCGGTCAGCTCGGGCCGGAGCCCGAGCCCGTACTTCACGGTCGGCCCTCTCCGCTCGAAGTAGTAGAAGCCGACGAGCTCGCCGGCCTCGTCCCGTGCCTCCCAGAAGCGCTCGGGGTTCTTGACCGGCTTCGCGTCCTCGTCGTAGAGGTCGAACGGCGGCTCGTAGCGCCAGCCCGCGCGCTCGCGGAAGGCCTGGGGCGTCGCCGGCGCGATCTCGATCTTCACGGCATCGCTCCCAGCTGGGCGACACAGCGTGCGGCTGCCTGCTGCGCCAGCTCCGGTCCGCCGACGAGGAAGCCCGCGGCGAGCGCGTCGCCGGCGCCGGTCGTATCCACCGCGTCGACGGCCGCGGCCGGCACGGTCTCCTCTCCGACCGAGAAGCCGGCGGGCCCCCGCTTGATGACGAGCGTCGTCGCGGGAGGCGCGCTGCCGAGCGCCTCGAGCTCTTCCTCGTTGGCGAAGACGACGGCGGGCGCCAGGAGCTCGAGCCGGCGGAGCAGCTGCTCCGGGCCGAAGTCGCGGATGCCCGCCGCCGACGAGAGGTCGACGCTGACCTTGCCGCCCTGCACGCCGACGGCTCCGGCCGCCTTGGCCGCGGCCTCCGCGATCGGGTTGCGGAGCAGCGAGTACCCGGACAGGTGGAGGTGCTCGACGCCGCGGAACCAGCCCATCTCCAGCTCCTCGGCGCGCAGCTGCGGTGCCACCCCGCGGTCGGAGAGCATCGTCCGGCTTCCGTCCTCGCCGACGAGCGAGACGACGACTCCGTTCCGGCCCTCGGCTCGCGGCCCGACCACGTCCACTCCGCGCCGCTCGAGCTCGCCGCGCGCGACCTCGCCCGCCGCGTCGTCGCCGACCTTGCCGACGAACCGCGCCGCCGCGCCGAGCTCAGCGGCCCACGCCGCGACGTTCGCCGCCTGCCCACCGGCGCCCACGCGCGTCTCCGCCGCCGCCTCCGAGTCGGTCGAGGCCGCGTCCATGCGCACGATCACGTCGAGGAGCAAGTCGCCGAGGCAGGCGAGGGTCACGCCTAGAATGCTCCCATGGACGAAGAGCGCGGGGGAGCGCGTCTCCGTTCCTTCCTGTTCGGCGGCCTCGTCGGCGCCTCGGCTGTGTTCGCCGCCGCCCGTCGCGTACGGCGCTCGCGGGCGAAGCCCGCGCACACGGCCGGTCTCGCCGCGTTCGAAGAGGCGCCGTGCTACCGGGAAACGCTCGACCGCGAGGCTAAAGCCGAGCGAGAGCCCGGTCGACGGTGACGAGGTTCACGTCCGCGTCGCCCATGTAGAGCGATCTCCCGACCTCCTCCACGCTCCGTGACTGCTCGAGGAAGCGGCGCGGCGTTCTCGTCGGTTCGCGGCCGCGGATGACGAGGAACGGGCCGAAGACGCGGGCCTCGAAGTCGCCCGCGGGCTTCGGAAACCGCAGCGGCACGCTCGACCGAGGAACGAAGTTGTTGGTGTCGCTCGCGTCGAAGACCCACACGCCTCGCCCGAGGCTGGGCGCCGAGCGGAGCGCCTGGAGCGCGAGCTCTGCGTCGGCGCGGGGGACGACGGTGCGCGAGAAGCGGCTCTCCCGCTCCCAGGCGCCGAGGTAGACCGCCTCGTATCCGAAGAGGACGTCGTTCGGGCGACCCGTCGCTGCGAGCCATCCCGAGGCGGCCTTGCGCGCCTCGACACGCGCGGCCGGCTCGCCCTCGTACAGCGGCGGCGTCTTCTGCCACCCCCAGGCGACTTCCGCCGCGACGAGGCCTGCGAGCACCGCGACGACGATCGCCACGCGATGCCGCGCGAGCGCGAGCAAGCCAGTCCCGACGAGCGCGGCGAAGAACGGGAGGACGAAGACGAGGTGGCGCGACTCGGGCGAGGTCGACTCGCCGAACTGCGCGACCATCAGTGCAATGGTCGGGACGCCGACGACGAACCCCACGAGGGCGGCCGCGCCGCGGCTGCGCCGCCAGAGGACGAACGCTCCGACTCCGGCGAGCGCGAGCACCGCCACGACCGCGACGAGGTACCCGGCCGTGAAATCCCGGGCGACGTCGACAAGGTACTCGGCAACCGGCAGCGGGCCGTCGAGCTTCGTTCCGCCCGCCCCGACGGTGACGTCGAAGCGGCCGGCGAGGACCAGGTCGGTGTACCAGAACGGCGTCCCCGCGACCGCGACGGCGCCGATCGCGACGAGTGCCTTTCTTGTTCTCGCGCGCGCGAGAACGAACAGCACCTGGGAGGCGAGGACGAGGGCGCCATACGGATGCGTCGCCACCGCGGCGAGGACCGCAAGCGCCCACAGCGTCCAGCGCCTGCCTCCTCCGCGTGAAACGGCGTCCACGAACGCGAGGTACGAGAGCGTGCTCGTGAGCAGGAAGAGTGAGTACATGCGGCCGTAGACGCCGTGAAAGAGCAGCATCCAGCTCGCCGAGACGATGACGGTGGCGGCGAGCGCGGCGCCACGTCCCGCGAGGCGGGAGCAGAGGAGCGCGATGACCGGCACGCTCGCGACGGCGAACGCCGCGCTGAGCAGGCGCAGCGCGACGAGGCCGCCGCCCAGGTGGGCGACGATCCACGCGAATAGGAAGTGCAGGGGCGCGCCTCCGCGCTGCCCGAGCACGGTGTCCAGCATCCCGGGAAACGAGTCACGCCCGACGAAGAGCGCGAGCGTCTCGTCCTCGTGCGGCGGCCATGCCGTCAGCCGCGCGAGCAGGAACGCGGCGACCGCTGTCGTGCAGGCGCCGACGCCCACCCGAAACGTGCGCTGGCCGACGTCGAGGTCGCGGGGGCGGTGGGAGACAGCGCGCCGGCCGGCGGCCTGCGGCACGGGCCGCGCCCGCGGCTTTCTCGTCTGCGTCGCGGGCGGTTGCGCCAAGGTCGAAGAGGGCCGCTTGCTAGGGCGCGCGGAACCTAGCACTTCAGGTGCCCGGGCTATCCTTCGTATACGTGCCCATTTACGAATACAAGTGCCCGAATGGGCACGTTTTCGAGGTGTTCCAGCGCATGTCCGATCCTCTGCCCGAGGTGTGCGAGGAGTGCGGGGAAGGCCCCGTGCAGCGGGTCCTGTACCCGGTTGCCGTCCATTTCAAGGGTTCCGGCTTCTACGCCACGGACTACGGGCGCTCGAGCCGCAAGAAGGAGCCATCCGCCGACGGCGACAAGCCCGCGTCGGACAAGGCCGACAAGAAGGACGACAAGAAGAAGGTCGCGGAGACCTAGCGGGCCGGGCAGCCCGACCCGAACGTCGCGCCGGGCAACGGCGGCTGCGGCGCCGACTTGCCGAGGAAGGCCAGCACCGTGCGGCGCGCCTCCTCGTCGAGCTGGATGAAGGACCCGCCGCCGAAGTTCTGCGGCTCGCCACCGAGCCGGCAGTGCAGCTCGCGACCGCTGCGCTTCTTGACGAGGGCCAGCTGGATCAGCTGCCCGGCGGTGAGGTCGGTCGTCAGCGGCCGCATGATGTCGTCGCCGATGAACGGCAGCTTCACGAAGACGCCGACGCTCGTCAGCTTCGAGAGGAGGGCCTGGATGACGGCCTGCTGGCGCTCACCGCGGGTGAAGTCGCTTTCGCGCGGGTTGAGCTTGTTCTCCCGGATCCGCGAGTAGACGAGCGCGCGGCGCCCGTCCATCTCCTGCTTGCCCTTGGCGAACCGCCACCCCGCCCACTGGTCGCAACGCGCCTGCGTCGCGTATGGGCAGTCAAACTTGTTGGCGAGGATCGGGCCGGGGACGTCGATCGTCACGCCGCCGACCTTGTCGATCACTTCCTTGAATGCGTCGAAGTTGACGATGACGACGTGGTTGACCTCGGGCAGCTGCGGCAGCCCGCGCACCGTCCGGATCGTGAGCGGCGCGCCTCCGAGCTGCATCGCCGAGTTGATCTTCTCGAAGCCGTAGCCGGGCACCTCGACGCGCAGGTCGCGCGGGATCGAGAGGTAGGAGACGCGCCCGCGCCCGGGATCGGTTCGCACGAGCATGAGCGAGTCCGCGCGGCGAAAGCCCCGTCGTTGCCGCTGGTACGCGGCGTGGTCGGTGCCGACGAGCAGGAAGACGCTCGGTTGGGACAGGATCAGGCCGTCCTGCGGCTCGAGCGCTGCCCCGGCGGCGGGCGAAAGGCGTGCGTTGGCGTCCTTCGTGCCGCTGCGCAGCGCCAGATAGCTCATCACGATCCAGACGATCAGCAGCAGGAACAACGCGCCGAGCACGAGCAGGATCCGTCGCCTCCAGTTCGGGCGTCGTTCCGTCTCGCGTCTCGGTCCCGGGCCCGGATAGCGGAGTCGCGGGGGCCGCCGGCCGTCTCTGCTCGGAGCACGCTCGGGCTTCGGAAGCGTCGGAACGCGGCCCCGCACGCGCCCGCCGCGGTACACGCGGTAGGGCTTCTCTCCTTCCGGCATTCGGCTGGGTAATGTAGCCGCCGGTTGGGAGCCCAACGCGTCATCGGCGTCGACGTCGGCGGCACGAAAACCCTCGCTGGCGTCGTCGGCCGGGACGGGGAGGTCGGGCGTACCGCGGAGCGGGCGACGCCTTCCGATTCCCAGGAAGAGCTGCTCGCGGCGCTCGACGACGTCGTCGACGAAGTGCGCGCGGACGGCGAGATCGACGCGGTCGGCTTCGGCCTGCCCTCGACGATCGACCAGAACGCGGGGACGGCCGTGTCCTCCGTGCACATCCCGCTTGCCGGGCTTGCCTTTCGCAGCCGGATGTCCGAGCGCTATGCCGTGCCGGTCGCGATGGACAACGACGGCAACGCGGCGGCGATCGCGGAGTGGCAGCTCGGCGCCGGCCGCGGGACGCGCCACATGATCATGCTCACGCTCGGGACGGGGGTCGGGGGCGGGTTGATCCTCGACGGCAAGCCGTATCGAGGCGCGATCGGGGCCGGCGCCGAGCTGGGGCACATCGTGCTGCAGTACGGCGGGCCGAAGTGCGGCCCTGGCTGCGACGGCCACGGCCACTTCGAGACGCTCGTCTCCGGGAGAGCGGCCGACCGCGCTGCGCAGAAGCTGTACGGGCCGTCGTCGAGCGCGCGGGAGCTGGTCGATCGCGCGCGCGACGGCGACGAGGCCGCCGCGGCCGCGCTCGCGGAAGTCGGCCATAAGCTCGGCGCCGGCATCGCGACGTTGATCAACATCTTCGAGCCGGAGCTGGTCGTGCTCGGCGGCGGCTTCGCAGAGGCGGGCGATCTCCTCTTCGACGCGGCGCGTGAGACCGTTGCCCAGGAGGCGCTGCCGCCCGGTCGCGACCTCGTGCGGATCGTCCCCGCTCAGCTGGGGCCGCGCGCAGGGATGGTCGGGGCCGGCCTGATCGCCTTCGAGCGGCTCGAGCGCGAGTAGCGGAGCCCTGTGCCGCTCGCGGTCTGCGCCACGCCGATCGGCAATCTCGACGACGTCACGCTCCGCCTGCTCGGCGAGCTGCGTGAGGCCGACGTCGTGCTCTGCGAGGACACGCGCCAAACGCGCAAGCTCCTCGAGCGCCACGGTCTCCGCGCGAAGCTGGTCAGCTACCACGAGCACAACGAGGCGAAGCGCGCGGCAGAGATCCTGCCCCGGCTGCAGGCGGGCGAGCGTCTCGCGCTCGTGAGCGACGCGGGCCTGCCGGCCGTGAGCGACCCCGGCGCGCGCCTGATCGCGGCGGCGCTCGAGGCGGGCGTGCCGGTGACGGTGCTGCCGGGGCCGTCGGCCGTCGAGACGGCGCTCGTCGCCAGCGGCCTCGCGGGGGAGCGCTACCAGTTCATCGGCTACCTGCCGCGCGGCGAGCGCGCCCTGGGGCAGCTCTGGGAGGAGCTCGCGCGCTGGGCGCATCCTGTCGTCGCGTTCGAGTCGCCGCGGCGGCTGCCGGCGAGCCTCGCGTCCCTCGCGCGCGCGCAGCCGACGCGGCCGGTTGCGGTGTGCCGCGAGCTGACGAAGCGCTTCGAGGAGGTCGTGCGCGGGACCGCCGAGGACGTCGCCGCGCGCTTCGGTGAGCCGCCGAAGGGCGAGATCACGCTCGTCCTCGGAGCGGCTGTGCCTGAAGGTGCCGAGCCGGAGGGCGAGGCGCTCGCCGCGGTCGCCGAGCTCGTCGAAGTGGGCCTCGGCCGCGGGCAGGCGGCCGATCTCGTCTCGCGGCTGACGCGCGTTCCCCGCAACCGGCTCTACCGCGGCTCTCTGTAGTCAACTTTGACAACGACCGACGGCCCTGATACGGTGGCCGAGTGGTTTTCAAGATTGGCAACAGACGCATCGTTCCCGCACTCGCGATGCTCGTTGTGCTCGTAGTGGCCCTCGCGGTCCCTTCGTCCGGCTTCGCATGGGCGTGGCCTGTCTCTGGCCCGGTGCTCGAGCCCTTCCACGTCGACGGCGACCCCTACGGCGCGGGGCAGCACCGCGGCATCGACATCGGCGCTTCGGGGAGTGAGGACGTTCTCGCTCCGGTGCGCGGACTCGTCTCCTTCGCCGGCATGGTGCCCGGAGGTGGTCGCACGCTCACGCTGCGGACCGAGGACGGCTACTCGGTGACACTGATGCACCTTGGGCCGCTCGCCGTCCGGAGCGGGACCTGGGTCGAAGAAGGCGACGTGCTCGCCGGCGTCGACGCGGGCGCGGAGGGCGAGTCCCGCGGGCCGTGGATCTACCTCGGAGTGCGCGTCACGGCGGAGCCGCACGGGTACGTCGACCCGCTGACGCTGCTCCCGGCCCGTCGCTCGGCGGAGGCTGAGCCGCCCCCGGAGCCCGGGCCCGCACAGACGCCGGTGTCTCAGGCACAGGGCGTACAGTCGCAGGGTGTGCCTGCCGCCCGCGCGGCGGTGGCACCTGCGCTTCGGGCTCAACCCGTCACGCCTCCGACGCTTCGCGCGGTGCCTGTCCGCGTGCCGGGTCGGACGCCGGCACCGAGGCGAGCCGCGCACGGGGGCGTGCCCGCGCGGGCGCGGTCCGTCGAGCAGGCTCGCGTCGCCGCGCCGGCTGCGTCGGTCTCAGTCGCTCCGCGTGCGGTGGCGGCGCCGTCTCGGCCGCGGACACGCGCCGCGACGCACCCGGCCGCCGTGGTCGTCGCGGCGCCCCGGCCGAAGGCGATCGAGGGGCGACGGCAGGATGTGAGCCCGAGTGTCGTTCGCCGCGCGCGACGAAGCTCCGAGCGCTCGCGGGCGTGGCTCTTCGGCATTGCGCTCCTCGGGGTGGCGGTGTGTGCAGTCGGAGCCGCGGCGAGGTGGATGCGCTTCGCGGTCGCCGCGACGCGACCGGTGCGCGAAAACACGCTCCGTAAGATGTCCGAGACCCCGACTCCTGCGGAGGAACGTCTCGCAGAACCGCATGCCTCAACGGATTCTCGTGGCCGTCGCGTGGCCCTATGCGAGCGGTCCAAGGCACATCGGGCACGTCGCGGGCTTCGGCGTCCCCTCGGATGTCTACGCGCGCTATCACCGCCTGCGCGGCAACGACGTGCTCATGGTCAGCGGCACCGACGAGCACGGGACACCCGTGATGGTCGCGGCCGACCGCGAGGGCGGGTCGCCGCGTGAGACGGCCGACAAGTACAGCAAGCTCATCCGCGAGGACCTGCTCGCGCTCGGGCTGTCGTACGACCTCTTCACGCGGACGACGACGCAGAACCACTACAGCGTCGTCCAGGACTTGTTCCGCACGCTGTACGAGAACGGCTACATCTTCGAGAAGACGACGCTTGGCGCGTTCTCCGCCACGACGGGGCACACGCTTCCCGACCGCTACATCGAAGGGACGTGTCCGATCTGCGGCTTCCCCGAGGCGCGCGGCGACCAGTGCGACAACTGCGGGAATCAGCTCGACCCGGTCGACCTGAAGGAGCCGCGCTCCAAGATCGACGGGACGCCGCCCGTCTTCAAGGAGACGGAGCACCTCTTTCTGGACCTGCCGGCGTTCGCGGAGCAGCTCGCCGAGTGGATCCGCGCGCAGGAGCACTGGCGGCCGAACGTCCGCAACTTCTCGTTGAACCTCGTCCAGGAGCTGAAGCCGCGGCCCATCACGCGTGACCTGGACTGGGGCGTGCCGATCCCGGTGCCGGGCTACGCCGAGCGTGACGACAAGCGCATCTACGTGTGGTTCGACGCCGTCATCGGCTACCTCTCGGCGAGCATCGAATGGGCGGCGAACCGCGGGACGCCGGACGCCTGGCGCGACTGGTGGCAGAACCCCGAGGCCGTGCACGCGTACTTCATGGGCAAGGACAACATCGTCTTCCACACTGTCATCTGGCCGAGCATCCTCCTCGGCTACGGCGAGGGCGGCGAGTACGGCGCGGGCAAGGGCCCTCTCGAGCTGCCGAACAACATCGTCGCGAGCGAGTTCCTCACCATGGAGGGTAGGAGGTTCAGCGTGAGCAGGCAGGTGTCGATCGCGATTCACGATTTCCTGAGCCGCTACGACCCCGACGCGCTGCGCTTCTTCCTGACGGCGGCAGGCCCGGAGACCCAGGACACGGACTTCACCTGGTCCGAGTTCGTGCGCCGGAACAACGACGAGCTCGTCGCGAACTGGGGCAACCTCGTCAACAGGACGCTGACGAGCGCGCACCGGAACTTCGGCGCCGTGCCGGAGCCCGGCAAGCTCCAGGAGGCGGACCGCGTGCTGCTGGAGGCGGTTGAAGGCGGGTTCGAGACCGTCGGCGAGCCGATCGCGGCCGCCCGGTTCAAGGCCGGGCTAGCGGAGGCGATGCGGCTCGCCTCGCTCGTCAACCAGTACACGAGCGAACAGGCTCCCTGGGCGACGATCAAGACCGACCGCGAGCGGGCCGGCACCGTGCTCTACGTGGCGCTGCGCAGCATCGACAACCTGAAGACGATGTTCGCCCCCTTCCTGCCGTTCTCGAGCCAGGAGCTGCACGCCCTGCTCGGGTACGAGGGGAGCCTGGCGGGCGAGCTCGAGCTGCGCGAGGAGGGAGAAGACGACGACGTCCACGAGGTCCTGACCGGCGACTACACGAGCGCGGAGGGCCGCTGGGAGCCGAGCCGGCTCCGGGCGGGCCGCCCCTTGCCCGAGCCGAAGCCGCTGTTCAAGAAGCTCGACGCGGACGCGATCGTCGCCGACGAGCTCGAGCGCATGGAACGGGTCGCGGGCGAGCCGGCGGCTCCGCAGCACCACAGTTGATCGACACCCATGCCCACCTCGACGCCTGCGCCGACCGCCCCTCGGCGCTGCTCCGGCGAGCCCGGTCTGCGGGAGTCGACCTTGTCGTGACGGTCGGCACGGGCATCGAGTCCTGCCGCACGGCGCTCGCGCTCGCGGAGCGCCACGAGGAGGTCTTCGCGGCCCTCGGCATCGACCCCCACCAGGCAGGGGGCG
>DASQWH010000117.1:0-2562 GCA_035640335.1 Gaiellaceae bacterium | reverse complement strand
CCGGTCGTGGCCTCGCCGACGATCTCGATGTCGTCGGCCTGTTCGAGCACGAGCCGCGTTGCTTCAAGGATGAGCCGATGGTCATCCGCGAGCAGGACCTTCAGTGGCCGCATTGAAACCCTCCCCCGCCCTTTGTCTACCGGCTGCCCTCCCCGGACGCCGTCCACGGAGCTTCGCACCTGTTCGGTGCGCCGCCAATAGGACAGGCGTCCCATTTTTTCGATCGTGTTCCGCTATTGACGGACCGGGCTCGTTCGATCAGGCTTTGGCCACGGGTTCGTCTGTTTTATAACGAGCCTAATGCGGCAGACAGGAGCGACTGAGACGTCCGATAGTCGAGGCCCCATCGCCGGCCCGCCCTCGCCCCCGGTCCAACCGGGCGGGCGTGAGCCTGTCACTGTCCTCGTCGTCGACGACGACGACGGCTTTCGCGCCGGCCTGCGCGAGCTGCTCTCCGCTCGCGGTCTCGACGTGGTCGGGGACGCGGCCGACGGGGAAGCCGCGCTCGAGCTCGTGATCGCGCTCGCGCCGGACGTCGTCCTGATGGACCTGCAGATGCCCGGCCTCGACGGGATCGAGACGACGCGAAGGATCGCCGACACGTCGCCGACGAGCGCCGTCGTCATGCTCACCGTCTCGGCCGCCGAGGAGCACGTCCTGGACGCGATGCTGGTTGGCGCGCGGGGCTACCTCGTGAAGGGAAGCACGCCCGATGCGCTCGTCGCAGGCATTCAGGCGGCGGCCCGCGGTGAGTCGCTGCTCTCCGCCGGGATCGCGTCGACCCTTCTCACGCGGCTGCGCGCCAAAGGCGCCGCAGCCGGCCCCGAGACCTCGGCGTTGGCGTTCCTGTCGGCGCGCGAGCTCGAGATCCTCAGCCTGATCGCGACGGGCAGCCACAACGACGACATCGCGGAGCAGCTGCACATCAGCCCCTTCACGGTTCGCAATCACATCTCGAACCTGCTTCGCAAGCTGCACGTCGAGAACCGGACGCAGGCGGCGGCGCTCGCGATCCGGAACGGCCTGTAAGACCCTCCTAGGGCCAGCTTCGCCGCTGCGGGTGCAGGTCGAGACGGCCGCCGTTTCGGCATTCGGGTGACACGTAGGCCGGGTCCGACGGCGGGTAGAGCTCGCGCCAGGCGACCTCGGCCAGCCGCCCCGACTCGTCTCGGCTCGCAGCGAGCGCCTCGGCCACCTCCGCGAGGTGCTGGTACGAGTAGCACTCGGCCTCGGCCTCGCCGTCGACGCCGCGGAGATGCTCGAGCTCGTGCGCGAACGGCGCCAGCGCCTTCGCTCGGTCGAGACGCGAGAGCCCGCGCATCGCGACTACGTGCAGCCAGCTGCACGTGTACCACGGCAGATGCACAAGGCGTCTGTCGACCGTCGTGTAGGCGTTCACGTCTCCCGATCCGAGGTTGCGGAGGAGGACCTGCCACTCGGAGGTCGACCAGCAGCGCACCTCCGCCTGTCCGTGCCCGAGTTGGTTTGCGATGCGGCTGAGCCCCCGGTCGACGTGGCTAACCTCTGGCGAGCCCACGACGAGCGGCAGCGGACGCGCCTCAGGGTCGGGCGGCGAGGCGGCGATGTCGCCGTCATGGCGCGAGACGAAGCTCGTCCCGACTCCGAGAAGCGCGAGGAGGACACCGGCGCACGACAGGTAGATCGCTCGGCCCCTGCGGTTCGGACGCGCCATTCGCCTCGCATCGGCGGCCGGAGCCGATCGGATGAGCCGCGACTCATCTTCTTCGCCGCCCGACCGGCCGATCGCAGATGGTGAGCCACGGGTGCACGCTTGGCTCGGAATGCCTGCGCAGGACGGAAACGGAAACCGCGATCCCACCGTCGTGACCGCGCAGCTCGCCGCGGCGGAGCGCATGGCCCGTGCGATCGTCCTCGCCTTCGAGCTCTGCGAGGAGGAGGGCGCACCGCTGACGCAGACGCAGAAGGTCGCTGTCGTCGAGGCCGCGCTGGTGGAGTTCGACGGCTTCGCGGGGCACCTGAGCGGCGCGATCAGCCTCGGCACCCTCCTCCGCGGCCTCCGCCTGGACCGGCTCGAAAGCTAGGACGGTGCCGCTCGCTCCGCCTCGCTGCTTTTCGAGGCGGGCCGAACGTCCTTGGCATCGCCCACCGTGGACTGCAAGATTCGTCCGGTGACGACCGTCGAGGCTGCGCTCGACAAGCCCTTCAGCTGCGAGACGTGCGGGCAGGACAACCCGGCCGGATCGCGGTTCTGCAACAGCTGCGGGTCTCCGCTCGAGGAGGCGCGAGGGCTCCGCGAGGAGCGGAGGCTCGTCTCGGTCCTCTTCATCGACCTCGTCGGCTTCACGGAGCGGTCGGACCGGGCCGATCCCGAGGACGTCCGCGAGTTCCTCCAGCGCTACCACGATGAAGCGAAGGAACGGATCGAGCACCACGGCGGCATCCTCGAGAAGTTCATCGGCGACGCGGTCGTCGCCGTCTTCGGCGCGCCGGTGGCGCACGGCGACGACGCCGAGCGAGCGGTTCGCGCGGGCCTTCGCGTGCTCGAGCGCATCGAGGAGCTGAACCGGGAAGAGGGGCTCG
>DASQWH010000116.1:0-8326 GCA_035640335.1 Gaiellaceae bacterium | reverse complement strand
CGGTTGGGGATGTCGCGCGTGATCTCCTCGTCGCCGAGCTTCGTCGTCCGTGCGTCGATCTCGTACTCGTGGATGTGGATGGACGAAAGGACGTCCTCCTTCACGAGGCGCTCGGAGATGACGATCGCGTCCTCGAAGTTGTAGCCCTCGAACGGCATGAAGGCGACGAGCAGGTTCGCGCCCAGCGCCAGCTCGCCCATGTCGGTCGACGAGCCGTCGGCGAGCACGTCGCCGGCCTTCACGCGCTCCCCGAGCTCGACGATCGGCTTCTGGTGGATGAGCGTGCCCTGGTTCGAGCGCATGAACTTCGTCATCTCGTAGGTGTCCTTGCCGTCCTTCGTGTCGACGACGATCTTCTCGGCGTCGACGTCCGCGACCTGGCCGCCGTTCCCGGCGAGGACGACGTCGCCGGTGTCGACCGCGGCCCGGTACTCGAGGCCCGTGCCGACGAGCGGGGCCTGCGGGATCATCAGCGGCACGGCCTGCCGCTGCATGTTCGCGCCCATCAGCGCCCGGTTGGCGTCGTTGTGCTCGAGAAACGGAATCAGCGCCGTCGCCACGGAGACGATCTGCGCCGGGGCCACGTCCATGAACTCGATGTCCTTCGGCTCGGCCGTGACCGCCTCGCCCTCCTTCGAGCGGCAGAGCACGTTGTCGTGCAGGAACCTGCCGGTCTTCTCGTCGACCGGCTCCGAGGCCTGCGCGATCGTGTACTGCGCCTCCTCGGCCGCGTCCAGGTAGACGATCTCGTCGGTCACGCGGCCGTTCTTGACCACGCGGTACGGCGTCTGGATGAAGCCGAACTCCGAGACCGTCGCCATCGAGGCGAGCGATCCGATCAGGCCGATGTTCGGCCCCTCGGGAGTCTCGATCGGGCACATGCGGCCGTAGTGGGTGGGGTGCACGTCGCGCACCTCGATCGGCGCGCGCTCGCGCGTGAGCCCGCCCGCGCCGAGCGCCGACAGGCGGCGCCGGTGCGTGAGTCCGGCGAGCGAGTTCGTCTGGTCCATGAACTGCGACAGCTGCGAGGAGCCGAAGAACTCCTTCAGCGCGGCGACGACGGGCCGGATGTTGATGATCGTCTGCGGCGTGATCGTGTCGACGTCCTCGGTCGTCATCCGCTCGCGGACGACGCGCTCCATGCGGTAGAGGCCGACGCGGAACGCCTCCTGGATCAGCTCGCCGACCGTGCGCAGCCGCCGGTTGCCGAAGTGCTCGTACTCGTCGAGCTCACCGCGGATCGGGTCGCGTGACAGGCCGACGGCATCGGCTGCGTAGTCCTTCGAGTCCTCGGGCACACCGAGCTTCGCCGGCAGCTCGACGAGCTTGCGGACGAGCGCGAGGATGTCCTGGGTCGTCAGCACTCGAACGTCGTCGGGCACGTCGACCGCGAGCCGCTGGTTGAGCTTGTAGCGGCCGACCTTCGTCAGGTCGTAGCGCTTGGGATCGAAGAAGAGCGCGTTCAGCAAGTTGCGCGCGTTCTCGACCGTCGGCGGCTCGCCGGGGCGCTGCTTCTTGAAGACCTCGATCAGAGCCTCGTCCTCGCGCGTCGACGGGTCCTTCTCGAGCGTGTTCAGGATGTAGATCGAGTTGTCGAAGAGCTTGAGCAGCTCCTCGTTGGTCTCCTTCTCGAGCTTGAAGCCGGTCGACGGATCCTCGGCCGGCAGCGCGCGGAGCAGCGTCGTGATCGGCAGCTTGCGCTTGCGGTCGATGCGGGCGTAGACGACGCCCTTCTTGTCGATCTCGAGCTCGAGCCACGAGCCGCGCGACGGCATCAGGTTCGCGGTGAACACCTGCTTCGTCGCGTCCTTGGGCTCCATCAGGTAGGCGCCCGGGCTGCGGACGAGCTGCGTGACGATCACGCGCTCGGTGCCGTTGATGATGAACGTCCCCCACTCCGTCATCATCGGGAAGTCGCCCATGAAGACGGTCTGCTCGCGGATCTCGCCCGTCTCCTTGTTGACGAAGCGGACGGTCATCGAGAGCGGGCCCTGATACGTCAGGTCCTTCTCCCGGCATTCCTGGATCGAGAACTGGGGATCGCCGAACTGGTAGTCGCCGAACTCGACGGCGAGCGTCCCCGTGTAATCCTCGATCGGCGAGATGTCGTCGATCGTCTCGCGAAGGCCCTCCTCCAGGAACCACCTGAAGGACGCCTTCTGAATGTCGATTAGGTTCGGTAGGTCAAGGACGTGCTTGAGGCGTGAGAAACTTTTCCGCGTGCGTGGCGCGGCGACCCTGGTCACCAAATGAGGAGCCTCCCTATTACGGCGTGCTGAATGCGCAGGACTACGGCCGGAACCGGACAGGGTAGCGCATGCACATGACGTCGCGCAAGCGTCGCCGTGCGGCGAGGCGCGAACGGACGGACTATAGCGTCGATTCCGGCGGGAGGGAAGCTCTAGGCGCCCTGTTTCCGCCCTTTCGGCGCCGCGCGGCCGTGCGCGAAGACGTTCGTCGCGACGAGCTGCAGGGGTGCACGCTTGCGCTTGCAGCCCCGCGCGTAGACGAGCAGGCGGTCGTTCGCCCGTAGGGCGGAGAGGGTGACCCGGGCGCCGTTTCGCCGGTAGGTCGTCCTCGCTGTCACTGACACGTCGCGCGGGCCGCGCAGCCTGCCGCCGTGGCCGTAGGCCCGGCGCACGATCATCCTGAACGAGGCCTCGCCCGCAGCGACAAACGTGCCGCGCAGGATCAATGCCACGCGCGAGCGGCATGCCGCAGCAGGGGCGGGCGCCTTGCCCCGCTCGATCGGGTCGGGCCCGTTTTTCGCGAGCGCGGCCGACGTCGCTGCGAGAGCAGCGGCGAGCGCAAGGATGAGGATGTACGGCCTCATGGCTCGAATTCTCGCTGTTTGCGGCCGTCAGCGCAGCCCCCGGCGGGGTGAGTCGCGGCTACGCGAAAGATGGGCCGTCCGGCCTATTGAGCTACGTCACGCGCTATGCAACCGTGCACGTGGGGATGCGGTCACTGCTCGCACTGTCGTTCATCTGCCTTTGCGTCACCGCCGTCGCGCTCCTCGCGCTGGGCGTGACGAGCTAGGCCAAGCGAGGCTTCTCAAGCTGCGGCGCAAGCCACTGGGCCGAAAGGCCCAGTGGCTTTCGTTTCCGGTAGAGCCGAGGTCCCGGAGAGCCGGGCCCCTGGACGAGCCACTAGGCCGACGACTTCTCGGGCGCGGCGGGCGCTTCGGGCGCCGCCGCCGCCTTCGCCTTGACGTGGCGCGCGGTCAGATCGGGCGTCCCACCCGCACGCAGATCGGCCTTGCAGGCCTTCGCGGTGACGCGGACGCCGTCGCCGAGCGCGAGCGAGTCGAGCGTCTTCGTCGGCGCCGAGCCCGGCGCCTTGCGGCGGACCTTCGTCTTCGCGTCGACGTTCAGCGTGAGCGGCTGGGTCGCCGAGACGTAGGCGCGGCCGTGGCGGTTCGCCTTCGTCACGTTCAGCTGGAACGACGTGTCGCCGGCAGCCGGGTCGGACGCGAGCGTGCCCTTCAGCATGACCATGACCCGCGGCCTGCAGTTCTGGCCGTTCGCCGGCTTCCCCGGCTTCCCCGGCCTGGTCTCGGGCTTCCCCTTGCCGGGATTCCCGTGGGCGAACGCGACCGAGGCGCTGACGAGCGCGGTCACGAGCGCGACGACGAGGATGCGGAACTTCATCGAAAAGGCCTCCCCAGGTTGGGTTCCCTCTCGTTGTCGGCCGCGAGGCCGCGCCGCGTGACCCTCGTCCGAGGCTTGACTGGGCACCAGCCGTGACCCTCCATTCCGGCCATCTTGCACCGCCTGCGGGCCTCGGCAAGCATGGCGCGATGGCCGAGGAAATGGCGATCTACCGTGGAGAGGCGCTCTCCATCATGAGAGCGTTGATGGACATCCGCTCCGAAGTGAGAGAGCTTCGGCGGCTAATCGAGGAAGAGGATGGCGAAGAGGAAGAGGAGCAAGAAGGAGATTCGTGAGCAGGCCCGCCGGGAGGCGGAGAACGACCCGATCGGCCGCGAGCTCCGCCGGCACATCGACAAGATCGAAGCCGAGCTCGGGGCGCGCCGCCCTAGCGACACGCCCCCCGCTCGCTAGTCGAGCTACTTGACCTCGACGGTGGCGCCGGCCTCTTCCAGCTGCGCCTTGATCTGATCGGCCTCGTCCTGGGCGACGCCTTCCTTGACCGGATTCGGCGCGCCGTCGACGAGGTCCTTGGCCTCCTTGAGGCCGAGGCCGGTGACGGCGCGGACGACCTTGATCACCTGGATCTTTTTGTCGCCGGCTCCGGCGAGGACGACGTCGAAGGAGGTCTTCTCCTCGTCCGCGGCGGCACCGTCGCCGCCCGCGGCGGGCGCGCCCGCGGCAACCGCGACCGGCGCGGCAGCCGTGACGCCCCACTCCTCCTCGAGCTTGTTCTTCAGCTCGACGAGCTCGAGAACGGTCATCGACCCGAGCGACTCGACGAGCTTGTCGGTGTCTGTCTTGGCCATGCTTACTGCTCCTCTCCTTCCGCGGTTGTCTCCGTCTTTTCGTTCTCGGTCTCAGAGACCGATTCGGTGTCTGACACCGGCTCTTCTTCGGCGGCGGTGTCTGACACCGGCTCCTCTCCCTGCGCTTCCGGTTCCGGCTGCTCCGCTTCGGCGGTGGCCTCGGCTGTAGCGGGGGAACCTCCCGGTTCCCCCGAAGCCTCCTCCCCTGGTCCGCTTTCGCGGACAGGCGACTCCGCCGCCGGCTCTGCCGGCGGCTCCGCGCCGCCCTGCTCTTCCAGCTGGCGGATG
Organism: Gaiellaceae bacterium; assembly: GCA_035640335.1. GTDB lineage: Bacteria > Actinomycetota > Thermoleophilia > Gaiellales > Gaiellaceae > VAXT01. The sequence continues at coordinate 3,579 of DASQWH010000116.1, read as the reverse complement.
CGCGCGTCGATGACCCCGACGATGTCGCGCATCGGCGCGGCGAACAGGCCGACGACCGTCGTCAGCGATCCTGCGAGCGCGCCGACCAGCTGCGCCCGCAGTGTGTCAGTCGGCGGCAGCTTCGCCAGCCGCTTGACGTCGTCCGCCGCGATCTCGGCGCCGTCGAGCAGGCCACCCTTGATGACGAGCACCTCCGACTTGGAAGCGTCGTCGAGCGCCTTGGCGACGGCGACGGGATCGCCGTCCGTCTCGAGGAACGCGATCGCGGTCGGCCCCTCGAGCAGGGCGAGCAACGCGTCGACGCCGGCCGACTCGGCGGCGCGCTTCGTGAGCGTGTTCTTGACGACCGAGAAGCGCGCACCGTGCTCGAGCAGCTTCGTGCGCAGCTCGTCGATCTCGGTGACCGAGAGCCCCCGGTAGTCGGCGACGATCATCGTCTCCGTCGCCTTCAGTCGCTCCGTGAGCTCCGCGACCAGGCGTTCCTTTTCAGATCTCTGCATCGAATCACCTCCTAAAACGAATCGGGCCCGCCGACAGGCGGACCCAGACGAGAGAGGTGACCTCTTCGCTCGGCCGCGCCTGCGCTGGGCTTCTGCTCTCGACGAGAGCCGCCAGCGGTCTTCGGCGACGGGCGTTTCTACGCGGTTACGGCTTCTGCCGGCTGCTCCTCCAGCTCTTCCAGGATTCCTCGGGTCTTGCCGGGATCGAGGCGGATGCCCGGCCCCATCGTGGTCGTCAGAGTAACGGATCGGATGTAGCGGCCTTTGGCGGCCGCCGGCTTCGCGCGCACGATCTCCTCGATCAGCGTCGCGTAGTTCTCGGCGAGCTGCCGCTCGTCGAAGCTCTTCTTGCCGATCGTGACATGGACGTTCGCGCCGCGGTCGGTGCGGTACTCGAGCTTGCCGGCCTTCGCCTCGCGGACGGCCTTGCCGACGTCCATCGTCACGGTGCCGGTCTTCGGGTTCGGCATCTTGCCGCGCGGGCCCAGGATGCGGCCCAGCTTGCCGACGACGCTCATCTGGTCGGGCGTGGCGACCGCGACGTCGAAGTCGTCGAAGCCCTCCTCGATCTGTTTCGCGAGGTCGGCCGTGCCGACAACATCTGCGCCGGCTTCCTGCGCCTCACGCGCTTTGTCGCCCTCCGCGAAGACGGCAACGCGCGACTCGCGACCGGTGCCGTGCGGGAGCATCAGCGTGCCGCGCAGCTGCTGCTCTGCGTGGCGGACGTTGAGGCCGAGGTTGAAGTGCGCCTCGACGGTCTCGTCGAACTTCGACTCCGGGAACGCCTTGAGCAGGCGGATCGCCTGTGCGGGCGAGTAGAGCTCCTCACGGTCGAACGACGCGCGGGCGTTGCGGTAGTTCTTTCCGTGTCTCATAGGTCCGTTTCGACTCCCATCGAGCGCGCCGTGCCGGCGACGACCTTCATCGCCTCCTCGACATCGCGCGCGTTCAGGTCGGGCATCTTCGTCTCGGCGATCTGGCGCACCTGGTCGCGGGTGAGGCGGCCGACCTTCTCGCGGTTCGGCTCGCCCGAGCCCTTCTCGATGCGGAGCGCCTCCTTGATCAGGACCGCCGCCGGCGGCGTCTTCGTGATGAAGTCGAAGGAGCGGTCCTCGTACACCGTGATCTCGACCGGGATTATGCGCCCGTTCTCCTGCTGTGTCTGCGCGTTGAACGCCTTGCAGAATTCCATGATGTTGACGCCGTGCTGGCCGAGCGCAGGGCCGACCGGGGGCGCAGGGTTCGCCTGCCCGCCCGGGATCTGCAGCTTGATGAGTGTCAGAACCTTCTTGGCCATGGGTTAGGTACGCCCAAGCCAGACTGAAGTCTGGCACGGGAGCTCAATCAATTTTCTTCACCATGCCGAACTCGAGCTCGACCGGCACCTGCCGCTCGAAGATGTTGACGAGGACCTTCAGCTTCTGCTGGTCGGGATTGACGTCGACGACCTCGCCGTCGAAGTCGGCCAGGTGCCCGGAGGTGATCTTCACGGACTCGCCGAGCTGGAACTCGATCTGCGCCCGCGGCCGCTCCCCGAGCGTCGCGCCCGTGCGGAGGATGCGGTCGACCTCGGGCTGCGAGAGCGGAACGGGCGTCGCGCCCGCGCCGACGAAGCCCGTCACGCCGGGGGTGTTCTTGACTACCGACCAGGCATCGTCGTCGAGGTCCATGTTCACGAGCACGTAGCCCGGGAGCACGCGCTTCTCGGACTGCACCTTCTGCCCGTCTTTCGTCTCGATCACCTGCTCGGTGGGGACGACCACGCGCCGGAACCGCGGACCCTGGTTCATCGAGACGATGCGGTGCTCGAGGTTGGCCTTGACCTTGTTCTCGTGGCCCGAGTAGGTGTTGATCACGTACCAGCGGAACATGGGCTACCCGAGCAAGATGTCACGAACGAACGGCTTGAACCCGAGGTCGGCGAGCCACAGGTAGGCGCCGACGATCGCGCAGGCGATGATGACGACGATCGTGCCCTGGATGACCTGGCTTTGGCCGGGCCACTCGACCTTCTTCAGCTCCGCCCAGGCCTCGCCGACAAAGCGCCGGAAGCCTCCGCCGGGCACGCGGCGCGCGCCGGTCTGCGGCTTCGGCGCCTGCGCGGCCGGGCGGACCTGCTGTTGACGCGCGCGCGCGCGTGTAGCAAGACCAGCCTGCTGATCGCTGCCGTCCTGCTTGCGCTCGCGGCGCTTGGCGCGTCGCTTCTGGCGGGTGCTGCGCGCCACGCTACGCGTCCAATGTTGGTTGAGTTGCCAGATGGAAGCGGGACTGCATTCCTGCCCTACCTCGTCTCCCGATGGGCCGTGTGCCGCCCGCACCAGCGGCAGTACTTGCGCAGCTCGATGCGGTCGGGCGTGTTCCGCTTCGACTTCGAGCTCTGGTAGTTGCGGCGCTTGCAGTCGTTGCAGGCGAGCGTGATGACGTTGCGTACTCCGGTTGCCATTCGTTCCTTTTTACTCTACGAGGAGGTAGCGGCGGGAGGACTCGAACCTCCGACACGCGGATTATGATTCCGCTGCTCTAACCAACTGAGCTACGCCGCCGAGCCCGTCGAAGATTAGCAGCGATTCTGCGACCACCATCGAGGCGTGCCTGCGCTGCTCCGCACCCATGGAGTGGCGGCACGGCACCTGGCAATGCACACGATGCCGCTTCAAGCTCGGCTGCTGCGAGGGCGAGCCGCAGAGCTGCGACCCGCCCTCGAAGCGAACGAGCTGATCAGGGCGCGGCGACCGGCGGCGCCTCGGGCGCGCGCTCGCGGTGGCTGAGGTCCGGCAGCCACTCGAGCCAATTCGGCAGATACCAGTTCCAGTCGCCGAGCAGCTTCATCGTTGCCGGCAGCAGGACGGCACGGACGATCGTCGCGTCGATGAGGATCGCCGCCGCGAGGCCGACGCCGAACTGCTTCAGGAACAGGATGTCGAGCGCGCCGAAGCACGCGAAGACGAGCACCATCACGATCGCGGCGCTCGTCACGACTCCTGCCGTGACCTTGATCCCGTGCGCGACGGCGTCCTCGGTCTTCATCCCGCCGTCGTAGCTCTCCCGCACGCGGCTGAGGATGAAGACGTGGTAGTCC
>DASQWH010000115.1:0-7743 GCA_035640335.1 Gaiellaceae bacterium | reverse complement strand
GTGGAACCCGAGCGCCGGTCCCGCTGGCGTCGCTGTGAACGAGTACTCGAGCTTGTTGCGGTAGTGGAAGATCGACTCGGCCGGCACGATCGGCTCGAGCGGCGGATCGGCGACGCCGCCGATGCGGCGCAGCGCATCCGCGACCTGGTCGGCCTTCGCTTCGACTTGCGCGTCGTACGCGAGGTCCTGGAAGCGACAGCCGCCGCACGCCGGGTAGTGGGCGCACGGCGCGTCGACGCGGGCCTCGCCGGGCTCGACGACCTCGACCGCGAGCGCCTCGGCGTGGTTGCGCTTCACCTTCGTTACGCGCGCGCGCACGCGGTCGCCGGGCAGGCCGCGGCGGACGAAGACGACGAAGCCGTTCGCGCGGGCGACGCCGTTGCCGCCGTACGCGAGCGAGTCGATCGTCAGCTCGAGCTCCTGGTCCTCGACGAGCGGGGCGGCCATTCGGCCAGCATAGGGGCTGCATGACAGTGCACATCGAGCATCCGCAGCGCGACGACCAGTTCGAGGCGTGGGCCGAGATCATCTGGCGGGTCGAAGGCCTCCGCTTCGGGGTCGAGGAGCTCCGGCACGGTGTCGAGGAAGATCCGGAGAGCTTCTGGGGACTCGCTTACCTCGACGACGAGCCCCTCGGGACGGGGCTCGCGCGGGCCTCCTCCGTCGCCGGCGAGCATTACGGAGCCGTCCGCGTGTTGCCCGAACACAGACGGCGAGGCGTAGGGAGCGCGCTGCTGCGCGCCGTCGCGGCGCACACGCGTGCGGCGGGCAGCGCTCGCATCTGGGGGCGGATGCTGGCCGAGGACCGCGACTCGCTGGAGTTCGCGGAACACCGTGGATTCTCCATCGTCGGTCGCGAGCGCGACGTCGTACTCGATCTGACGAAGGCCGACGTCGCTGCTCCGGAGCCGCCGCCGGGCATTGCGCTCGTCAGTTTCGCCGAGCGGCCGGATCTGATTCGCGCGGTGTTCGCCGTCGACGCGGAGCTCGCTGCCGACGTGCCGGCTCACGGCGCACAGGCGCCGATGAGCGAGGCGGAGTGGATGCGCGAGAACGTGACTGGACCGGGCGCCTTCCTCGAGGCGTGCTTCGTCGCCCTGGACGGGAACGAGGTCGTCGGCTACACCGCCATCCGCCGCTTCGGCGCGGACTCGCCGGAGGCCGAGAACCGACTGACCGCGGTGCGGCGTCCGTGGCGTCGCCGGGGGATCGCCACCGCGCTCAAGCGGGCGCAGATCGAGCGCGCCCGGGCCGCGGGGATCGAGAAGATCTTCACGACGAACGACGAGACGAACGTGGGTATGCGAGGCGTCAACGCGCGCCTCGGCTACGAGCCGCTCCCCGAGCGCATCGTCGTCAGCGGCCCGGCGTAATTCGTCACAGACTCGTCACACGACCGTCGCGGGGACTGTCCCCCAGACAGGGCCGGATCCGTCACGGCGCCGCCTACGGGCGATGTCCTGGCACGGCGAAGTGGCATGCGCGACTGCCCTAGAGAGCCCTGTCCAGGGGACTGTCCCCTGGAGGTGGCGTCAGGAGACACGGCCGTTACAGTGGCTCACGGTGCGCATTTGCTCGATGCTCCCGAGCGCGACGGAGATCGTGGCGCTGCTCGGCGCGGCCGACCGCCTGGTCGGGGTGTCCGAGGAGTGCGACTGGCCGCCGGAGGTGCGAGGCGTGCCGGTCGTGACGACGTCGCGCGTGGACGCCGCTCAGCTCACGTCGACGCAGATCGACGGTGCCGTGCGCAATGCGGTGGCCGACGGCCAGTCGCTCTACGCCGTCGATGCCGAGCTTCTGGACGAGCTCGAGCCCGACCTCGTCATCACGCAGGACCTCTGCACCGTGTGCGCGGTCTCGACCGACGACGTCGTCCGCGTCTGCGACGTCGAGACCCTGTCCCTCGATCCGCACACGCTCGAGGAGGTCACCCAGAGCGTCGAGGCCGTCGCCGCGCGGCTCGGGATGCCCGAGCGGGGTCGCGAGGTCGCCGGACGGATGCGCGAGACGATCGCCGCAACCACCGCGCACGTCGCCGGGCTCCCGCGAACGCGGATCTTCGTCGCCGAGTGGCTAGACCCACCCTTCGCATCGGGGCACTGGGTCCCCGAGATGGTCGCGGCCGCGGGCGGCGAGGAGGTGCTCGGACGCCCAGGCGAGCCGTCGTTCACGACGAGCTGGGACGCGGTGCGCGCGACGGCGCCGGAGCTGATCGTGGTCGCCGCGTGCGGCTTCGACGCGCGGCGCGCGGCCGAGGAAGCAGCCGGCATCGACCTTCCCGCGCCCGCCGTCGCCGTCGACGCGAACGCCTACTACTCGCGTCCCAGCCCGCGCCTCGCCGAGGGCGTCCGCCAGCTCGCGCACCTGCTGCACCCGTCCGCCGCGCCCAACCCCGGGCTGCCGCTCGTCGAGCTCAGCGGCGCGACGGTCCTCAGCGCAGAGGCGTGACGTAGACCTTCCGCGCGCGCGGCCCGTCGAACTCGCAGAAGAAGATCCCCTGCCACGTGCCGAGGGCGAGCCGTCCTCCGTCCAGCGGCACGAGCACCTGCGGGCCCGCGAGCGTGGCGCGCACGTGAGAGGGCGCGTTCTCCTCGCCCGCCTCGATGTGCTCCCAGCCCCACTCGTCGCCGACGATCCGCTCCATCGCCCGCTCGAGGTCGCGCGCCACCGCCGGATCGGCGCGTTCGTTGATCGTCACGCCGGCCGTCGTGTGCGGCACGTAGACGAGCGCGGCGGAGGCAGCGTCGGCTCCGTCGAGCGCCTCCTGCACGTCGCGCGTGATGTCGACGACCTGAGTTCTGCGCTCCGTTCTCAGGCCGATTTCCCGCACGCCGCTATCCTACGGAGCCTTGGCCCCGGCCCCGTCACCAGCCGAGCTCGACCGCTTTCGTGAGCGCGCCGACCGCTTCATCGCCGAGCTCGACGAGGAGTACTACCTCCACTACGCGGGCCTGAAGGACACGCTCGACCTGCAGGCGATCTACGAGCGCTTCTCCGATCTCACCGAGCTCGAGCAGGCGAAGGCGATCGGCCAGGCAGTCGACGGCGACGCGCGGATCCGAGAGCTCTGGCGCTTCGCCTCAGAGGGGTACCTCAGCGACCTCACCCGCGAGCACAGCGAGAAGATCGCCGAGCTCGAGGCGAGCCTCGAGGCAGACATCGACGGCGAGACCGTCGGCTACCGCATGCTGCGGCCGACGATCGCGAACGAGCCGGACCGCGCCAAGCGCGAGGGCATCGACCGCATCCGCGTCGACCTGACCGAGGAGCACCTGAACCCGATCTATCTCGAGGGCGTCGACATCGTCCGCGACGGCGTGCACAAGCTCGAGGCGCCGAACTACGCCGACCTCTACCGCCGCTTCGGCTTCCGCCTCGACGACCTGGCCGCGCAGTGCCAGGCGCTCATCGACTCGACCGAGTCGGTCTACGAGGACGCGGCCGACAAGCTCTTCCGCGCGCGCATCGGCGTCGGCCTGGACGAGGCGAGGCGCTGGGACGTGCTCCGCGCCTTCCGCGCGCCGCAGTGGGACGAGCAGTTTCCGAAGGACCGGATGCTGCCCGCCCTCGAGGCGACGCTGGCCGACCTCGGCGTCGACCTGCGGTCGCAGCAGAACGTCGAGCTCGACGTCGAGCAGCGCCCGAAGAAGAGCCCACGCGCGTTCTGCGCGCCGATCGAGGTGCCCGACCGCGTTGTCCTCGTCATCCAGCCGATGGGCGGCGCCGACGACTGGCGCGCGCTCTTCCACGAGGCCGGCCACACCGAGCACTACGCGAACACGTCCGCCGAGCTGCCGATGGAGCACAAGCGCCTCGGCGACGTCGCCGTGACCGAAGGCTGGGCGATGTTGCTCCAGCACCTCACGGACGACCCGGCCTGGCTCACGCGCCGGCTCGACTTCCCGCGCCCGGACGAGTTCGCGGACGAGGGCGTCACGCAGCTGCTGTACATGGTGCGGCGCTACTGCGCGAAGCTGCTCTACGAACTGGAGTTCCACACCGCGGACGACGTCACGCAGCTGTCGTCCCGCTACGTCGACCTGCTCGGCAACGCGCTCAAGATCGAGCCCGCGCCGCAGGACTACCTGGCCGACATCGACGCGAGCTTCTACGTCACCGGTTACCTGCGCTCCTGGGCGTTCGAGGCCCAGTTGCGAACGCACCTGCGCGAGCGGTTCGGCAGCGACTGGTTCACGAACCGCGAGGCCGGCTCGTTGCTCCGGGAGCTGTGGGCGACCGGCATGAGCATGACCGCGGACGAGATGCTGCACGAGGTGACGGGCCAGGAGATCGAGATGGACGCCGTCGCGCAGCTCACGCAAGAGACGCTCTCGTAGCCGCGCCCACCGCTCAGTTCGGCAGGCGGCTGCCGGCGGCGGCGGTGGCAGGCGTCTGGCTCTACCACGGTGCCTGGTGCAAGCTGCTCGGCCGTTGCGCCGACCAGGCGGAGATCGTCGCCTCCGTTCCGGCCGTCCGGAGGGTGGCGAAGGAGATCCTGTACGGGATCGGCGCGGTCGAGACCGCGTTCGCCGCCTGGGTGATCAGCGGGCGGGCACCCCGGCTGGCCGCCGTCGCGCAGACGGCGTTGCTCGTCGGCATGAACGCGGGCGGGCTCGTGTGGGGGCGCCGGCACATTCCGGCTCCGAAGGCGCTCGTCACGGAGAACCTCGCGTTCCTCGCACTTGTCTGGTGGGCCGCCGAGAGTGACCGGTGAACCAGGCTCTGCCTGGGTGCGGGGGCCGTTCCGCGGCGTAGGTCGCGAGCCGCGACTGCTCTTCGGCCGCATGTGGGAAGACCCCGCGATCGAGGCCGAGCTCTTCCCGTCGGGCAGCCGCGTGTTCTGCATCGCGTCGGCGGGCTGCGTCGCGCTCGAGCTCGCGCGGCGCGGCCACACGGTGACGGCCGTCGACGTCAACCCGGCTCAGGTCGCGTACGTGCGGCGGCGCCTCGCAGGCGGCCGGACTGAGCAGGGCCGCGCGGACCGGCTGCTCGCTCACGCGCGGCGGCTGCTGCCGCTCGCAGGCTGGAGCCGCAACGACCTCGTTCGGTTCTGCGCGCTCGCGGATCCCGTCGAGCAGGCGCGCCTCTGGGACACGGAGCTCGACACGCACCGGTTCCGCGCGGGCCTCGCCTCGCTCCTCAATCGCGTCTCGCTGCGAGCGGTCTACGTGCCCGCGTTCGTCGACGCGCTGCCACGCCGCTTCGACGAGGTCGTGCGACGACGGCTGCGGCGGACCTTCGCGACGCATCCGAACCGCGGCAACCCGTTCGTGCGGCGGCTGTTCCTGGGCGAGGACGACACCGCGCCGGCCGAGCCCGCGCCGAAGGTCGAGCTCGAGTGCGCGGACGCGGCCGGCTTCCTCGAAGCAGCACAGCCGGCGACGTTCGACTGCTTCTCGCTGTCGAACATCCTCGACGACGCGACGGCCGAGTACGAGAGCCGCCTCTTCGAGGCGATGCGCCATGCCGGTGCCCCCGGCTTCCGTTACGTCCTGCGCAGCCTGCGCGAGCCGGCCGACGACGCCGAGGCGACCTGGGCCGCGCGCGACCGCTCGCTGCTCTGGGGCCGAGTTCGGGGCGCGTGGCCGGTGTGACGCTGCACCGGCTGCGCAGGCACCTCGTCCCGGTGTCGGCGCACTTCCGGCACAGCCTCGTGCTCGCGTACGCGTGCCCAGCCGAGGCGCTCGCGCGGCTCCTGCCCGCGAGGCTGATGCTCGACAGGCACGGCGAATACGGCCTAGCAGCGGCAGCATTCGTCCAGACCGAGAAGCTGAGGCCGAGCCTCCTGCCGCGCGCGCTCGGCACGTCGTTCTTCCTCGCCGGCTACCGGCTCTTCGTCCGCGTGCGCGATTCGCCGAGTCTTCGCGGCCTCTACGTCCTGCGCAGCGACACCGACCGGCGCACGATGGAGCTGCTCGGGAACGCCCTTACGCACTACCGGTACACGCGCTCGGAGGCGCGAGTCACCGAGAAGCCCGGCCGCCTCGCGGTCGAGGTTCGCACCCAGCACGGCGACGCCGACGTCGACGTCGTCGCCGACCTCGACGCCGAGGCGACGCTCCCGCCAGGCTCGCCGTTCGAGACGCTCGACGAGGCCCGGCGCTTCGCGGGCCCACTGCCGTACACATTCGACGTCGAGCGCGAGACCGGCGCGATCGTCGCCGTCCGCGGGCAGCGGAGCGGGTGGGAGCCCCGCCCGGTCTCAGTCGACGTGAGGCGCGTCTCGTTCTTCGAGCGCGAGCCATTCACCGGCGCGGTGCTCGCGAACGCGTTCCACGTCGCCGACGTCGACTACCGCTGGGAGCGCGGGCAGGTGCTCTGAGGGGCTGCCCGGGCAATTGATCCCACGGCCGGCCGGTGGGACGATTCCCGCATCATGTCGACCGATGTCGAGAGCCTGCCCCGCGGCACCGTCACCTTCCTCTTCACCGACATCGAAGGCTCGACGGACCTCGTCCGCCGGCTCGGTGACCGCTTCGGCGACGTCCGCGGCGAGCACCGTCAGCTGATCGAGGAGGCATGCAGCACGCACGACGGCGCCGTCATCGACACCCAGGGCGACGCCGTCTTCGCGGTGTTCGACCGCGCGGTGGACGCGGTCGCCGCGGCCGTCGCCGCCCAGCGCTCGCTCGCCGCGCTCGAGTGGCCGGAGGGAGCACAGCTCCGCGTGCGCATGGGACTCCACACCGCCGAGCCCTACCTCCACTCCTCCGGCTACGTCGGCATCGGCGTGCATCGGGCGGCGCGAATTTGCGCCGCCGCGCACGGAGGTCAGATCCTGATCTCGAACGCGACCGCAGGCATCGTCGAGGACCAGGAGCTCCCGGACCTCGAGCTGCGGGATCTCGGCGAGTACCGGCTGAAGGACCTTTCGCGGCCGCAGCGGCTTTTCCAAGCCGTCCCGGAGGGCCTCGAGGGCGAGTTCGCCCCGCCGAAGACCCTCGATGACGCAGTGCCATACGGCCAGGTCGGCACGCTGCTCGCGACCGACATCGTCGGCTGGGGTCGGATCATTCGGGCGGTGGGAGACGACGCCGCCGCTGAGGTCGCAGCGGACTACCATCGCATCGTCATCGACTCGGTCGCACGGCACGACGGCCATGTGCTGGAGGCAGTGGCCGACATGGCCATCGCCGTCTTCCCTTCAGCGCGCGATGCCGTCTCCTGCGCGGTCGCATTGAGGCACGACCTGAAAGCAAACGAGTGGCCCGCCGGGGTCGAGCCCGCGGTGTGTTTAGCGCTGCACACGGGCCGCCTCGTTGCGCGACATCATGGCGGCTTCTCGGTCTGGCACTGCGTCTCGCTCTGCGACGCAGCCGAGCCATGGCAGATCCTCGTCTCGCACTCGACCGAAGCGCTGCTCGAGGGCGAGCGGCTCGAGCCCGCGCAGCTACGCGACCTGGGGGAGCGCGCGCTGCCGAACCTCGACTCGGCGCACCGCGTCTTCGAGCTCGTCGGCTAGGTCTACAGCGCGCCGCCGGCTGCGGGCGGTGCGGTCGCCGACTCGCCCTGGTCGCCGACTGAGCTCCGAGCCAGGTAGTCCTCCGCGAGCAGCAGGTTCGACTCCGAGGCCCGCTCGACGACGCTGAGCAGGTCGGACATGCTCGCGACCTCCTCGCGCTGCTCCTGCAGGAACCAGTGCAGGAACTGCTCGCCGACCAGGTCGCCCTCCTCGCGTGCCAGCGCCGCCAGCGCGGCGATCTGCTCGGTGACGCGCTGCTCCTGCTCGAGCGCGAGCGCGAC
>DASQWH010000114.1:0-8954 GCA_035640335.1 Gaiellaceae bacterium | reverse complement strand
GAGGAGCGCCCCGCGCAGGTACGCGGCCGCGCAGCACGGACGCGCGACGACGCGCTTCGGCGGACGCTCGAGCGGCGCGAGCGCGGCACTGAGCACGCCCGCCTCGTGGAGCACCTGGAGCGCGCGGTCCTCGCCTTCGACGTGCACCTGGTAGCGCGTCTCGCGTCCGAACGCCCGCCGCGGGTACGTCCGGATCTCCGCTGAGATCCCGAACCCGCGCAGGAGCGCGAACGCCCGCCGCGCGGCCGCCGAGGTCGCCAGGTCGAGGTGCACGGCGACCTCACCGCGGCCCCGGAGGTGCAGGCTGCCCGCGGTGTGGAAGAGGCCCGAGAGCTCGGCGAGCCGGTCGCAGCCGCGCCTGGGCGCGATCGCCGCGAGCTCGTTGCGCAGATCCTCAGAGAGCGACACCTTCGAGCTCCAGCAGGCGCCGCTTGTACTCGACCCCGAGTGACCCGTACGAGCCCAGGCCCTCGGCGGCGACGACGCGGTGGCAGGGCACCACGATCGCGAAGCGGTTGTGCGCGCAGAACGTGCCGGCCGCGCGCTGCGCGTTCGGATGCCCGGCCAGCGCGGCGAGCTCGCCGTAGGTGACGGTCTCGCCGTACGGAATGCGCCGCAGCGCCTCGTGGACGGCGCGCTGGAAAGGAGTCGGATCGTCGAGGTCGAGCTCGAGGTCGGTGAAGTCATCCCGTTCCCCGGCGAAGTACGCCGCGAAGCGCGCGCCGAGGGGGTGCGACGACCCAGCGGCGACGTCAGGGCGAGGCAGCTCGTGCCAAAGGAGCCGCTCTCGGTCAAGCCAGATCTCCCCCACGCCCCAGCCCTCTGCCTCGTACGCCACGCGGTGCGCCTTCACGGCCCCAATACAATCAACGGCGTGAGCGCGCCAGGCATCTTTCGCCCGCCGAAGCCCGCGAACGAGACGGTGCGCGACTACGCGCCGGGCTCGCCTGAGCGCGCCGAGCTGAAGCAGCGGCTCGGCGAGATGGAGCACGATCGGATCGAGATCCCGCTCGTCATCGGCGGCGAGGACGTCAAGACCGGCCAAACGGCCGAGGCGGTCATGCCTCACCGCAAGAGCCACGTGCTCGCGGACGTGCACCAGGGCGGAGCGGCCGAGGTCGAGCGCGCGATCCAGGCGAGCGCGGAGGCCTGGGAAGACTGGTCGCGCCTGCCTTGGGAGGAGCGCGCGGCGGTCTTCCTCCGCGCCGCCGAGCTGCTCGCCGGGCCGTGGCGCGCGACGCTGAACGCCGCGACGATGCTCGGCCAGTCGAAGACTGCGCATCAGGCGGAGATCGACGCGGCGTGCGAGCTGATCGACTTCTACCGCTTCAACGTCGAGTTCATGACGCGGATCTACGAGGAGCAGCCGATCTCCTCGCAGGGCACGTGGAACCGCATGGAGTACCGGCCGCTCGAGGGCTTCGTCTTCGCGGTCACGCCGTTCAACTTCACCGCCATCGCGGGCAACCTTCCGGCGAGCGCCGCGCTCATGGGCAACACCGTCGTGTGGAAGCCCGCGGGCACGGCGACGTACTCGGCGTACTTCCTCATGCGGCTGCTCGAAGAAGCGGGGCTGCCGCCGGGCGTGATCAACCTCGTCTACGGGTCGGGCGCGACGATCGGCGACGCCGCCCTCGCCAGCTCCGAGCTCGCGGGCGTGCACTTCACCGGGTCGACGCCCGTCTTCCAGAGCATCTGGCGGACGATCGGCCAGAACATCGACCAGTACCGCAACTACCCGCGCATCGTCGGCGAGACGGGCGGCAAGGACTTCATCGTCGCGCACCCGTCCGCGGACGTCGACGAGGTCGCGACCGCGATCGTGCGCGGCTCCTTCGAGTACCAGGGCCAGAAGTGCTCGGCGGCATCGCGCGTCTACGCGCCCGCGAACCTCTGGCCGGAGCTCCGCGAGCGGCTCGCCGATCAGGTCGCGCAGCTAAAGGTCGGCGACGTCGCCGACTTCGAGAACTTCATGGGCGCGGTCATCGACGGCAAGTCGTTCGAGACGCAGCGCGAAGCGATCGACGAGGCACGGTCGCACGAGCGGACGGAGGTCCTCGTCGGCGGCGGCACGAAGGACGACGAGGGCTACTTCGTCGAGCCGACGATCATCGAGACGCAGGATCCGGACTTCCGGCTCCTCCGCGACGAGCTCTTCGGCCCCGTCGTGACGACGTACGTCTATCCGGAGGGCGAGTGGCGGGACACGCTCGACCTCGTCGACCGCACCGCGCCGTACGGATTGACCGGTGCGGTTTTCGCGGACGACCGCGAGGCCGTGGTCGAGGCGCAGGAAGCGCTCCGCTACGCGGCCGGCAACTTTTACGTCAACGACAAGCCGACAGGCGCGATCGTCGGCCAGCAGCCGTTCGGCGGCGCGCGCGCCTCAGGCACGAACGACAAGGCCGGCTCGATGTGGAACCTGATCCGTTGGGTGAGCCCGCGGACGATCAAGGAGACGTTCGTGCCGCCGCGGGACTACCGCTACCCGTTCATGGCTCCCGAGACAGACGGCTCGGGCCCGGTCGACCGTCCGTGACGTCGCCGAGGAAGGCGAGCACGGCGTCCGACAGCGAGGCGATCTGCTCGCGCTCGACGCTGTAGAGGACGTAGTAGCCCTCGCGGCGCGTTCTCACGAGGCCGGCCGCGGCCAGTTGGCGTAGGTGCTTCGAGAGCCCTGCCTCGGTGAGGCCGACGAGTCGTGCGAGCTCCTGCGTCGAGCGTGGGCGCTCGGCGATCAGCCGCAGGGCCTGCAGGCGGGTCGGGTCGCCGAGCCCCTTGAGCACGGCGACGAGGTCGGCCGACGGGATCCGCCGCTGCGCCTGGTCAGCGACGAACGAGGCGGGATAGACCACCGTCAGCGGCCACGGCTCGTCGCAGCCGACGCGCACGTGCGGCCATACGAACGCGCTCGGGACGAGCACGAGCTTCCGCTCCTCGGTCACCTCGACCCGGTGGTCGTGCGGAAGGTCGAGGCCGAACTCCTCGCGCTCGGGGTCGACGCGAAGGCCGGGTGAGAGCCCGCGGAGAAACGCGTAGATCCCGTCGGTCGCGATCTCCCGCCCCGCGACGGACACCGACTCCGCGAGCCGCGGCTCCAGGCGCTCCCACTCGGCGGCGAACGCCGCGTCCCAGTAGTCGGCGACGAGCGCCGTGAACTGGCGCATCAGCTCGACGGGATCCTCGAAGATCAGCTCGACGAGCTCGGTGCTGGCGCCCAGCCGCACGCTGCTCTCGAGGGCGATCCCGCGCACTTCGGCATCGGCGAGCAGCGCCGGGTCGCGCTCGCCGGCGTGGTCGTACATCGGACGTAGGAAGTCCAGCGCCAGTGTCTCGGCGTCGTAGCGCTCGAGCAGCGCCAGCTCCGCCGCGAAGTCGGAGAATCCGGCGTCGGGCGACGGGGCGACGAACTCGGGCATCCCGCGGCGGTAGGCGAACCCGAACTCCGCGATGCGCCGCTTCAGGCTCGCGGGCAGCGACCGCATCTCCCGCACCCACCCGTGCTGGAGCGGATGGTGCTTCGGCTCGACGAGCACGTGGAGGCTGAGCACTGCCTCGAGCAGCGGCGAGTACGCGAAGGCGAGCCGCTCGAGTGCATACCTCGGGATCGCGAACCGGATCGGCACGAATTTCCTTTCGGGCTAAGAAGTTGACTAGATCCTGAGCGCGGAGGCAGCCTGCGTCAATGGCAGCCCTGCTTGCCGCTTTGCTCGCCGCCGCTGCGTTCGGGGTCGCGGCCCTTGGCGGCTCGAGCGACAACCCGACGCTGATCGCGACCGTCGGGACGAACGACGGCTTCGACATCGGCATCGCCGACGCAAATGGCGCGCCGGTCGTGCGCATCCCGCCCGGCACATACACGGTCGTCGTGCGCGACCGCTCGACATTGCACAATTTCCATCTTGCTAGCAACGAGGACCCGACCGTCGACTTCCGCACCGACCTCGCGTTCGTCGGCGAGCAGACCTTCACGGTCACCTTCAAGGACGGCGTGCGCTACGTGTACGCGTGCGAGCCGCACTGGCAGACGATGAACGGCGCGTTCTTCGTCGGCCCCGACACGCCGCCGCCGCCTCCGCCGCCAGCTGCCGCGCTGCCGATCCTGCGCGCAGGCGTCAGCGCCGGCGGAACCGCGTTCGTGTCACCCCCGCGCGTCCGGGCCGGTCGCTACCGCGTCGTCGTCCGCGACCGGTCACGGCGCGCCAACTTCCACCTGGCCGGACCGGGAGTCAACCGCCGAACGGCCATGCGCTTCGTCGGTACCACCAACTGGACGGTCCGGCTTGCACGCGGCACGTATCGCTTCGGGAGCGATCCCGAGCCGCTCGCGGGCCGGCTGCGCGTTCGTTAGCGGAGCTTCGCCCGGCGCCGTCCGTACGCGGCCGCGGCGGGCAGCAGCAGCGCGGCGAAGCCGAGCAGGCCGATGTTGGCCGCGTTCGTCCCGGACGAGCCTGCGGGCGCCTGCGCGCCGAGCGGGTTCGGCCGCCCGGTCCAGCTGATGACGTCGATGCCGCGGTGGATGTCGTCCGCCGCCAGGAAGTACGTCCGCGTCCCGTCGGCGTTGTCCACGATCTTGAAGTCCTCGACCGCCCACGTGTTGGCGTTCGGCAGCGTGAAGGACGACGTCTCGCGGAACTCGACGTGCCCGTTCGCGTCCACGAAGTAGTCGACGATCTTCGTGCCCTGGCTGTAGTACGCGGCGATGAAGCGCTGCTCGCCCGGCACCTGCTCGATCACGTGGACGTCGCAGAACGTCTCGGCCGGGACGACGGCGTCGCTGATGTACACCGACTTGCTGCCGTCCGCAGTGGTCGCGTACTGGATGTTCGCTGGGTTGCTGATGTCGAAAGCGTGCGCGCCGCCGTTGCCGAACGGGTTGTCGATCCCGGGTGCGCACGAGGAGCCCGGCGGAACGACGCCGCCGCCACGCTCGTCGGTGACGAACATGAGCCGGCTGTCAGGCGTCGGGTCGGCCTCGTGCGAGACGGCCACGCCCTCATCCGACCGCACGTGGTTGTTCGAGTTGCAGGTCCGGCTGTCGGCCGGCTTCGGCGCGCAGTCGCGGCCCGGGTGGTTGAACGTGCCGAGGAACGTCCAGCCGGTTGCGCGCTCGGTGCGACTGGCGCCCATCGCGCTGCAGTCCGTCACCGTCGCGCCCGTGCGCGTGCCCGCGACGACCGGGCACGGGAACGCCGTACCGCGCACCTTGCCGTTCGAGCCGACGATGTTCGAGACGTCGATGATCAGCGTCGCGTTGAGCGCGGCGCAATACAGCCGTCCGCCGGCGAAAGTGATGTCGTGGCACGCCGCCGAGCCTGGCTCGAGCTGACCCGTGTCCTGGTCGCGCTGCTTCGTCCAGTCGGGCTGGAACGGAATGCGGTAGACGAGCGGCCGGCAGGACGAGCGGCGCCGCGCGAGCGTCCACGACGTCGTCCCGAAGCACGAACGCAGGTCGACCACGTCGATCCACGGCCGGTCCGCGAAGTCGGCGGTCGAGTTGTAGACGATCCAGGGCCGCTGGGTGTCCACGGTATGCGTATGCGAGAACCCGGCGAACCGGATCAGATGCACCTCGCGCGGCTCGAAGCTCGGGTTCGCGATCCCCGTCACGTCGATGACCTCGATGCCGCCGCCGCTCGGGTCGTGGCAGCGGCCCGACGCGTCGGTCGTGTCCGTGAGTAGCCGGATCTTGCCCTGCTGGGCGATCTGCGAGTCGTGCTGGAGACCGGTCGTGCTCGTGTTCGCCTCGCAGCGCGCCGAGCCGTGGTCGGCGAGCCAGCGCGGGGCGACGGCACTGCCCTGCGTCAGCTGCAGGATCCGCTGCCCGATGCTGCCGACTTCGTCCTGGCCGAGGGTGCCGAACGCGCCGTAGACGTCGCTGCTCCCCGCGACGGTGAAGAACTCGAGGTCGGTGCCGCCGCCGGTCAGCGCGTTGCTCGCGCCGCCCGGGAAGTTGGCGATGTGCTGCCACGTGCCCTCGCCGCGGACGATGCCCGTCGAGGTTGTCCCGTTCGTAGGTGCGAGCGGGGTGCGCGGGCTCGTATGGTCGGCCGAGGCCGCCGGAGCGAGCGCGAAGAGGACGGCAAACGAGGCTACGAGGGCTGACCAGAACCCGAGCCGGCGCATGAGATCTCCTTCCTGCGGGGGACCAACGACTTCTGCGTTCCCCATGCCGTCCGTTGCTAAAACACCGCGCCCCCCGTGCCGCTCGCGCACCCCCTGACGCAGCCGTTCAACC
Source organism: Gaiellaceae bacterium (assembly GCA_035640335.1). Lineage (GTDB taxonomy): Bacteria > Actinomycetota > Thermoleophilia > Gaiellales > Gaiellaceae > VAXT01. The sequence continues at coordinate 2,716 of DASQWH010000114.1, read as the reverse complement.
TGCCGGTGTCCCCGCTCGTGGCCGCCTGGCTCGCAGCGGGCCTGGTCGTGGCAATTGCGCTCGCCCGGCCCGAGCCACGGCGCCCGGCGAGCGAACGACCGGTACCGCCCGTTGCGTCCTGGATGGGGTCGCTGTCCTGGCTCGAGTGGGCCTCTCGGCTCGTCGCGCTCGTGCTGCTCGCACTCGCCGTCGCGGCTGGGCGGCTGGGCCGGAACGACGAGCTCGAGAACCTCGCGCCTGCGCTCGTCGTCGGCGCGGGCTGGCCGCTGCTCGTGCTCGCAACCGTGGCGTTCGGGCCTGTCTGGCGCTGGCTCGATCCCTGGGACACCCTCGCGCGCGCCTTCGACCAGCCCGAGCTGGAGGTGGAGCGGCGTAGCGTCTGGCCGGCCGCGGCGGTGGCCCTGCCGTGGGTCTGGTATCTCAGCGCGTACACGGACACGCTCGAGCCGCGTTCGGTCGGGACGCTCCTGGCGCTCTACACGGTCTTCACGCTCGCGGGCTGCCTCGCGCTCGGGCGGCAGCGGTGGCTCGCGACTACCGAGCCGCTCGGGATCTTCCTCTCCTCGCTCGCCCTGGTTCCCCGCGGCCGGCTCGCCGACTGGGAGCCTCCGCGCGGCGCCGACGCGCTGCTCGGCGTCCTCGCCGGCGGCGTGCTGTTCGGCGCCGCGCGCCGATCCGAGCTCTGGGGCGGTCTGAACACGGCCGACCACGCGCTCCTGCTCGCGACGCTCGGCGTGCTGGGATCGAGCGCCGCGGGCGTCCTCGTGCTGTCGTGGATGCGAGCGGTGTCGCGGCCGTCTGCGCGGGGTGCCGGGGCACGTGCGGCCGTTCCCGCCGTCGCCGGGATCGTCGTCGCGGTGGCGATGGACCGCAACCGGCTGTTCACGAGCCTGCAGCTGCTGCCCGACCTGCTCGGCGACCCGTTCGGGCGCGGCTGGGACTTCTTCGGGCGCGCAGGAGCGAACCTCGATCCCGAGCCGTTCGGCGTGCGCGGGCTCCTCTACGCGCAGCTTGCCGTGCTGCTGGCCGGCCATGTCGCCGGCGCTGCCGTGCTTGCGTCGCGCGTGCCCCGTCGCGCCCGGCTACCGCTCGCGGCCGGGCTCGCCGTCCTCGCCTACGCGTCCGTGCTCGCGATCGCGTCCCACTAGCCGGGGAGCCCGGCCGTGAACGTCCATCCGACCGCGGCTTCCTCGCCTCTCGCGCGCGCGAGTGCGACTGCCGTGTGCGTCCCGGGCGCGAGCTCGGGCGTCGCCCAGTAGCGCGTGAACTCCGGCCCGCCCGCGCCGGCGAGCTGGTGCTTCTCGCCGTCGATCCAGAGCGCGGCGGTCACGTCCGGGTCGGACGAGTACACGGCGAAGCCGACGCGCTCGTCCGGTCCGACGCTTCCGCGCGGTGGCGGCGGACCTTCGACGATTCGCAGCGCATCCGAGGCGAACGCGACCTTCCACTTGTCCTCCTCGGACATGACGGGAGCGGCGTACGCGCCGAACTCGGTGTCGAGCTCCGTCGCGACGACGGTGACGGGCCCGTCACGCAGCACCGCGTAGTCGTCCGCAGGCGGGATCTCGACGCCACGCGGAACTCGCTCGCGCACGGCGCGCAGCTTCGCTCTACCGGACGCGCGCTCGGTCGCCGCCGACTGATCGCCTTCGGAGACCGCGACGAGGAACTCGTGCAATCCGTCGGCCGCACTCTCCTTGTCGTCGCCGCCCGCGCAACCCGCTCCGATCACCACCGCTCCCGCAAGAAGGAAGAGGAGCCGTCTCACGTCCGTAGCCTATGCCGCCCGAGCATCGCCACTCCGGCCGCGCCGATCAGTGCCGGCAGTGCGAGCACGACGCCCGCCGTCCGCACGCCGGCGGCCGAGGCGATCGCGCCGTCGACGAGGCTCGCGAATGGGCGCACGCCGAGGAACGCGATGCCCCAGAGAGCCATGATCCGGCCTCGGTGTGCCTCCTCGACCTCGAGTTGGAGCCGACTAGTCGCGGACGTGTTCGAGGCGAGGTAGCCGAAGCCCGCGAGGACGAGGAGGATCATCGCGACCGGCAGCCACGGCGTCAGCGCGAAGAGCACCATGCCCCCGCCGAGGAGCGCCAGCGTCGCCGTCATCCGCCGGCGCGAGCCTGCCGTCCGCCCGGCGACGAGTACCGCGGCCGCAACCGCGCCCGCCCCGAACGCGCCGAGCAGGTAGCCGCCGACGGTCTCGTCCCGTCCGAACGCGCGCGCAAAGGCGGGTGCGAGCGCATTGACTGGATCGGAGGCGAAGCCGACCGCGGCGACGATGACGAGGAACGCGGCGAGCCTTGGCTGCCGGCGCAGGATGCGAAAGCTCTCGCCGAGCCCCGTGGACGCCTCCGCGCGCACCTGCGGCCTCGGGCTCACGATCAGCACGGCCATGCCGAGCACGACGTAGGAGCCGGAGTTGATCGCGAACGCGGTCGCGACGCCGAGCTGGTCGATGACGAGCGCCGCCAGGCTCGGGCCGATCGCCCGCGCGAGGTTGTACGTCATCGAGTTGAGCGCGACCGCCGACGGCAGATCGTCGCGGCTGACGAGCGACGCGAGCAGCGCCTGCTGCGCCGGGAGCCCGAAGGCGATGAGCACGCCCGAGACGAGCGCAAACGAAAGGACGACGTACTCGCCTGCCGCGCCGGCGAATGCGAATGCCGCCAGAAGGGCGCTCAGCGCCGTCTGCGCCGACTGGACGACGAGCAGC
>DASQWH010000113.1:0-3405 GCA_035640335.1 Gaiellaceae bacterium | reverse complement strand
CTCGTCCAGCTCGCCTACTTCCTCTTCGCGCAAGCTCAGCCGCACCTGCCCGTCCGTGATCTCCGCCACCGCCTCGGCCGGGACGTAGCGCGTCCGGCCGAGCAGCCCATGCGAGATCGTCAGCCCGTTGAAGATGTCCTCACCGCTGTCGCCGACGACGTCGTGCACCCGCCCGACCTCGGCGCCCTCCGCATCGACTACCTTCCAGCCGCGCTCGACGACGAGCCACGAGACCGGCGGGCCCGCGCCCTCGCTCACACCGAGCGCCCGCCGACGTACCAGACCGGCCCCTGCGTCGCGACCGGCTTCGTGTCCGAGAGCGCCCGCAGGATCCGCACGTGCCCGCGGATCGCCTCCTGGTCAAGCCGCTCGAGGCAGCGCCGCGTCATCTCCGGCGACGCTCCATACCCGAATCGGCGCGCGACACGGAACCGGAAGCCCACGGGCCCGCCGTAGCGCGCCGGGTTCACCGGCGCCAGGAGCAGCGCCGCCCGCTCGAGATAGTCCGTCGAGGTCAGCTCGATCTCGCCGTAGAGATCGCTCCAGTCCGGCGGCAACGCGCCGACGAGCTCGTCCCACTCGGCGGCGAGCGTCGAGCGAACCGGCTGCTCGACGAGTGCCGCCTCGACCTCGCCCTCGTCGGTGCGAAGGAGCTCGAGCCGGCCGCGGATGCCCTCCCGATCGAGACGCGCGAGCAGGCGCATGACGAGCTCCGGCAGCGCGCCGGACTCGCGCCGCGCCGCGTAGAAGTTGAGCACGGTTCCGCGCCGCGCCGGCGTCACCGGCGCGAGCACCGCGGCCGCCCGCGCACCGTCGCCCGCGTCCTCGAGCGTCAGGCGGAGCTGTGCTCGTCCCCAGCCGCTCGGCAGCTCGCCCAGGATCTCCCGCCACTGCTCGACGAGGCGCATGAGCCGGAGCATAAACTCAGGCGAAAGTGGTCAAGGTCGAGAAGAAAGGCGCCGTCTCCGAGGACCTCCTGCGTGAGTTCTTCCGCGAGATGCTCCTCATCCGCCGCTTCGAGGAGAAGGTCGAGGAGCGCTTCCGGGCGGGCGAGCTGCCCGGCTTCCTGCACGTCGCGATCGGGCAGGAGGCGTGCGCGGTCGGCGTCTGCCGCGCGCTCGAGGAGGGCGACGTCATCGCGTCGACGCACAGAGCGCACGGGCACACGCTCGCGAAGGGCACGCACCCGAACGAGCTCATGGCCGAGCTGTACGGGAAGCTCGAGGGCACGTCGCACGGCTACGGCGGCTCGATGCACCTCTACGACGTCGAGCGCGGCAACCTCGGCGCGAACGCTGTCGTCGGCGGGGGCCTGCCGGCTACGGTCGGCGCCGCTCTCGCCTTCAAGTTCCGCCAGGAGCCGCGCGTCGCGGTCGCGTTCTTCGGCGACGGGGCGACGAACATCGGCACGTTCCACGAGTCGCTCAACCTGGCGCAGCTCTGGCAGGTTCCGGCCATCTTCGTCTGCGAGAACAACCGCTGGGCCGAGTCGACGCCCGCGAGCCAGCACATGCCGATCGACGACCTCACGAAGCGCGCCGGCGCCTTCGGTATGGAGGCGATCCGCGCCGACGGACAGGACGTGGAGGAGGTCTACCAGGCCGCCCATGCGGCGCTCGACCACGCCCGCGATGGCCACGGCCCTGTCTTCCTCCTGCTCGAGACGTACCGGCTGACGGGCCACTACATCGGCGACCCGCAGGTCTACCGGCCGAGGGACGAGGTCAAGGAGCTGCGCGAGACGCAGGACCCGATCGAGAAGCTCCGCGAGCGACTCAAGCTCTCCGACGAGGAGTTCGAGGAGGCCGACCGCGAGGCGCACGAGCTCGTCGAGGCGTCCGTCGAGTTCGCGAAGGCGGGCACCGACCCGAAGCCCGAGGACGCCCTGAAGAACATCTATGCCTGACGCTCCTGGGGAGCCGCTGGCCGTGCGCGGCCGGAGGGGACAGTATTCGGATACGGCCCCGGAGAACCGCGTGCGGTCAGCGGCTCCAGGCCGCCGCGGAGCCGGGCTCCGCCCGGCGGGAGCGGCGGCCGGGCAGGAGCGTCAGGATGCCTGAGCTGAGTTACCGCGAGGCGGTCCGGGACGCTCTCTCGCAGGCGATGCGCCAGGACGACGACGTTTTCATCATGGGCGAGGACATCGCCGAGATGGGCGGCTCGATGGGCGTCACGCAGGGGTTGCTCGACGAGTTCGGTCCGGAGCGTGTGCGCAACACGCCAATCTCGGAGATGGCGATCGTCGGCACCGGCATCGGGGCAGCCATGCAGGGAATGCGCCCCGTCGTCGAGGTCATGTACGAGGACTTCATGACGCTTTCGGCCGAGCAGATCGTCAACCAGGCCGCGAAGCATCGCTACATGTCCGGCGGGCAGGTGAAGGTGCCGCTCACGATCCGCACCCAGGGCGGCGCGGGGTGGTCACCGGGCGCGCAGCACGCGCAGCAGCTCGAGGCCTGGTTCGTCCACATCCCGGGGCTCAAGGTCGTCTTCGCCTCGACACCGACCGACGTCCGCGGCCTGCTCTGGTCGGCGATCTACGACGACAACCCGGTCGTCTTCTTCGAGCACCGCACGCTCTACGGGCTCAAGGAGGCGGTGCCCGAGCAACTGGAGCCGATCGCGATCGGCGAGGCGCGCGTCCACCGCGAAGGCGAGGACGTGACCGTCGTCGCTACGGGCCGGCTTGTCCACGAGTCGCTGGCCGCGGCGCAGCAGGCCGAGGAGCAGGGCGTCTCGGTCGAGGTCGTCGACCCGCGCACGCTGCAGCCGCTCGACGAGGGCACGATTGTCGACTCGGTCAAGAAGACGAACCGCTGCGTCGTCGCGCACGAGGCCGTGACGCGGATGGGCTTCGGCGCCGAGATCGCCGCGCTCGTGCAGCACCAGGCGTTCGATTGGCTCGACGCGCCCGTCGAGCGCGTGGGCGCGAAGTTCGCGCCGCTCCCCTTCGCGCCGGTGATGGAGGAGTACGTCGTCCCCCACGCGGCGGACGTCCTGCACGCGATCCTGCGAACGGTAGGACGCAATGGCAACTGAGCTGACGCTGCCGCGGCTCGGGCAGGGCATGGAGTCGGGCACGATCGTCCGCTGGCTGAAGTCCGAGGGCGACCGCGTCGAGAAGGGCGAGGCGCTCTACGAGCTCGACACCGAGAAGGTGACGCAGGAGGTCGAGGCCGACGCGAGCGGCGTGCTGCTGAAGATCCTCGCGCAGGAGGGCGAGGAAATCGAGGTCGGCAAGCGGATCGCGGTCATCGGCGAAGAGGGCGAGCAGGTGTCCGCCGAGGCCGAGGGCGCGGAGGTGTCTGCCGAGGCTGAGGGCGGGGCGGCGCAGGAGGTCGACGAGGACAAAGAGGAGGAGGGCGCGCCGGGTGGCGCGCGCGACGAGGAGCGCGAGCGCGGCCG
>DASQWH010000112.1:0-4517 GCA_035640335.1 Gaiellaceae bacterium | reverse complement strand
CCGCCGGCCGCCCTGCACCGCATCTGGTGGAAGCAGCTGACGGTCCTCGGCTCGACGATGGGGACGCGGAAGGATTTCGAGGCCGTCTACGACCTCGTGTCGAGGGGCCGGGTCAAGCCGATCGTCGACGAGGTCTTTCCGCTCGCGGAGGCGGCCGCCGCGCACGAGCGCATGGAGCGCGGCGAGCAGCTCGGCAAGATCGTGCTCAGGATTCCCGGCTGAGTCGCTGCTCGCGGTAGGCCTTGCCCTCCGCGACGAGCGCCTCGAACAACGCGAAGTCCTCGCCCTCCTCGGGGTGCCAGAGCACTCCGAGCGCAAACCGCTGCGCGGGGTCCTCGAGCGCTTCGACGGTGCCGTCCTCGGCCCACGCGGCCTCCCGGAGGCCTTCGCCGAGCCGCCCGAAGCCCTGGTGGTGCGACGACTTGACGGGCGCGCGGTCGCCGAGCACCTCGCCGAGCTTGGTCTCCGTCTTTAGGGTCACGTCGTGGTCGGCCATCGCCCCCGGCGTGTGCCGGTGGTCGTCGTGGCCGACGAGCTCGGGCAGGTGCTGGACGAGATCGCCGCCCCGCGCCACGTTCAGGAGCTGGCTCCCGCGGCAGACGGCCAGGACGGGCATGTCTCGCGCGAGCGCCGCTTCGAGCAGCGCCAGCTCGGCGCGGTCCCGCTCCGGGCTCACGTCGCCGGTCTCCGGATGCGGCTCCGCGCCGTAGGTCTCCGGGTCGAGGTCGCCGCCGCCGGAGAAGATGATCGCGTCGAGCGCCGCCAGCGTCTCCTCGATCGCGTTCGGGCTAGGCGGCACGAGCAGCGGCCGGCCGCCCGCCTGCTCGATCGCGCGGACGTAGCTGAGCGGCGTGAAAGCCGCCGGCTCCGTCCAGCCGCCCCAGCTCGCCTCCTCTGCGTACGTGGTGATCCCGATCACCGGCCGCATGGCTTGAACATACCCACGAAGAGAGACGAGAATCGCCGGCGTGGGCTCGGTCAAAGATGCCGAACGCGTCGAAAGGCGCGTGCTCGCAGAGCTGGTCGACTTCACGGGACGGCGAGTCCTCGAGGTCGGGTGCGGCGACGGTCGCATGACCTGGCTGTTTGCGCACGACGCCGAGTCCGTCCTCGGCGTCGACCCGGACGAGGAGTTGATCGCCGACGCGCGTGCGGCGATCCCGCGCGGGCTGGAGGACTCGATCACGTTCAGGGTCGCCGAGATGGAGGCCCTGGAGATCCCGCCGCCGCGCTTCGACATCGCGTTCCTCAGCTGGTCGTTGTGATGAATCGCCGTTGAGGGCGTCGTGCACGCCCTGCGCCGGATCCACGACAGCCTCACGCCCGGCGGCGTTCTGCTCGACATGCATCCGGTGCCGCCGTCGGCGCGGGCGGAAATCGACGGAGTGAGCCTCGGCGACTTCGACGACGCAGAGTTCATGGAGACCGTCGCCGCGACCGAAGCCCGCCTCGCCGAGACGATCGCCGCCGGGCTGTTCACGCCCGAGGCAGAGCTGGAGTTCGACTGGCTCGAGCGCTTCGACTCCGGTGCCGAGCTGATCGAGGCGGCGAACGACTGGGACGGATGCCGCGTGCCCGCGGCGGTCGAGACGCGCATTCAGGAAGCCGGCGGCCCTGTCGATATCTGGGAACGTGTCGTTCTTCGGCGTTTCCGCGCCCAATAACCGTGTTCTCCGGCGCTATCTTCTGATCGCCCAGCGGAACGCCCCGGCGCGACTGCGGCGGCAGAGGTACAACGTAGGAGGCCTCGAACCGTGCCGCGGATGAACGAACACAAGACGATCCTGATCTGCGACGACGAGCCGACGCTTCGCGAGCTCGTGCGAGCGTCGCTGGCCGGCGGTTACCGCTTCGCCGAGGCAAGCGACGGCTTCCTCGCCGTCGAGCTCGCGCGCGATCTCCACCCGGACGCGATCGTCCTCGACCTGATGCTGCCGCGGCTGAGCGGCCTCGAGGTGCTGCAGCGGCTGCAGGAGGACGAGACGCTGCGCTCGATCCCGGTCCTCGTCATGACGGCGTGGAACGACACGGAGGACGCGGCCGTCGCCGCCGGCGCGACGAGCTTCATCACGAAGCCGTTCGACCCCGACGACCTGCGGCACGCCGTCGAGGAGATGCTCGTCGCATGAAGGCCCCGCGCTTCCCCAACCTTTCCCTCGAGGGCCGCCTCTTAGCCGCGAGCGCGGCGCTTGCCGTCATCGTCGCGGCTGTCTTCGTCGCGCTAATCGTCGCCGTCGCCACGCTAAAGGAGACAACGGATGAGGAAGCGCAGTCGAAGGAGGTCACGCGCAGCGCCCTCGAGCTCGAGAACATCGTCTTCGACGTCGAGAGCGGCCTACGTGGATACGTGCGCACGGGCCAAGCACATTTCTTCACGCCATACCGCACTGCTCGCAGAGAGCTTCCCGCGCAGCTGAAGGACTTCCAGCGAGTAACGAAGACGATGGACGCGAGGCAGGCGCAGCGCGCTCGCAACATCGTCAAGCTCATCGACTACTACCTGAACGAGCACGCCGATCTCGTCGTCGTCATCGCGCAGACGGGCGGCCGTCCCGCAGCCCGTGCCGCAACCGAGATCGAAGGGCGGAAGCGCATCGACGAGATACGCGGGGCCTTCGAACGGTTCCTCCGGGTCGAGCGCGCCCGCGGGGCAGAGCGCACCGCAAACGCCGCCGACAGCGCCGAACGCGCGGTCGCGTTCGGGGTCGCCGGCCTTGCCGCCTCGGCGGCACTGACCGTGCTCTTCGGCCTTTACCTGGCCCGCTCCATCGCGCGGCCCGTGCGCGAGGCCGCCGCCGGCGCGACCCGCTTCGCCGAGGGCGACCTCACGACCCGCCTCGAGGAAGGCGGTCCCGGCGAGGTCGGCGAGCTGACGCGGGCGTTCAACGAGATGGCCGAGCGGCTCGCGGCCGCCCGCACCGAGCTCGAGGCGCAGAACGCGCGCCTGCGCGAGAGCGAGCGCCTCAAGTCCGAGCTCGTCAACACCGTCTCCCACGAGCTGCGAACGCCGCTGGCGAGCGTCCTCGGCTTCACGTCGATCCTGCTGACGCGCGAGTTCGGCTCCGAGACGCGCCGTCACTACCTCGGCATCATCGACGCGCAGGCACGACGCCTCTCGGAGCTGATCGACGACTTCCTCGACGTGCGCCGCATCGAGGAGGGCCGTTTCGAGCTGGCCGACGAGCTGCTGGACATGTCGGCCCTCCTGCGCGAGGAAGCGCAGCTCTACCGCGGCCAGAGCAAGAACCACGAGGTCAGAGTCGACGTCCCGTCTGGGCCGCTGCAGGTCCGTGGCGATCCTGCTCGCCTGCGCCAGGTGATCGGCAACCTGCTCTCGAACGCAATCAAGTACTCGCCCGAAGGAGGCACCGTCGAGCTCGCCGCCGAGCGCAACGGCGGCGCCGTCCACGTGCGCGTCCGTGACGAGGGCGTCGGCATCCCCGAGAGCCAGCAAGGCCGGATCTTCACGAAGTTCTTCCGCGGCGAGATGGCGGGCAGCGGCATCGGCGGCACCGGCCTCGGGCTCGCAGTCTCGCGCGACATCGTCGAGTCGCACGGCGGACGGATAGGCTTCGACAGCTCTGAGGGCGAAGGCACGACTTTCTGGGTCGAGCTTCCCGGCGCAAACGGCGGTGAAGGGGTAGCGCCGCGAGGACATCGGCTCGCGGAGTCGTAAGAAGGGGGAATCGAGATGCGCAAGGTTTTCGTCATCGTCACGGCAATCGCCGGGATTGCGCTCGTCGCGGGGGTGACCACTCGCGACTCGGCCGCGCTCGACAAGCCGGGCACGATCCGGGTCACGACGCTCGGGATCCAGGCTCAGTTCATCGACCGGGGAGCACGCGGCCGCGGCCCTGGGGACCTCGTCGTTTCCCGGCAGCTCGTCTACAACCGTGGCATCTCTTCGCGCGCGATCGGCCACTCGGACCTCGTCTGCACGTTCACGTCGAGCTACGCGCGGCAGTGCAGCGGGACGTACACCCTGCCGAGGGGCAAGATCGTCGTCATGGGCGCCGTCACGTTCAGGCAGTTCTACGAGCTGGCCGTGATCGGCGGCACCGGCCTGTACGACAACGTGCGCGGTTCGCTGACCGTGACGATGCTCTCACGCAAGCCGCCGCGCGAGATCCTGCTCTTCCGGCTCCAGATCTAGCCACGGCGCCGCTTGCGGCGCCGTCTCCAGGATGACGGGCTGAGCCCGGCATCCGTCTGAACTGACCGGTCCACACGCCGACCGTTAGCCGAGCGGCCTAGCCGAAGCCGAGGATGAATTTCGCGTCATCGGACATCTTGTCCGGTGTCCACGGCGGATCCCAGACGAGCTCGACCTCGACGTCGTCGACGCCCGGAACGGAGGCTGCCACGTCGTGGATCCCCTCCTGGATCATCGGCCCGGCCGGGCAACCCATCGACGTGAGGCTGTGGATGACCTTCACCTTCGAGCCCTCGACCTCGACGTCGTAGAGCAGCCCGAGGTCGACGATGTCCATCCCGAGCTCGGGGTCCTCGACCTGCTT
>DASQWH010000111.1:0-6613 GCA_035640335.1 Gaiellaceae bacterium | reverse complement strand
GCTGTTCTGGGAATTCCTTACCCGGGTGGGCGGGGCCGTCCTCGAGCTCTGGCGCGAGCCGGACCAGGGCGTCTGGGAGATCCGCGGCGAGCCGAGGCATTTCGTCTACTCCAAGGTGATGGCGTGGGTCGCGCTCGACCGGCTCGTCAAGCTCGCCGAGCTCGACGGGCGGGAAGGCGACCTCGACGGCTGGCGGGCCGCCCGCGACGAGCTCCGCGCGCTCGTGGAGCGTGAGGGCGTCGATCCGGCAACGCAGGCGTTCGTCCAGTTCTTCGGCTCAGAGACGCTGGACGCGTCGAACCTGATGATCCCGATCGTCGGCTTCGTGCCACACGACGATCCTCGCGCGCGCGCGACGACGGAGCGGATCGCGGACGAGCTCTCCGCGGACGGGTTCGTCTACCGCTACGTGGCCGACGGCGTCGACGGGCTGCCCGGCGACGAGGCCACCTTCGCGATCTGCTCGTTCTGGCTCGTCGAGTGCCTGGCGCGCGCCGGTCAGGTGGAGCGGGCGCGTGCGCTCTTCGAGCGCCTGCTCGGCTTCTGCAACGACGTCGGCCTGCTCGCTGAGGAGATCGACCCGCACACCGGCGAGATGCTCGGCAACTTCCCGCAGGCGTTCTCGCACCTCGGGATCATCAACGCCGCTGCGGCGCTCGACGCGCCGGAGCTGTCGATGACGTTCGCCGAATCCGCGGAGCCTGCCACGGCGTGAGCCCGGAGGCCGCGCGGAAACGCGCGCTCGCGCTCGAGGTCTCGGGCGGGCGGCTCGTGACGCCGAATCCTGCGGACGTCCGGTGGCTCCTCTGCGGGCGCGGGCGGCCCGTCTCGGCGGGCGGGAGCGACTACACCGTCGTGCTGGAGGACAGGAGCGCGACCGTCCTCTTCGCCGACATCGAGGAACCACGCGTCCGCGCAGAGGAGCGCTTCGAGGAGCTCGGCTACGCCCTCCGGGCGTTCCCGTGGTTCGAGGGACACGGGCTCACGGAGACGGGCGCGGGGCTGGGTGCTCTGCGAATCGCGCTCGGGCCCGAAGAGCTCGTCCGGTACCGGGCGGCCGGACGAGCCGCCGCCGGCGCCGTGTCGGACGTCGTCGTCGAGTTGCGCCCCGACCAGCGCGAGCTCGACGTCGCCGGAGCGCTCACGGGCGCGCTCCATGCGCTTGGCTTCACGGTGCCGGTGGTGCTCGTTGCCGGGGAGGCGCGGCAGCGCGTGCACCGGCATCCACTTCCGACCGATGGGCGACTTGGCCGGCACGCGTTGCTCGCCGTGACCGGCGAACGCGAAGGCCTCCACGTCTCGCTGACCCGCATCGTCTCGTTCGGGCCACCGCCGCGCGGGCTGGTCGACCTCGTCCAGGCCTCCGCCGAGATCGATGCCGCGATGCTGGCGCGCTCTCGCCCGGCCACGACCACCGGCGAGGTCCTGGAGACCGCCGCACGCGCGTACGAGGAGCATGGGTTCGCAGACGAGTGGCGCCGTCACCACCAGGGCGGAATCACGGGCTATCGCGGCCGGGAGGTGTTCGCCGTACCGGGAGAGAGGACACGTCTTCCGGAGGCGTGCGCCGTCGCCTGGAACCCGTCGATCACCGGCGGCGGCAAGTCCGAGGACACCGCGGTCGTCACCGCCGATGGCGTCGACGTCGTCACCCGCACACCCGATCTCGGCGAGCTCGAGACTTCGTCAGGCATCCCGCGGCCTGCGATCGTGCAGCTGTAACGCCGAGCCGCGCGGGTGCGACTGATGCAGAGAGAGAAAGCGAGGAGATCCCATGAACCCCGAGACGTATGACCTGGTCGTGATCGGCTCCGGCTCCGCGGCCCGTTCGGGCGCCGAGAAGGCTGCGAAGGAGCACGGTGCCCGCGTCGCGATGGTCGAGCGCACGCGCTGGGGCGGCAGCTGCCCGAACGTCGCCTGCCGTCCGACAAAGGCCTACCTCGTCGCGGCAGAGCTGATGCACGACATCGACGATCTCGCAGCGACTATCGGCATCGAGGTCGGCCCGGCCCGCGCCAACCTCGCGAAGATCAAGGCGCGCAAGGATGCCATCAGGTCGACGCAGGAGCAGTGGCGCGAGCGTCTGACGGCCGTCTACGACATCTTCGACGGCGTCGCCTCGTTCGAGGACGCACGGACCGTTCGGGTCGGAGACCGCCGTCTTACCGGCGAGCGGATTCTGATCGCGACCGGGTCGCGCACGGCGGTGCCGCCGGTGGAGGGGATCGAGGAGATCGACTGGCTCGACCACGTTTCCGCTCTCGAGCTCACCGAGCTCCCCGAGTCGCTGCTCGTGGTCGGCGGCGGCGCGGTCGGGCTCGAGTTCGGTCAGGCGTTCTCCCGCTTCGGCACGAAGGTCACGATCGTCGACGCCGTCGACCGGATCGCGTTTCGCGACGACTACGACGCGGCGGCTGAGGTCGCTGCCGCGTTCGAGGACGAGGAGATCGAGGTCGTCCTCAACACCTTCGTCGGCTCCGTGCGGCAGGAGGGCGACGAGGTCGTCGCGGTGCTCGCCCCGCGCGACGGCGGCGGCGAGCGCGAGCTGCGCGTGAGTCGCATCCTGCTCGCGGCGGGTCGCGTCCCGAACGTGGAGGAGCTCGAGGTGGAGCGCGCCGGCGTCGAGCAAACGAAGGCCGGCATCAAGGTGGACGGACACCTGCGAACGACGGCGGAGGGCATCTGGGCGGCGGGCGACGTCACCGGGATCGCGCAGTTCACGCCGATCGCGCAGTACCAGGCGCGCCTCGCGGTCGAGGACATGTTCACGGACCGTGCACCGGAGGCTGACTACGAGGTGCTGCCGACCGCGATCTTCACCGACCCCGAGCTGGCCGGCGTCGGCATGACCGAGCAGGAGGCACGCGACGCCGGTCTCGACGTCGACGTCGCGACCCATCCACTCACCGCCGTGACGCGTGCGCAGTACACGGACTCGAAGCACGGGCTCTACAAGCTCGTCTTCGAGCGTGGCTCGGGCCGCGTGGTGGGGATCCACGTCGTGAATCGGAACGCCAGCGACATCGTCCAGGCGCTCGCCGTCGGACTGAGGATGGGCGTGACGGTCGACGACCTCGCGGAGATCCATCACACCTATCCGAGCCTTGGCGAGGGCATCAAGGCGGCGGCGGAGCAGGCGCGGGTGGCGGTTGCGGCCTGAGCTCACGAGCCTGCTGCTCGTCGGTGCGGCGGCGTTTGCAGCACCGCTCGCCGTCGGCCTCGTTCCGTGGCTCCGGCTCCCGCCCGTCGTCCTCGAGATCGTGCTCGGCATCGCGATCGGCCCGTCCGTGCTCGACTGGGCCGAGCTGGACGAGCCGGTCCGGCTTCTCGGGCTGATCGGCTTGGCCTTCCTGCTCCTGCTCGCCGGGCTCGAGCTCGACCTCCACCGTCTCCGGGGCCGTCTGCTCCGACTCAGCGCCGGCGGCTTCGTCCTCTCCTTCGCGCTCGCGATCTCGTTGGCAGTCGTGCTCGACGCCGTCGGGCTCGTCGAATCGCCGCTCCTGATCGCGATCATTGCCTCGGCCACGTCGCTCGGGATCGTGATTTCCGTCCTCGAGGACGCGGGTGAATCGATGACGACGTTCGGGCAGACGGTGCTCGCCGGCGCCTCGATCGCAGATGTCGGGACGATTATCCTGCTGTCGCTGTTCTTCTCGGGCCACGCCGGGCTCGGCGCGAGGCTGACCTTGCTCGCCGCCTTCGGCGTGTTCGTCGCTGCCGTCGGCCTTACGGTTGCCGGGGCGGCGCGGTCGATGCGCGTGTCCGACGCCCTCGTCCGCCTGCAGGACACGACGGCGCAGATCAGGGTACGCGGCGCGTTCCTGCTCCTGCTCGGCTTCGTCGTTCTGGCCGACCGGCTCGGCCTCGAGGCCATTCTGGGCGCCTTCGTCGCAGGCGCCGTGCTCAAGCTCGCCGACCGCGACGACGCGATGACGCACACGCACTTCCACGAGAAGCTGTCCGAGATCGGCTTCGGCGTCTTCGTCCCGTTCTTCTTCGTCTCGAGCGGCATGGCCTTCGACGCCCGCGCCGTCCTAGGCGATCCGGCGACGCTCGCTCTTGTCCCGATCTTCGTCGCGCTGCTGCTCGTGGCGCGGGCACTGCCGGCGCTGCTCTACCGGCCGTCGCTGGGCGCCCGACCGGCCGCGGCGGCGGGGCTGCTCCAGGCGACGTCGCTCGGATTCATCGTCGTGGCGACCCGGATCGGCATGGACCTCGGGCTCATCGCAGGCGGCCCCGCGACGGCGTTCGTCGCCGCAGGCCTGGTTTCGGTACTCGTCTTTCCTCTCGCAGCGCTGACGCTTCTCCAGCAGGCAGACCGCCCGGCGGCGCAGGAGGGCCCGATTCCCGCGCCGCTACACTGAGTCGCGCGGGGCTATAGCTCAGCTGGGAGAGCGCCTGGATCGCACCCAGGAGGTCGCCGGTTCGAGTCCGGCTAGCTCCATCGTTCGAGGAGGCAGGTCGGGGCTGGTTTTCGGACGATCAGCCTTTCGATCGCGCCTTGTAATGCTTCGTGGCGAGGAGGAGAATCGAGGCGCACCGCAAGGGCGCCGAGTTTCGGGATCTGTTGCGTGGAATCGGGGCGTCTGCTCTTTCCTTCCCTGGGACGGAGAGGAGGCGGAGATGAGCTTCTTGGTAGGACGGATGTGGTTTCTCCGAACGTGCGCGCTTGGAGCGCTGATCGTCGGGCTGCTTCTTCCGGCGGGCGCGGCGCGCGCGACTGCGCCCGGAGCTGTAATCACGTGGGGGTGCGCTGACGGCGCCGATTTCGGGCAATGCACCGTGCCAGCTTCGGCAACGAGTGGAGTGATGGCCGTCGCCGCTGGTGACTACAACAGCCTCGCGCTGAAGGAGGATGGCAGCGTGGTCGCCTGGGGTTGCGGTGGCGGATTCGACTTCGGACAGTGCACAGTTCCGGCCGCAGCTTCAAATGGAGTAGCGGCGATCGCGGCCGCATATGCTCACAGCCTCGCGCTGAAGCAGGATGGCAGCGTGGTCGCCTGGGGCTGTACCGGCTTTGACGTTGGGCAGTGCACTGTCCCGCCTTCAGCTACCAGCGGAGTGACGGCGATCGCGGCTGGGTTCTCTCATAGCCTCGGTCTGAAGGACGGCAACGTGATCGCCTGGGGGTGCGGTGACGGCGCAGATGGCGGGCAGTGCACCGTCCCGGCCGCAGCCTCGAGCGGGGTGACGGCGATCGCGGCCGGTTCCATTCACAGCCTCGCACTCAAGCACGACGGGAGCGTGATTGCCTGGGGTTGCGCCTTGGACGTCGGCCAGTGCAACGTCCCGCCCGAGGCGACAAGCGGCGTGACAGCGATTGCCGCTGGCGACTACAGCAGCCTCGCGCTGAAGCGGGATGGCAGCGTAGTCGCCTGGGGCTGCGGGGACGGCTACAACGCTGGGCAATGCGACGTCCCACCTGAAGCGGTGAGCGGCGTAACTGCGATCTCGGGCGGCTTCTACCACACCCTCGCTCTGAAGCAGGGCAGCGTGATCTCCTGGGGCTGCGGCTTCGCGGTCGGGGAGTGCACCGTGCCTCCGGAGGCGGCAAGTGGCGTCACAGCGATCGCGGCCGGCCAGTATCAGAACCTGGCGATATTGGGGCCGCCAAACCGGCCTCCGGACTGCTCTGCCGTCACGGTTACACCTGGGATGGTTGTGCAAATGCGGGACAAGCTCGCTCTGATCACGCTCTCCGACGCGACTGACCCCGACGGCGACACGCTCAGCTACACGATCGACGGCGTGACGCAAGACGAATACGTAACCGGTCTCGGCGACGACACGTTCCCGGACGCCGCGCTCACATCGGTCGGAGCGAACTCGAACCAGGTTCGCGTGCGCTCGGAGGCCAACTCGAGGTTCAACGGCCGCGTCTACCGGATCGCATATTCCGTCTCCGATGGCAATGGCGGCACCTGCTCCGGCAGCGCCGGGCCGAGCGGCGACACGACCGCCAAGGTCAGCGTGCCGCGCAAGAAGGGGACGCCCGCCGTCGACGACGGCAACGCGATGAGCTGGGACTCGTTCAGTGGAGCGCCTCTGCCATAGTCACGCGAACACCCGACGTGGAGAAACGCACACGAGCTTCCGCATGCACGGATCACCGACGACGGCTATGAGATTCGCCCGCACTGATCAGCCCTCGGCGCGGCTGTAGGTCGCCAGGATCGCGCCCGTGGTCGTGACCTGGCTGTCGACGAGCCGGAACGACCGCATCGTCCCGTCGTCGGGGAACAGACGCTTGCCACCGCCGAGCGCGACTGGATCGATCATGAGCCGGAACTCGTCGACGAGGTCGTGCTCGAGCAGGGTCCTGAGGAGGTCGAGGCTGCCGATCACGTGGATGTCGCCGCCGTCCTCCTGCTTCAGCGCGGCCACCGCATCGGCCACGTCGCCCTCCAGCACGGTCGAGTTCTGCCAATCGAGCGGCCCCGAGAGGGTTCTGGACGCGACGTGCTTCGGCTTCGTGTTCAGCGGCTCCGCGATCACCTGCTCCTCCTCCGGCGCGTTCGGCCAGTAGGAGGCGAAGATCTCGTACGTACGCCGCCCGAGCAGGTACGCGCCGGCCTCGTTGATCGCGCCGAGCACGCTGCTCATCGCCGGCTCG
>DASQWH010000110.1:0-6516 GCA_035640335.1 Gaiellaceae bacterium | reverse complement strand
TGCTCTCCGGAGACGCCGAAGGTAAGGGTGAAAAGGTGAGGTAAGAGCTCACCAGCGCCGTGGTGACACGGCGGCTGGCCAAACCCCGTCCGGTGCAAGGCAAAACAGGCTCCAGTGACGCGGCCCGCGTAGGAGCCGGGTGTGCCGCTCG
This sequence comes from Gaiellaceae bacterium, assembly GCA_035640335.1. Taxonomy (GTDB): domain Bacteria; phylum Actinomycetota; class Thermoleophilia; order Gaiellales; family Gaiellaceae; genus VAXT01. Next base: position 6,365 of record DASQWH010000110.1, on the reverse strand, counting down.
AGTCGTCGGGAGACCGGCGGCCCAGAGGGATGGTCACCCTCGACAGAATCCGGCTTACAGGCCTGCTAACGAAAGCCCCCGCTAATGCGGGGGTTTTCTATTTTCCGCGGTCAGCCGGAAGTACGCCGTCGTCAGAACCGCTGCGACGAACGGAACGGTCAGGCTGTGCGCGACGAGCGAGCCGACCCACGCGTCGAGGAAGTCCGGTAGCGGCGCGAAGATGAGCCGGATCACGGTCAGGGCGACGACCACGATCAAGAAGACGACGACGATCAGCCCGAAGACGTTCCAGCCGTTGCCGCGAACGATGTCGTGCGAGCGGCCGAACGAATCGCCCGCCGACCGCCCTTCGAGCACGATCGCAGGGACGATCATCGACCAGATCGTGAGCAGGTACAGCCCCGGCACGATCAGCAGCAGCAGGCCGATGGCGATGAGCACACCCGCGATCACGCCTGCCGAGATGAGCGCGGGCAGCCGTGGCCAGACGGCCCCGTACGTGTCGACCAAGCTGCGGTCCGCGCGGCCGTCGCGCGCGTCGCTCGCCAGGACGACGAGCGCGCCTTGCACGAGGACGTAGCCGATGACCGTCACGACCGCCGCCACGAGGCCCCAGAAGAACCCAGCGAGGAGGCTGTCCTCGGCGGCGGCGTCGGCGAGTGCCGAGAAGAGGTCGAGGACGACGAACACGACGAGCGCGGTCAGGAAGAAGCGCCACAGGAAGCGCTTGTAGAGGTCCCAGGCCTCGCTCAGGACCGAGCCGATGTCCACGGTGGCAACTCTATGCCTGTTTGGGCGTCAGGCCAGCTCGAAGTCGTGGAAGCGCATGACGCCGACCCAGTCGCGGTTCTCCTGGAGCATCGTCGTCTCCGCCTCGGCTGCGAGCCTGCGCACTGCCGCGGCATCGTCTGCGGCTCTCATCCGGCGCTCCACCGTTTCGAGTGCCTCCTCCATCCAGCCGTAGCGCTCCGAGTTCCGGTGGTACTCCCGTTGGGCGAGCAGACCGCTGAGCGCAGCGCCGACCGCAGGCAACGTCACTGAGAGGATCACGTAGAGGTCCGCCTCGCCACCCTCATGCCCGCCGACCTTGAGCGCATGGAGAACGGCGGCCACGATCGTCGTCGTGAATGCGGCATAGATTCCGATCAGGAGTCGTCGGTGGCGCCGGTCGAACCGCTCTCGCGCCGCGCGGTAGTAGCGGCGCTGCTCCCCGATCCAGCGGTCGGCGAGGAACTCGCGCAGTCCTTCCACGTCGCTTCGCGCTTGCACCGCCGGCCGCCTCGACCAGACCTCGCTGAAGGCCCGCTGCACCCACTCCTCGGCCGGCTCTTTGCCGGGGGTGCCCTCCACGCTGCCTTCGAGGCGGCGGCCGAGCCCGGCGGCGGCGAGAAAGTAGCCCGACCGGAATCGTTCAGCGAGGAAGCGGTAGGAGAGCCAGCGGCGCTGAAAGCCGCGCCGGCGACCGTAGATGACGACGGCTCCAACGCTCGTCAGGAGGGCAACCTCGGCCCACACGAGCTCCGGATAGTCGTGAAAGACGAGCTCCTGCACGGCGACGACGGCCACGGCAGCGGCGGCAGCGACGTACAGAGCCGCGGTCAGACGGTAGAACCAGCGCTGGAAGCGCATCGCGAGCTTCTCCGCCCGGGCGAGGTAGGGGACGATCCAGGCGCTCAGGGCATCGGCCTCCGCCTGGCCGAGAACACGGATCGCCTCGACGCCGCTCTTGCGATCACGCTCGCGGACGTTGGCGAGCAGCTCGGCGCTTTCCCGCTCGGGGATCTCCGGGCGGTTGAAGGCGTCGAGGAACTCGTAGGCCCTCGTCGAGAGTCGGCCGCCGCGCTCTTCGATCGCGTGGTCGCCTGCGGTGGGAATCCAGAGGACGGGCTTCTCCTGCTGCTCTGCGTACTCGACGACGTTGCCCGTGCCGCCCTCGCCACGAGCGTCCAGCCCGTCCCAGAGCGCGAGCAGGATGTCGCTACGGTCGACGACGTACCTGCCGCCTTGCGCGTATCCGTCCTCGGCTTCGGTCGGCTCCTCCGGCTCGATGACTGTCGCGCGTGCGAGAAGCTCGTCGAACTCCTCCTGCGACGACGCGGTCGCGAAGTCGCGGCGGTACTGCTCACGCGGCAGCGGTAACGGAGCCTCGAGAACCGCGCCGTCCTGGGCGAGGACCTCCCGCGCGACGAGGCGGTCGGCGCCTTCTGCAAGCGGCGAGACGACGGTCAGCAGAACCGGCGTCGTCGCCGTCGCGGGCACGTGCGACCGGATGCGGTCGAGCGCTTCGCGGACTCTCTGTGCGAGCTCGTCGCCGTCGGCCAGCGTGCGGTGGCCCGTCACGCCGATCCGGAGCCTGAACGGGATCCTGCCGTCGGGCACGCCTCAGTACGCCGGTCTCGTCTCGGTCAGGCCGAGCTTGTCCTCGCGCAGCTCGTTGTACTCGTCGAGGAACTGCGTCTTTTGCTGCGAGGCGATCGTGCTCAGCCGTCCGACCTCGGCGAAGCGTGCATCGCGGTCGGGCGCGCCGGCGTAGAAGCCCTCCATCCAGTGCTTCACCGCGAGGTCGTCGTCGAGCGAGCTCTGCACGGACTTGCGGAGCAGCTCGTGCGTGGCGCGAAAAGTCTCAGGAGGCTGGAACGCGAGGTCCTCGAGCAGTCCGCGTCGCTGTCTGATGATCGCGTCGATGCGGTCAAGCGCGACCGCGCGCGGAAGTGGGCTCTCGTCCTTCACGTCGTTGATGAGCGCGTTCAGGTCGCCTTTCGAGTGCGCCGAGGTCGTCAGCCGTGCGTCGATCAGGCCCACATAGCGGGCGAGCTCCGGATCTTTCGAGCTTCCGTCGCCCGCGGCGATCAGCGCGGCCACGATCACGCCGACCAGCACGAGTGCCGTCGCGACCAGCGCGGGCACGAGCCACCGAGGTCGAGGCTTCGACAGCAGCTGCGACACGTACGACCGGGTAGCAGGCCGGCGAGCTCGTTCCCCGCCCAGCTCCTCGAGCTCGCCGACCAACCGGTCGACATCCGACCGCCAGCGGCTGTCCCTGATCTCGAACGCGTTCCGGTCGGCGAGCTTCTGTAAGGGCGCGGGCAAGTCGTCGGACGAGGGCATCTCGGCGCCCTGCACGAGCGTTGGGATGACGCGCGTGTCCGGGCGGTCGAGGGCTGTCTTGATCTCGACGCGAACCCAGTCGTTCGGCTTGTCGAGCCGCCGGCGGCCTTCGCGGTCGGTGGTGGTCGTCCAGCGCCGTCCGATCAGCGCGAGCAGCACGTCGCAGGACCCGACGCTCTCCTCGACCACTTGCGTGAAGTCGGCGCCGGGGTCGATCGCGTCGACGTCCATGAACACGTGGTCGTCGCCGAACCGCGCGGCAAGCGCGTCGTAGAGCCGCCCGGCGTGGCCGGCCGTGTCCTCGCGGCGGTAGTTGATGAAGATCGAGAACGCGCCCCGGGGCGGCTCCTGGGTCACGGCTCGAAGTGTTGCGCGGCCGCTGACCGCTGACAAGCTTCCCTACGCGTGCTCGGCCTCGGACTCACCGAGGGCGTGCGCCGCCTCCTCGCGTGCGGAGACCCACTTCGCGTGCTCCTGCGAGATGAGGCCCTCGATCCGGTCGGCCAGGAGCGGCACCGCTCGCTTCGCGTGCCGGTACGGGCCCGCGCCGGCGAGGTAGAGGTACTTCTCGTGCTTGAGCGCCTCGGCGGTCGAGCGGTACGAGCTCCAGTTCTGCTGGTACTGGTTGAGCTGTTGGAAGCCCTCGAGGACGACGACGGCCGCTCCGAGCGCGGCTGCGACGCCGGCATGGAAGTCGATCGTCGCCACCACGGGAATCGCCGCCGCGCAGAGGAGCTGTGCGCCCTTGAAGAGGTTGAAGCGGCGGTGGTTGAGGTTGCTCCGCTCGTCGTACCAGCTGATCTGGTCCTCGAGGCGTTTGTACGTCGGGTTGTCCGTGGCGGGCATCGCCCCTCGATTGTCTCAAGCCTCAGGCGCGGAGCGTGACCTCGACCGCGGTGCCGCGGCCCGGCTCGGAGCGGAGCGTGAACGCGCCCCCGATCGCCGTCGCACGCGCGCGCAGGTTCTTGAGGCCCTGGCCCGCGGGCTGCTCCTGGCCGTCGAAGCCGGCGCCGTCGTCACGGACGAGCACGACGCGGCGACCCTCATGGCTGCTGATGACGACCTCCGCGCGCCGCGCCTGTGCGTGCTTGCGCACGTTGGCCAGGCCCTCCTGGACGATGCGGAAGACCTCGATCTGCTCGTCGGGCGCGAGCGTGAGGTGCGGGTCGATCTCCAGCTCGACCTCGAGCTCGCCGTCTGCGGTCAGGAAGTCGACGTAGCGGCGGAGGGCCGCATCGAAGGGCGCGTTGCCGCTGGCCGACGAGAGGGCGAGGATCGCGAAGCGCGCCTCCTGCTGGGCCGCCGCTGCCGCCTGCTTCAGCCGCTCGGTCGTGCCAGGAGGCGGCGAGCCGGCCTCGATCATGCTCGCCTGGGTCGAGATCGTGAAGAGGTACTGCGCGAGGCCGTCGTGGATCTCGCGGGCGACACGTGCGCGCTCCTCGGCCACGGCGCGGCCGAACTCGGCGAAGCGGATCGCGCGCCAGACACCCGTCAGGAGCACGCCGTACGACATCAGGCGCAGGAAGTCGCCCTGCGACACGTAGGCGCTCGAGACGAGCGGCGTGAAGAAGTAGTGCAGCTCGGCGAAGAGCCAGAGGGAAGCACCGAGCCCGAGCCAGCGGTCGAGGTCCTGCCCCTCGCGGCGGAAGCGCAGGCCGAAGCCGATGAGCGCGACCAGGCTGAGCAACGCCTGCAGCGCGAGCGCGCCCACCAGCAGCAGCGGCTGGTCGTCTCCGGTCCGCATCGCGGGCAGGGTGTCGCCGAGCAGGCCGGCGACGACCCAGATCGCCAGCTCGACGATGGTGAGTGCCGCGACCGCCCAGAGGAGCGTCCGGGGCCGCCGGAAAACGCGGCCGCGCGTGAACGGGGCGAGCGCAATGACGCCGGCGGCGACGAGCTTGGCGCCGATTCCGGCCCACGCCTCGGAGCGCATCACCGTATCGCCGCCGAACGTCGGTGCGATCGAGAACGCGAACGTCGAGAACGCGGCGAGGAAGAAACCGGCGCAAAGCAGGAAGTCGAGCCGCCGGCCTTCGACCGAGAAGCGGATCCCCGCCAGCACCCCGACGATCGCCGCCGCAAGCATGACGGCCGTGTCGAGGACCAGCCGGAGCTCTGGCAGCTCGTACGTGTCGCGGAGCGAGGGGTATGCGACGAAGAGGGCAAGACCCGCGCCGAGCAGGCCGAAGAGGAGAACCTCTCCCCACAGCCAAGCCTGATATTCGTCTCTAGCGTCCCGTCGCATAGTCACTCTTGTCGGCAGGAAGCCCGCTGCCGATAAGCCAGCCATGGCCACGCGGATCCTCATCGTCGACGACCACCCGCTCACGCGGGATGCTCTCGCCGCGCTCCTGCAGCAGCACGGCTTCGGGGTCGTCGGGCAGGCGGGCGACGGCAGCGAAGCGGTCGACCTCGCGCGCCAGCATCAGCCGGACCTTGTGCTGCTCGACCTCTCTATGCCCGGACTGAACGGGCTCGAGGCGCTGCCGACCCTGCGCGAGGCTGCTCCTGACTGCGAAGTGGTCGTGCTGACCGCCTCGGGCACCGAGGAGAACCTGCTCGCCTCCATCCGCGGCGGCGCCGCCGGCTACCTGCTCAAGACGGAGCCGCCGGAGCGCCTGGTCGAGTTCCTGCACGCTGTCGCCCAGGGCGAGGCCGCGCTCTCGGGCGAGGTTGCCCGGCGACTGCTCGAGCGCGTGCGGGACGGCGCGGGGCACGACGCCGGGGTGCCCGACTCGATCGCCAAGGCGCTGAGCGCGCGCGAGCTCGAAGTGCTGCTCCTGCTCGACGAGCACCTCGGGACCGACGAGATCGCGAAGCGCCTCTTCATCTCGGAGCACACGGTTCGCTCGCACGTGAAGAGCCTCTTGCGGAAGCTCGGCGTCGGCTCTCGGCGCGAAGCGCTCGAGGCGCTGAACCGGGCGCGCGCCGACTCCTGACCTAGCCCGGCGTGGGTGATGCGAATCACCCATCGTGGGGGATGTGCGGGCAATGTCTTTTTCGGCTGCTCAGAGCGATACTTCGTCTATCGAAGCTCCTCTTTCCCGAGCGGCGGGGGGAGGGACTCCGGTGGCTCTTTCTCTCCTGACCGACCGGCCCCATACTGGGCCGGTCGTCGTCTGGCGGTCTTTAGCCGAAGCCGTCGAGGGCCGCGGTGACGAGGCGCGGCAGCGTCGAGAGGTTGTAGCCGCCCTCGAGCACCGCGGCCGTGCGCGGGCCGAGCGCGGCGCTGCGGCGGGCGAGCTCGCGGAAGCCGT
>DASQWH010000109.1:0-18605 GCA_035640335.1 Gaiellaceae bacterium | reverse complement strand
GATGACCATCACCGTGTAGCCGCCCTCGCTCCGCAGCCGGCCGATCAGCTCCGTCAGCTCGAGCGTCTCGGCCGGGTTCATGCCCGCGGCCGGCTCGTCGAGCAGCAGCAGACGCGGGTTCGCGCCCATCGCGCGCGCGATCTCGAGCCGCCGCCGGTTGGCGTACGAGAGCGAGTACGCGGGCTGGTCGAGCCGGTACCCGCGCAGGCGCTCGCCGAAGAAGGCCAGCTTCTCCTCGGCCATGGCCGCGATCTCACGCTCCTCGCGCCGGGCGCGCGGCAGCCGCAGCACCGCCTCCAAGGCGGTCGACCGCGTGTGCCCGTAGGCGGCGGCCATCACGTTCTCCCGCACGCTCATGTTCAGGAACAGACGGAGCGTCTGGAACGTCCGTGCGATCCCGCGCTTCGTGATCGTGTGCGGAGCGAGCCCGGCGATGCTCTCGCCGTCGAAGACGATGTCGCCACTGTCCGGCGCGTAGAGGCCGGTGACGAGGTTGAAGACCGTCGTCTTGCCGGCGCCGTTCGGCCCGATCAGCGAGACGATCTCGCCCTGGCCCACGTGCATGTCGAGCTCGTCCACACAAGCCAGGCCTCCGAAGGCCTTCGAGAGGCTCTTGATCTCGAGCAGACGGCCCGCCATCAGACGATCTCCACCCGCGGCGTCCCGAGCAGCCCCTGCGGCCGCACCGTCATGAGCGCGACGAGCAGCGAGCCGAAGAGGATCCAGCGCGCGACCGCCGGCTGCTCGACGAACGAGTTCTCCCAGACGACAGCCGCCAGGTAGACGACCGGCACGAGCGCGAACGGCCGCCACTCCCGGGGCAGGCGCGTCAAGACGAGCACGCTGACGACGAGCGCGACGTACGCCCAGTCGCCGAAGCGCCCGTGCCCGTCGGGAATGACGACCCAGTTGTCGATCACGCCTCCGAGCCGGCCGCCCTCGACGACCGAGCCGCCGGCCCACGAGGGCGCGACCGCGGCCACGATCGCTTGGGTCACGATGCCGACGACGGCGACCGAGCCGATGATCGCCGCCGCCCTCCACCACGGCTTGATCGCGAGCACGATCAGCAGCGCGAGCACGGCGTAGAACAACACCCGCGCGTTCGACTGCGGGTTCTCGGGCGCGAGGAACTGGAACGACACGTTGATCACGACGGCGCCGAGGATCACCCCGGTCAGGCTGCCGATGCCGCCCAGGATCACGATCGCGTAGATCGTGATCAGGATCGGGAGGTCGAAGTTCCCGGCGGTCACGGCCGTCAGCACCGACGCGAAGATGCAACCCGCGAGGCCCGCGATCCCGGCGCCGATCGCGAACGCCTTCAGCTTCAAACGGTTGACCGGCATCGACATCGCCTCCGCCGCGAGCGGGTCCTCGCGCAGCGCCCGCCACGCGCGGCCCGTTCGCGACTCGCTCAGGAAGTGCAGCGCGGCGAGCACGATCACGACCGACCCGAGCAGGAAGTAGAACTGCTGCTTGCGCGAGTCGAGCTCGTAGCCGACGAAGCGCAGCGGGTCGATGTCGGCGATTCCGTTCGGCCCGCCGGTCAGGCCCTTGCCGTGCACGGTCGGGTTGGCCGCGTTCGTGAAGACGACGAACGCCTGGCCGAAGAAGAGCGTGACGATTGCGAGGTAGTCGCCGAGCAACCGGCGCGAGGTGATGCCGAGCACGAGGCCCAGCAGCGAGGTACCGAGGACGACGACCGGGATCGATGCGAGCGCGGGCCAGTGGATGCCGTAGTGATCGGACGAGAGCAGCCCGTACGAGTACGCGCCCACTCCGAAGAAGGCGACGTACCCGAGGTCGAGCAGCCCCGCGTAGCCGACGACGACGTTCAGCCCGAGGCCGAGCAGGCAGTAAAGCAGGGTGAAGATCCCGTACGCGAAGAGGTCGCCGCGCTCCATCCAGAGCGGCAGCGTCGCGCCGAAGGCCGCGAAGAGCGCGAGCCGCGCCCAGCCGGGCACGAAGCCGAAGGCGCGGTCGACGAGCCCGGCCAGTCCACGCCTCCGTTCGAGGCGCGCTTCGTGCTCCGCGACCCAGTCGTCGACGCCGACGCGTGTCTGTTCCGGGATCTCCACGTCAGACCTTGTGGATCGCCCGGGCGCCGAGCAGGCCGCTCGGCCGCACGAGCAGGACGAAGATCAGGATCGAGAACACGGTCAGGTCGGCCCAGCGGCCGCCCACGTAGCCGGCGGCGTACGCCTCGGTCAGCCCGACGAGCAGGCCGCCGAGCATCGCGCCGGGGATGCTCCCGATGCCGCCGACGACGGCGGCCGTGAAGCCCTTCAGGCCGGCGAGGAAGCCCATGAAGTGGAAGACCTGGCTATAGAGCAGCCCAAACATGACGCCCGCGGCGCCGGCGAGCAGCGAGCCCATGAAGAACGTCGATGCGATCACCCGGTCGACGTCGATGCCCATCATCGCGGCGCCTTCGCGGTCGTAGGCCGTCGCCCGCATCGCCTTGCCGATCCGCGTGCGCGCGACGAGCAACGTCAGCAGCAACATCAGCCCGAGCGTCACGAGCAGCACCATCAGCTGCACGCGCTGCACGTTGACGCCGTCGACCTTGAACGCCGGCTTGATCAGCGGCCCCGCCTCGAAGATCTCCGGCTGGGGCGAGCCGAGGATGAACGAGTTGTAGGTGCGGAAGTCGGCGCCGAGCAGGAGCAGCACGCTGTTCTGCAGGAAGAACGAGACCCCGAGCGCGCTGATCAGCGGCGCGATGCGCGGGGCTTCTCGTAGCGGCCGGTAGGCGAAGCGCTCGATGGCGACGCCGAGCAGTCCGGAGGCGAGCATCGCGGCGAGGAACATGAGCAGGATCAACGGCGTCAGCGCGAGATCCGGCGAGAGTGGGCCGCCGAGGCCGCTCAGGACGCCGTAGCCCACGAACGCACCGACCATGTACACGTCGCCGTGCGCGAAGTTGAGCAGCTTGAGGATCCCGTAGACCATCGAGTAGCCGAGCGCGATGAGCGCGTAGAGGCTCCCGAGGGTCACGCCGTTGACGGTCAGCTGGACGAACAGCTGGTCGTTGAACGCCAGAGGGAAGTCCACCGCTCGGCGAAATCTGTCAGACCGGAGAGCGGCCCATCGGGGGATGAGCCGCTCTCCGTTGCATCATTCGCGTCGAGCTACGCGACGCGGACGTAGGTGCCGTTCGGCTGGATGCGGTAGATGCCGAAGTCGGCGGGGCGCTGCATGTCGCCCGGCCCGAGCGGGAAGGTGCCGCCCGAGACGAAGCGGATCGGGAAGCCGAGCAGCGACTGTGCCCTCGGGATGTTCGTCCGCGCGATGTTCAGCCGCACCTCGCGGCGAGTGGCGGTGCCGTTGCGGCACGCCCGGTCGATGGCCCGCGCGACGACCTTCGTCGCCTCGTGGCTCGGGAGGCCGAAGAGCTCGCTCGAGCCGCGGCCGGGGCCGCGCCGGTAGGCGGTGATCGTCCGCGCCCGCAGGTCGATCGGGAAGAACGAGATCAGCGAGCCCGGGATCTTGAAGTTATCCGGGTCGAAGAGCCCGTCCGAGCCGAACAGGCGGGCGCTCTTACCTGCCGCCCGGAGCTGCTGGCCGAAGAGCTGCGCTTTCGGCGCCAGCTGCCACGGGATGTACACGACCTGCGTGTCGCCCGGGATCCGTGCGACGAGCGACGAGAAGTCGGTCGTGTTCGCCTCGCTCACGGACTCGCGCCGGACGCTCAGGCCCTGCCTGCGCAGGATCTGCTCGACCGTGTCGGAGAGGCCCGTGCTGTAGCTGTTCTGCGCGTCGACGACCACGACCCGCGTCGCGTTCAGGGTCGACCGGATGTAGCCCGCGACACGCGGCCCCTGCTGGTCGTCGTTCGGGACCGTGCGGAAGAAGAAGCCGCGCCGCGTCTTGTCCGTGGTCAGCGTCGTGCGAGTCGCCGAGCCCGAGACGAAGCCGAGCCCCGAGCCCTTCAGCGATGCCGTCGAGACCTGGACCTCCTGACTCCCGGCCGGGCCGACGACGCCGAGGATCCTCGAGTTCGAGGCGAATCGCTCGGCGACCTGGATCGCCTGCGCCGTGTCGGGGAGCTGCGTGTCGCCCTGGACGACCCGGAACTTCGTGCGCCGGTGCGTCGCGTTGTAGCGCGACACGAAGAACTTCGCCCACCGCAGCTGCTGGGAGCCGATCGACGCTGCCGCGCCGGTGATCGGGGCTGCGACGCCGATCGTCCTCGTTCTGCCGCATCTGATCTGGGCACGGTCGGCCGCGCTCACGCGATCAGGGCCCGCGTTACTGCTGCCGCTGAACGCCGCGGCGGTCGCCGCGAGCGATGCGGTCAGCAACACGAGCAGGACTGCTTTCTTCATAGGTTCCTCCTTGTAGACCCTCTACGTTCTCAGACTCCGATTAGGATTGCGAGTTTGCGTCGTACGGTTTGTGACAAGTGGTCATGCAGCTCGCCGGCGGCGCCGCCGATAGGCACGGGTCTTGAGGCGGTTGCCGCAAAGTTCCATCGAGCACCACCGCGCTGAACGGTTCTTCGACTCGTCGAAGTAGGCCCAGCGACAGTTGCGGCACGCCTTCAGCCGCTGCCAGCTGCCGTCGAGCATGGCGGCGACCGCGACGGCTACGAGGCGGCCGCGCAGCAGGTGGATGCCGTGTGCCTGCGGCTCCAGCGCGGGCATCCCGTCCGGCTCGAGCTCAACGGTGAACCTCGCCGCGCGCGCGGCCTCCTCGAAGACCGCCGAGGCGCGTGCGTCGGCTTCGCCGCGGAGCAGGGCCCGGAACGCCTCCCGCAACTCCACGGCTCGCCGGAGATCGCCGCGCGAGAACCGCGTTGCGGTAGGAACGAGCTCGCGATCGCGTGCCCACGCTTCGAGCGCAGCCGCGTCCGGGAGCCATTCGCGCTCGTTCTCGATGTCGATCGTGTTCACGAACAGCTGCACGAGCCGGAGCGGCTCCGGGGCGGCCTTCGGTAGGTCGTAGCGGGGCGCCTTCGACACCTGCAAAAATACTTTACCGGTGTCGCAACGCGCTTTCTTCGTTCCGCTCGCGCTCGGCCTCCGCCGCGTGACCGCGCGGCCGGGCGCGTTCGCCTTGGCCGCCGCCGGGATCGCGCTCGCGGCGTGCGCCCTGGCCACGGTCTCGGCCGCGAGCCTCGTCGTCCAGGACCGCGCGGTCTCACGGTCGGTCGAGGAGCTGCCGCCCGCCGAGCGCACGGTCGAGCTGACGTGGTTCGGGCCGAACGAGAACCGCGCTGCCCTCGACCGGCAGGTGCGCGCGACCGCAACAGGGCTCGGTGTGCAGGCGCCATTCGGCGTCATGCTCTACCGCGACGCGCGTCTGGACGGCGCGCTCGTTCGCGTCGGGGCCATCGACGGGCTCGCGCGCGCTGTTCGCGTCGTCTCGGGCCGGGCGCCGCGGCCGTGCCGGGCCGCGCTTTGCGAAGTGGTGGCGATCGGGTCTGCACGCCCGCCACCGGCTTCAGGGCTCCGCGTCACGGGACGCGGCACGCTCCGGCCCGGAGCGGCGGGAGCATTCTTCGTCGGCGCGGCGGCGAGCGGACGCCTGCTCCTCGCCGAGGGTGTCGGCGGGCTTTCGCACCTGCCGCAGCTCGGGTTCTCTTTCCGCGCGTACGGCTGGATCTCGCCGTTGCGACGGGGCGACATCCGGGCCTGGGAGCTGGCCGACTTCCGCCGCCGTCTCGCCGGGGTGCGCTCGGAGCTCGAGGCCCGCTCGTTCCGCTACGTCGTCAAGGCGCCGGCAGCCCCTCTCGACGACGCCGACTCGAGAGCGCGCATCGCGTCGCGCCGGCTGCTGCTCCTCGGCGGGCAGGCGGTGGTCCTGTTGCTCGCCTTCGTGCTGCTCGCCGCCTCGCGGCTTCGTCGCGGCGCCGTCGCTTCGGCACGCCGGCTCGAGTGGTCGGGCGCGACGTGGTGGCAGGTCCGGCTCGGCGCGCTCGCCGAGGCGGCCGTGGTCGCGGTTCCGGCCGCACTCGTCGGCTGGGTGCTCGGAGCCGCGGCCTCGCTCGTGCTCGCCGGCTTCACCGACACGCCCGCCTGGGAGCTCGTGGCGCGCTCGGCCGGCTCGCCACGGGCCGCGCTCCTCGCGGTCGCTGTCGCCGTCGCGGCGACCCTCGTCCTCTATCTCGGCGTGCGAGCGAGGCCGGTCGCCCTCGCCGGCAGCGGCCTCTCGGTTCTCGATGTCGCCGGCGTGGGCGCGCTCGCGGCCGTCGCCGTCGCCTTCGCGGCGGGTGGCGAGGACGCCGAGTCGCTCGCGACGAGCAGCGGCACGGGTCTCGTGCTCCTGCTGTTGCCCGGGCTGATCGCGCTCGCCGCCTCGGTGACGCTCGCGCGGCTCCTGCTGCCAGCCCTCCGGCTCGTGGAGCGCGTCGCGCCGCACCGCTGGCTCGGGCCGAGGCTGGCGCTGCTCTCGCTCGCGCGCAGTCCGGGCACGGCGACGGTCGCCGTCGTGTTCGTGAGCCTCAGCGTCGGCCTCGCCGTGTTCGCGGCGACGTACCGCTCGACGCTGCTCCGCAACGAGGCCGACCGGGCGGGCTTCGACGTTCCGCACGACTACGTCGTGCGCCGCGACCCCTCGCTTGCGGGCAGGCCCCTGGGCGCGCCGCCCGTCGGAGACGCCGTAGCCGCGCGCTTCGACGGCGTTCCCGTCGTGCGACGCGAAGGGGAGGTGCCCTCGCTCGAGCGCAGGAAGGTGGCCGTTCTGGGCGTGACGGCCCAGGCGCTCCCCCGGTTGCGGTGGCGGGACGACTTCGCCGACGGGTCGCCGCAGGCGCTGGCGGAAGAGATCGGCGGGAGTCCCGTCGCTCTGCGGGGCGTCCCCATTCCTGCCGGTGCCCGCGAGCTGCGGCTGCCCGTCACCGTGCGCGGCGACGCGATCCACCTCTCGGCGAACATCCGCGCTCGGGCGGGCGCCTTTCTCGTGGTCGACCTCGGGGAGCCGCCCACGAAGCGCGCGGCCGTCCAGCGCGCGCGACTGCCGTCCGCAGCGGCCGGCGGTCTCCTCGTCGGCCTGAACGTCGAGTTCTCGACGGGAGAGGCGTTCACCGCCTCGCATCGCGCGGCCGAGGGCTCGGCGAGCCTGGACGTCTTCCGCGTCGGGCTGCTCGAGCTCGGACGCCCGAGCACGGTCGGGCCGAGCGGCTCCCGTCCGCTCGCTGTCGACTACCGCAGCTGGGTGGGGCCACAGGGGACGCGACCCCCGGGCTCCGTGGCTCGCGGCTCGCTCCGTCTGCGCTACCTCCTCACCCAGGAGCAGGGCTTCCGGCTCCGCCCGCGCCAGCAGACCGACGGCGCCGCCGTGCCGGTGATCGCCTCCGCATCCCTCGCCCGCGCCGCCGGGAGCGATGTGCTGCCGGTCTACGTCGGCACAGCGCGCGTGAACGTGCGGATCGCGGCCACGGCGCGGCTCTTCCCCTCCGTCTTCGGCGACTTCGTCGTCGCCGACCGGGGCCGGCTCGAGACCGCCCTGAACACGGCTGTTCCCGGCTCGGCGCTCGCGGACGAGGCGTGGGTCGCGGGCCCGGCGGATCTCGGCCCGCGGCTCGAGCGCGCGGGACCGGTGCCCGTGCGGGTCACCTCCCGCCGGGCGCTCGAGGCCGACCTCCGCGCCGACCCGCTCGCCCGAGGCTCGCTGCTGATCCTTGCCGCGTCCGCGGCGCTCGCGCTCGTGTTGTCGCTGGTCGGCCTCGCGCTCACGCTCGCGGTCGACGTGCGCGACGAGGACGGCGAGCTGTTCGACCTCGAGACACAGGGCGTCGGCCCGTCGGGACTGCGGCGACACCTCCACCTCCGCGCGGGGGCGGTCGTGCTCTCGGGCCTCGTCGGCGGCCTCGTGATCGGAACGGTGCTGACGCTGGCCGTGCTCGAGTCGCTCGCGGTCAGCGCGAACTCGACCGACCCGGTGCCGCCGCTCGTGGTCGAGCCCGACTGGGCTGTGCTCGCGGCCGCGTTCGCAGCCCTACTCGCCCTGGCCGTGGTCGCAGGAGCCGCGCTGACCCGCGCCGCGTTCCGCTCGGAGACCGCTTGACTCCCGCCGTCGAGATCGACGACGTCTTCCGCGTCTACGCGACGGAAGAGGGGACGGCCGCGGCGCTGCAGGGCCTGAGCCTCAGGATCATCGAGGGCGAGGTCGTGGCCGTGCTCGGCCCGAGCGGCTCCGGCAAGACGACGCTGCTCCGCATCCTCGCGGGGCTCGACCGGCCGTCGGCGGGGCGTGTGCGGGCCTTGGGCGTCGACCTGCGCCGCCTCCGCGGCCGGCGGCTTGACGGGTACCGGAGCCGCCTCCTCGGCTACGCCGACCAGCGCTACGCCGATGCGCTCGCGCCGGAGCTGACCGTCGGCGAGCTCGTCGCGCTGCGACTTGCGCTCGCCGGCGCGCCGCGGCGCGAGCAACGCGCGCGGGCGCGGGAGCTTCTCGCTCAGGTTGGGCTCGCCGAGCGGGTCGACGCCTTTCCGCAGGAGCTCTCAGGCGGCGAGCAGCAGCGGATCGCGCTCTGTGCCGCGCTCGCGCATCGACCGCGCCTGCTGCTCGCGGACGAGCCGACCGGCGAGCTCGACGCGGCGAACGCGGCTCTCGTCTACGAGCTGATCGGCGAGCTGGCGCGCGCGCAGGGCACGACCGTCGTCGTCGTCAGCCACGACCCCGGCTCGGCGTCGATCGCCGACCGGATCGTCCACATCCGCGACGGGCGCGTCGCGGCGGAGAGCGCACGGGCGGGCGTCGACGACGAGGACATCGTCGTCGCGAAGGGCGGCTGGCTGCGCCTGCCCGAAGAGCTCCTGCGGCGAAGCGGCATCAGCGACAAGGCCCGCGCGCGGCTCGCGGAGAGAACCGTCGTCATCGAGTCGACGAACGAGACGCCTGTCGCGGCCGACGGGCCGCAGCGCGTTTTCGACACCGGGCCCGCGGGCAGCTCGAACGGGACCGCGGTCGAGCTTCGGGACGTCTCGCAGCGCGTGGGGCGCGACGGCCGGGGGCGAACGGTCTTCTCCGGCCTGACCGCGTCGGTCGAGCCGGGCCGGCTGACGGTCGTGACCGGCCGGTCGGGGTCCGGCAAGTCGACGCTGCTGCGCCTGATCGCCGGGCTGGACGTGCCCGCCGCCGGCGACGTCGTCGTCCTCGGCACGCGACTGCGCGAGCTGGACCGAGAGCGCCGCGCCGCCTTCCGGCGCGACCGGCTGGCGCTCGTCGCCCAGGAACCGCCCCTCGTCTCGTTCCTGAGCGCCCAGGAGAACGTGGAGCTCGCGCTCGGGTTACGCCGCCTCGACGAAGGAGCGAGGGCGGGGCGCGCCCGAGAAGCCCTCGCTGCGGTCGGGCTCGAGCAGCTCGCCTCGCAGCGGGTCTCGCGCCTCTCGACGGGCGAGCAGGAGCGCGTCGCCATCGCACGGGCGCTCGCTGCCGCTCCCGCGCTGCTCCTCGCCGACGAGCCGACGGCCCGGCTCGACCAGGCGAATGCCCTCGCGATCGGCGAGCTGCTCGCCCGCGTCGCGCGCGAGCGAGGCGTCGCCGTCGTCTGCGCTACGCACGATCCCGTCGTCATCGACCAGGCCGACGCCGAGCTTTCCCTGGGCTGACTCGTCTTTTCGTCGCTGCGGACTAGCGTCCCGTGTGAGCGCCCCATGAGGCGCGTGTGAGCGGGCTCGGCGATGGTCAAGGGCGTTCGCTCTGCCGAAGGAGGAGCCATGAAGATTCGGATGAGATACAAGGCGCTCGTCGCGGCTGCCGCGTTCGCGGTCCTCGTGCCGACCGCAGCGGGTGAGCTGAAGCCGGTCGATCTCTCGGCCGGAGGCACGTCCGCGTCGTCGCCGCGGATCGCCTCCGACGGCGCCGGCAACGTCGTCGCGGTCTGGCGCGAGGTCGACGGCGATGCAGCGTCGATTCGCGCCGCCTACCGGCCGAAGGGCGCCGCGTTCGGCTCGTCGCGCGCAATCTCAGTTCCCGCGGCTGCAACCGAGGCGCCAGAGCTGGCGATGGACCGCCGCGGCAATGCGGTCGCCGTCTGGCAGCGCTCGAACGGGCGGGACAGCGTCGTGCAGGCCGCCGTGCGCCCGGCCGGCGGTAACTGGAGCGAGCCGACGGACCTCTCGGCACCCGGGGACTCTGCTTTCAGCGCCGACGTGGCCGTCGAGGCAGGACAAGCGACTGCGGTCTGGCTCGTGCTCCGCGACCGGAGGACGCTCGTGCAATCGTCGTCGCGCACGATCGACGGGACCTGGTCGACGCCGGAGACGGTCTCGGGACCAGTCGGCAACACGTACGGCCCGGCCGTCGCAATGGACGACCACGGCGGCGCCGTCGCGGCGTGGCAGTGGTCGAACGGCGCGTACCTCGTCGTGCAGGCGGCCCTGCGAGGAGCGTCCGGGGCCTGGAGCGGGCCCGAGGTTCTTTCCGGCGCCGGCCGCAGCGCGTCCCGGCCTCAGGTCGCGATGGACGGGGAGGGCGACGCGTTCGTGGCCTGGGCTCGATACAACGGCTCCTGGACCGCCGCGCAGGTTGCGCAGCGCCTTGCCGGAGGCACGTGGGAGCCGGCGCGAAACCTGTCCGAGCGGGGCGGCAACGCGAGCGCGCTCGACATCGCGGTCAACCGGCGGGGCGACGGCGTCATCACATGGATTCAGACGCACCTCGCCTCGAACGGCGACCTCTACTCAGCCTTTCGTGCGGCGGGCAACAGGCGCTGGAGCGCACGAGTTCCGATCGCGCAGGCCTGGTACAACCTGCAAACGCGCGTCGCGATCGACGAGGTCGGAAACTCGACGGCCGTTTGGAGCGGCGCTCTGACCGTCTCGGCCTCGTTCCGCCCGGTTGGCGAGGCATGGCAGGAGGACTACCTCCTGTCGAACTACGACGACGCCGCCGCGCAGCCGGTGGTCACGACTCAGGCCCCGCGCGAGGCAACGGCTGCGTGGATCCGCTCCGCCAACGACGGCGACCGCGTCCAGTCGGTGTTCTACGACGTCAACACCTCGAAGGAAGAGCACCAGGACGATGAGGAGGAGGAGGAGGACGAGGATGAAGGCGACGACGAAGAGCTCGAAGGGGAGACGTTCAGGGGCACTCCCGAGGTCGACCGGCTCGTCGGCACCCCCGGCAACGACGTCTTCTACGGCCTCGGCGGCAACGACCGTATCGACGGGCGCGGGGGCCGGGACGTCGTCTACGGCGGCCGCGGCAACGACCGCATCGTCGGCGGCGCCGGCGGCGACCGGCTCATCGGCGGGCCCGGTGCCGATCGGATCCTCGGTGGCCGAGGTCGGGATGTGCTCCGTGGTGACGCCGGTCCGGACGTCCTGCGCGGCGGTTCGGGCGGCGACTTCCTCTACGGCATGGCCGGCGACGACACTCTCGATGCCGGTCGCGGCCGCGATCTGGCCTACGGCGGCGTGGCCGACGATCTCATCGTCGGCGGCACCGGCGCGGATCGTCTCGTCGGTGGCGCTGGCGCCGACCGGCTGTTCGGCGCGCCCGGACGCGACGATCTCATAGGTGGGTACGGCCGCGACCTGCTCAGCGGCAACGGTGGTGACGACACGCTGCGGGGGCTCGATCGCAGCGCCGACATCGTGATCGGCGGGCGCGGGCTCGACGTCTACTCGCTCGACCGGTGGCTCGACCGCGCCCGGTCGATCGAGTCGCGCCTGTAGCCACGGATGGCTCGGCGGTGGGCTCGGGGTGCTCACCGCCGGGCTACGCCGATGCGGGGATGCGGCGACCTAAAAAGGGTGATTTGCAGGATCTTTACACAGCGGACTCAATTTCCGTTCACGCTGAGAGGGATCCCTGACCAAGGAGGCTTGAACCGATGAGAGCAATGGTGTTTGCGGCGCTTCTCGCCGCACTGATCCTCCCGGCCACGGCGTTCTCCGAGGACGCGACCGGGCAGGATCGCGCGAACGCGGCACGTGCCTGTAGCGCGCTTCGGACCTCGATGGGGTTGGATCTCTTCAGGCAGACGTACGGCACGGCGGCGAGCAACCGGCGCAACGCCTTCGGCAGGTGCGTCTCGCAGTGGACGCGTGCGGAGCACCAGAACCGCCAGAGCGCGCGGGCTCAGTGCGCCGCCGAGCAGGCCGACGCGAACTTTGCCGCCTCCCACGACGGGAAGAGCTTCGCGCAGTTCTACGGCACGGGGCCGAAGGGAGCCAGTGCGTTCGGACGCTGCGTGTCGGGCAAGGCCAAGTCGGCTTCGGCCGAGGAGCGCCAGGACACGCTGAACGCTGCCAGGCAGTGCAAGTCCGAGCGGCGGACGATGGGCGTGCCCGCGTTCCGCGCCCAGTACGGCAAGAACGCGAACGACCGCAACGCCTTCGGCAAGTGCGTCTCCGCGCTCGCCAACGCGCAGAACGACTAACGCCGGTTGAGGCGCCTCGGAGGCCCGCCTCGCTGCGGCGAGGCGGGCCTCTTCGCGTTCCTGAGAAGATCACGCGGTGCCGCCTCCCTTCCGGATCGGCGTGATGCAGCTGACCATAGAGCCGCTCGACGAGATGCTCGACTCCGCGCGCGTCATGGACCGGGTCGGCATGGACACGATCTGGCTCGCCGAGGCCTACCCCTGGTGGCGGAAGCACGGGATGGAGGCGCGCTCGTCGACGGTCACCTCCGCGCTCATCGCGCGCCAGACGGAGCGGCTGACGGTCGGCTGGGGAATCATCTCGCCGTTCACGCGCCACCCGGTGCAGGTGGCGATGGACGCGCGCGTCGTGCAAGAGGCGGCGGGCCCCGGCCGGTTCCTGCTCGGGTTCGGCACCTCGAAGATCTTCCTCAACAACGCGCAGATGCAGACGCGGAAGACCCTCGGACCGATGCGCGACGCAGTAGCGATCGTGCGGGGTGTCCTGAGCGGGGAGGAGTTCCGGTACGAGGGCGAGCGCTGGAGCGCGGACGTCCCGGCCCTCCAGGATGACGCGCATGCGCCGCGAGGCGTGCCGCCCGTCTACGTGGCCGCGACGGCGCCGAAGATGCAGGCGCTCGCGGGCGAGATCGCGGATGGGTGTCTGACACCGTCAATCACGACGCCCGCGTTCGTCGGGTATACGCGCGACAACGTCGCCGAGGACATCGACATCGGCTGCACGGTCGTGGCGTCGATCGCCGCGGATCGCGACGAGGGCCGCGAGGGCGCCCGCGAGATCGCGGGCATGTACCTCGCGAACAAGTACCAGAACATCAGGGGCGCGGCGGACACGCTGCTCGAGCTGGCCGGGATCGAGATGCAGGAGCTGGCGCCGGTCGCCGAGGCGATGGAGCGCGGCGGCCGGCTCGCGGCGAAGGCCGCGGTCACCGACTCGCTGCTCGACCGCTGTAAGCCGATCGCGGGGACGCCGTCGGACTGCATCGAGGCGATCGAGGAGTATCGCGACGCCGGCTGCACGCACGTGATGCTCGAGCTGTGGGGCGACAAGCGGCACGAGCAGCTCGAGCTCTTCGGCGAAGAGGTGCTCCCGCACTTCCGTTGAGCGCGTTCGAGCCTGACGTGTCGAAGTGGGACGCGTGGCGGCCGGGGCAGGTCGCCGAGCTGCTAGCCGGAGTCCAAGTCCCCTGGTACGTCGCGGCCGGCTGGGCACTCGACCTGTTCGTGGGCGAGCAGCGCCGCGAGCACGAGGATCTGGAGATCGCGATCCCGAACAGCCGGATCGACGAGCTCATGCCCGCGCTCGACGGCCTCGAGGCCTGTGTGATCACCGGCCCGAACGAGGCGACGCCCCTCGCGGCCGCGCGCGACCAGCTTGCGGGGACTCACCAGACCTGGATCCGCGAGCCGGCAACCGGGCTCTGGCGCTTCGACGTCTTCCGCGAGCCCTCGGACGGCGACACGTGGATCTGTCGGCGCGATCCGGCGATCCGGATGCCCTACGCGCGCATCATCGAGCGGACGGACGATGGCATCCCGTATGGCCGCCCCGAGGTCGTGCTCCTCTACAAAGCGAAGCACGCGCAGCGAGAGCGTGACCAGCGAGACTTCGCCGAGATCGTTCCGCTCCTCGAGGTCGAGCGGCGGCGGTGGCTCGCCGAGGCGCTGGAGATCGTCCATCCCGGCCACCCTTGGCTCGCGGCGCTGCGCTGACGCATCATTCAGCCGTGCGCAGCGACCTCCCGACCGGGACCGTCACCTTCCTCTTCACCGACGTCGAGGGATCGACGAAGCTCCTCGACGAGCTCGGCGCAGAGGCTTACGCGAATGCGCTCGCCGAGCACCGCCGGGCCCTGCGCGAGGCGTTCGGCGCCCAGGGAGGCGTCGAGGTCGACACCCAGGGCGATGCGTTCTTCTTCGCGTTTCCGACCGCGCCGGGCGCGCTCGAGGCCGCGGCAGACGCCAAGAAGAGGCTGGCTACGGGACCGATCAGCGTTCGCATTGGCATCCACACGGGGACGCCGCACCGTGCCGAGGAGGGTTACGTCGGCATCGACGTCAACCGCGCCGCGCGCATCGCGGCGGCCGGGCACGGAGGGCAGGTGCTCGTCTCGGCCTCGACCGCCGCGCTTCTGAACGCGAACGGGCTGCGCGATCTCGGCGAACACCGACTGAAGGATCTCTCCGCGCCGGAGCGCATCTATCAGCTCGGCGACGAGGACTTCGCGCCCCTGAAGAGCCTTCACCAGACGAATCTGCCGATTCCTGCGACGCCTTTCCTCGGCCGCGAGCGCGAACTCGACGAAGTCGTTGGGCTGCTTTCACAGGACGAGATCCGTCTACTGACGCTAACCGGGGCAGGCGGCACCGGGAAGACGCGACTTGGCCTGCAGGCCGCCGGCGGGCTCGCCGAGCGCTACCCGAATGGGATCTGGTGGGTGCCGCTGGCACCGCTGCGCGACCCGAAGCTCGTGCTGGCGACCGCGGCGCCCGTGGTCGGCGCCAAGGACGGACTGGCCGAGCACATCGGCGATCGATCGATGCTGTTGCTCTTCGACAACTTCGAGCACGTAGTCGCGGCGGCGGCCGATGTCGCCGAGCTGATGTCCTCCTGCCCGAACCTCGACGTGCTCGTCACGAGCCGAGAGCCGCTGCGGATCACCGGCGAGCAGGAATACGTGGTGCCGCCGCTCGCCCCTGACGAGGGCGTCGACTTCTTCATCGTCAAAGCGAGAGGCGTCAGGCCCGCGTTCGAGCCGGACGGAGCGGTCCCAGAGATCTGCCGCCGGCTCGACGACCTTCCGCTCGCCCTCGAGTTGGCGGCCGCGCGCGTCAAGGCGCTTTCTCCGGCACAGATCCTCGAGCGGCTCGGGCAGCGCCTGCCGCTCTTGACCGGGGGAGCCAGAGACTTGCCTGAGCGCCAGCGCACGCTGCGCGCGACGATCGAGTGGAGCTACGAGCTGCTCGGCCCGGAGGAGCGCGACCTCTTCGCGCGGCTCGCCGTCTTCCGCGGCGGGTGCACGCTCGAGGCGGCCGAGGAGGTCGCCGGAGCCGACCTGGACACGCTCCAGTCGCTCGTGGACAAGAGCCTCCTCCGCCACAACGAGGAGCGCTACTGGATGCTGGAGACGATCCGCGAGTACGCGGCCGAGCGGCTCGAGCCATCGGGGCAAGTGCGTGAGCTGCGGCGTCGGCACGCGGAGCATTTCCTCGAGCTCGCCGAGGAGGCGGAGCCTCATCTGCTGGAGTGGGGCGGCGCTGCGGACTGGCAGCCGAGCAGCGGCGAATGGCTCGATCGGCTGGAGCGTGAAATCGATAACGTCCGTGCCGCTCTCGACTGGCTCGAGGATGCAAGCGAGGGTCAGCTCGCGATGCGGCTGGCAGGGGCGATCTCGGAGTTCTTCTGCGGCAGGGACCACGTTCCGGAAGGCCTCCGGCGGCTCGAGAGCGTGCTCCGGCTCGACGAGCACCCGACCGCAGCCCGGGCGAAGGCGTTGATCGGAGCGGCGCACATGGCACGCGACAGCGGAGAGCGCTTGCTCGCGCGGACCCGCGCCGAAGAGGCCCTCGAGCTGCATCGCATGGTCGGCGATGTCTGGGGCACCGCCCACTCGCTGTGGTGGCTCGGTTCTGCGGTCGCCGACCTCGGCGAGTTTCGCGAGGCGCAGGGGCTCTTCGAGGAGAGCGGGGCGCTGTTCGGCGAGGTCGGCGACGAGCGGCATGCCGCCTTCGCGACTCGCATGCTCGCCTGGATGCACGACGAGCTCGGCGATCGGAAACGTGCTCGAACAGTCCACGAGGAGAACCTGGAGCGGGCGCGAGCGTTGCACGATCGCGCCCTCGAGGCGACGACGCTCGGTGCACTCGCGTCGTACGCAATCGACGAAGGGCGGGTCGACGACGCGCGGTCGCTCTCGACTGAGAGTCTCTGCATCTACGCCGAGCTCGGTAGTCAGAGCGGAATCGCGCACCAGCTCTTTCGCTGCGCCGGCGCGCTGGCGATCGCGGGCAAGGGGCGTGCCGCTGCTCGGCTTCTCTCATGCGCGGAAGCGCTCTATGAGCAGATGGGCACGGCGATGCTCCCTCACCTCGTGGCGGAAAACGAGATCACCCTCGCCGCCATTCGCAAGCAGCTCGACGAAGGCGCCTTCGCCGAGGCCTGGGAGGAAGGGCGAACGCTGACCGCGGACGAGGCCGTCGCTCTGGTTCTGGACCAATGAGCGAGCTGCAGCTTGACGAGCGGCGCCTGGTCGACCTCGCGCTCCGGCTCGTCTCGACGCCGAGCTTCACGGGCTCGGAGCAGGCAGCAGCCGAGTTGATGCGCGACGAGCTCAACGGCGCCGGCATCCAGGTGCAGTGGCAACAGGTCGAGGACGGGCGCGCGAACGTGCTCGGGACCTGGGCGGGTGCCGGCGGCGGGCCCTCGCTGATGCTCAACGGCCACCTCGACACTTCATACTCGGGACGCGAGCCGTGGCTGCGCGGGATCCCCGGCTTCCAGCCGCAGGGCTTCGAGCAGGACGGACGCATCTACGGGCTCGGCATCTCGAACATGAAAGGCGCCGTCGCGTCCTACGTCGAGGCGCTCCGCGCGCTGCAGGACGCGGGCGTGCGGCTCAAGGGCGATCTGCTCATCGCTGCGGTCTGCGGCGAGATCGAGAAGACGCAGCAGGGGCCGGACGAGGGTGCGGAGTTCCGTGGTTACGCCGTCGGCTCGCGCCACCTCGTCACGCACGGCGGCATCGCGGACATGTGCATCCTCGGCGAGCCGACCGAGAACAAAGTCGTGCTCGCGCACTTCGGGTCGCTCTGGCTCCGGCTTTCGACGAGCGGGCCGTTCGTCCACACTGCGTTCAGCAGGGGCCGCCGCGAGGAGAACTCGATCCTGCGCATGCGACCGGTGCTCGATGCCGTCCTTGACTGGCTCGAGAGCTGGGAGCAGCGGATGAGCTACGGCGACGTGCCGGGCGTGGCGAACGTCGGCGGCATCGAGGGCGGTTTCGGCTGGCGAGCGTCGCGGACCCCGCACCGCACCGATCTCTTCCTCGACCTGCGCGTTCCCCCGGACGTGTCGATGAGCGAGGCGCGCGCCGAAGCGCTCGCGTTCGCGCGCTCGCTCGACGGCGTGGAGGCCGAGGTGTACGTGACCGCGCCCGGTGCCGAGATCGACGAAGGCCATCCCCTCGTCGCCGCCGTCGACGCAGCGCACGAGGAGGTCTTCGGCTCGCCGCCGGAGCGCGACATCGTGCGCTGGTTCTCCGATGCGTCGGTGCTGACGCGCTACGGCATCGCCACGGTCAACTACGGGACGTCGAGCGGTCTGCCCGACGCCGAGCTCGGCGAGAACCTCGCCGTCGAGGGCCTCGTCAAGACGGCCGAGGTCTACGCGCGCGCCGCGATGCGCGTCTGTGGAGTCGCATGAAGCTCGTCACGTTCGACGACGGAAAGGTCGGGCGGATCGAGGGCGAGGAGGTCGTCCAGCTCGACCTGCCGGACATGCGTACCTACTTCGAGCGCGGCGAGGTGCCGCGCGCCACCGGCGAGACCTACGCCGTCGATGACGTGCGGCTCCGCGCGCCGATCGTCCCCAAGAAGTTCTTCCATACGGCCGGCAACTTCCGCGAACACGAGGAGGAATCGAAGCGCGTCGACTGGTCGCACAAGATCGCGCCCTGGATCGTCTTCTTCCAGAACGTCGACGCGATCATCGGGCCCGACGACGCCGTCGTCTATCCGGACCACCTGACGAACGAGCTCGACTACGAGCTCGAGCTGGCCGTCGTCATCAGCAAAGCCGGAAAGCACTTCGGTCCCGACGAGGCCGCCGACTACATCGGCGGCTACACGATCTTCAACGACATCACTGCCCGCGACATCCAGCGCAAGGAGATGGAGTCGGGCGTCTTCTCGTTCTGCAAGGCGATCGACACGTTCTGCCCGCTCGGGCCCTGGATTGTCACCCCGGACGAGATCCCCGACCCCCATGGCCTCGCGATGGAGCTGCGCGTGAACGGCGACGTGCGGCAAACGTCCCATTCCGGGCGGATGTCGGTGACGATCCCGGAGATCATCGCGCACTACTCCGCGCTCGGCTACAGCGCCGGGGACGTGCTCTCGACCGGCACCGTGTCGGGCGTCGCCGGCTTCAGCGAGGACGCGGCCTCGCTCTACCTCAAGCCCGGCGACGTGATGGAGGCCGAGATCGAGCGCATCGGCGTGCTCAGGAACCCGGTCATCGCCTGGGCCGACGCGCACCGCGCGTAGCTAC
>DASQWH010000108.1:0-8531 GCA_035640335.1 Gaiellaceae bacterium | reverse complement strand
GGCTCCGGCTGCCCCTCCCCCACGCCCGCCGCCTCCGGCTCCGCCCCACACGCCGCCGCGGGTCGACCTGACCTCCCGCCTCGACGACTTCGCGCGCCGCCTCGCGGGCCTCGAGGACGAGCTGCGCGAGCTGCGACGCCTCGCGGCGACGCATGCCCCGGCCGAGCCGAAGGTCGTGGCGCCGCCTCCCATACCGCCGCCTCCGCCCCCGCGCCCGCGCGCGCCCGCGCGACCGGTCGAGACGCCTCCGACGCCGGAGCCGGTCGTGCCACCGACGCCGCCGAAGCCACCTGCCGCCAAGCAGCCGCCGGCTCACTCGCGCTTCTGGGATCGCGACATCAGCTTCGACGACCTCTTCGGCGCGAAGGCGCTCGCGTGGGCGGGCGGCTTCGTGACGCTGCTCGGGATCGTCTTCTTCTTCGTCCTCGCCGTGAACCGCGGCTGGATCGGCCCGGCCGAGCGCGTCGGCCTGGGCGCGCTCGCGTCCCTGCTCGTCTTCGGCGCCGGGCTTTGGCTACATCGGGCCTACGGCGCCGTCTACTCCGCCTTCGGCGCGGCCGGCGCGGGCATCGCGGGCGGCTACACGACGCTGCTCGCTGCGACGGCTCTCTACGACCTCGTCCCGCGGCCGGCGGCGCTCGTGCTCGCGGCGGCGATCGCCGCGGTCGCAACCGTTACGGCGCTCGCCTGGTCGTCCGAGCTAATCGCAGGCCTCGGCCTCCTCGGCGCCGTGCTCGCGCCGGCCGCAATCGCTCTGCAGGATGGCGACTGGAGCCCGGTCGGCACCGGGTTCGCCGCGGTCATGTTCACGGCGACCGCCTGTGTGGCGGTCGCGCGCAGGTGGCAGTCCCTGCTCGCGGTCGGTCTGATCGCGTCCCTGCCCCAGGTGGCCGCTCTCGTCGCCGACGCGGAGGTCACCGACTGGGGCGTCGTCGCGGTCGCGGCGGCGTTCTGGCTGCTCTATCTCGCGGCGGGAGTCGGTCTGCAACTGCGGCTCGAGCGCCGAGCACTGGCCTCGCTGCCGAGCACGCTCGTCCTGGTCGGCGGCGTCCTGGCCGGACTGTCGAGCGTCAAGCTCTTCGACGGCACCGACGCGGGTTGGACGCTGCTCGCGGTCGGGGTCGTCGAGGCCCTCGCCGCAGCGGCGCTCGCCTTGCGAGCGCGCGACCGCGACCTGAGCGCCTTCGTCGGCGTCGTCGCGCTCGCCCTCGGGGCGGTCGCGCTGGCGCTACTCCTGTCCGGGCCGGCGCTGACGATCGCCTGGGCGGCGGAGGCCGCCGTGCTGGCCTGGCTCGCGCGACGCGCCGACGAGCTGCGCTACCAGCTCATCGCCCTGCTCTACCTCGTGGCGGCGGCCGTGCACGCGCTCTTCTGGGAGGCGCCCCTCAGCCAGCTCTACCGCGCGACCGCAGATCCTGCGAACGGCATCGTCGCCGTCCTCGCCGTCACGACCGGCGCGGCCTTGTTCGCCTGGTACGCACGCCGCTGGGACGACGAGCGTGAGTTCGGCGGGGTTTTCGCGCTCGTGGCGCCGCTCCTCACTGCCTTCCGGGGCGCACAACCACTCTGGCGCTCGCTCAGCGGCTGGGGCGCGGGCCTCGCCGCCGTCTACGCGGCCTCGCTCGCCACGCTGCAGGCCGCGCAGTGGATCGGAGACGACGTCCGCCCCGCGTTCGACTGGGGCCACGTCGCCGTCACGGCCCTGTGGGCTGCAGTCGGCCTGGCCGTGATCGCCGCGGCCGCCCGCCGCTCGTGGCGCGAGGTCCGGATCGGCGGTCTCGTCTGGCTGATCGCGATTCCGGCACAGGTGATCCTCTTCGACACCGGCCTCGGGCACGACGCACGCACGGCCGCGTTCGTCGTGCTCGCGGCTGCTGCCTCGGCGCTCGCCGTGCAGGGCCTGCGGCTCGGGGAGGCCGGCTGCTCTCTCGCCGCCCTCGCCTATCTCCCGCCGGTTGCGCTCTTCGCGATCTACGAGACGCCGCCGACGCGTCTCTACGTCGAGGGCGAGCGCCCCACGGCTCGGATCGTCGTACTCCTCGCCTTCGTCGCGGCCGCCGCGCTCGTGTCGTACTGCGCGCGGCTGGCGACGGACCGCGACGACGCGGCCGTACGCATCGACGCGGAGAGCAGGCGTGCGTTCACCTCCGTCGCGGGATGGGCGTCGCTGCTCGGGGCGCTCTACGCAGGGTCACTCGCGGTGCTCGAGCTCGGGCAATGGCTCGCGCTGGACGACGAAGACAGCATCCGCGCCGGGTTCGAGTGGTCGCACGTCGGCGTCACGGGCCTCTGGGCGCTCACGGCCCTGGCGGTGATCGCACTCGGGCATCGGCTGCCGTCGCTGCAGGTGCGGCTCGGCGGGCTCGCGCTGCTCGGGGCCGTCCTGCTCGAGGCAGTCTTCTTCGACCTCTCGCTCGAGAGCGAGCCGCGCGGCTACGCGTTCCTCGTCGCGGCGGCCGCGCTGGGCCTCGGCGCGCTCCTCGACCGGCTCTCCGCCGCCGAGGCGCCGGCCTTCCCGTTCGTCGCCGGCTTCGTGCTCGCGAGCGTCGGCCTGACAGTCGCCGGGGTGATCGAGCTCGTGGCCGGCGACGCACAGAACTTCACCCTGCTCGGAGTAGCCGCGTTGTATGCCGCGGTCGCCGTGGCGGTCCACCGAGACCGCGACCTGAGCACCGTCCTGTGGGCACCGGCCCTCGTCGTCGCCGGCTGGGCGACCTCCGAGCTGCTCTCCGGCACGTGGCTCGTCCTCGTCTGGGCGGCCGCCGCGGCGGGCGTCGTCGCGCTTGCGAACCGCACCGGCGAGCGTCGCCTCGAGATCGCATCGGTCGCGTTCCTCGTCCTCGCGTTGGTCCATGCGCTCGGGCTCGAGGCGCCACCCGCTGATCTCTTCGACGCGAACCCGCACCCGGAGAACGGTGTCCCCGCGCTGTTGCTCACGGCCGGAGCGTTCCTGGCATTCGGCTACTACTCGCGCGTCGAGCGGCAGTGGCGTCGCGCCGCCTACGGGCTCTCGGCTTTGCTCGCGATCTACGCGGGCTCACTCGCGATTCTCGGGCTCGCCGAGGCGGTCGGCAGCGCCGGAGTCGAGACGAACTTCCAGCGCGGTCACTCAGGCGTGAGCGCGTTCTGGGGCACGATCGGCCTCCTCGCCCTGTACGTCGGGCTCAGACGCGGCGCGCGCTGGCTCCGGCTGGCCGGCTTCGTGCTCTTCGGCCTCGCGCTCGCGAAGCTCTTCCTCTACGACCTCGCGTTCCTGAGCTCGATCACGCGCGCGCTGTCGTTCCTCGCCGTCGGCGCGGTGCTCCTATTCGGGGGCTTCCTCGTCCAGAAGCTCGGCTCGCACGGGGGAACCCCTGGTTCCCCCGTGAGGCCCCCTCCTTCAGATCGCGTTCGTCGCTCAAACGCGTGAGGAGCCGGCGTCTGCTCGTGCAGTTCTGGCGTCTCCTCTCCGCAGGTGGCCTCCCGCCGGGCAAAGCCCGGCTCCGGCGACGTTTCGTCCTCGCTCTCGTGGGCGCTTTACGCCATGACTTCGACTTCGCGCTCTTCTGGCGTAATGCGTCCCTCCAGATGCAGGACTTCGCGGAGGGCGCGGATCGAGACTTCGATCTGGTCGAGCGTCGGCTCGCGCGTGGTCAGACGCTGCAGCCACAGGCCCGGCGCGAGCAATGTCATCAGCACGCGGTTTTCCGTGTGGCGGCCGGCGAAGCGGATCAGCTCGTAGGCGATGCCCGCGATGAGCGGCAGGAGGAGGATCCGGCTCGCGATCAGCCAGTACCACACGGGGCGCCCGAAGAAGGCGAAGACGAAGATCGCGATCACCATCACCCAGAGCAGGAACGCCGTCCCGCAGCGCGGATGGATGAGGCTGAAGCGCTGCACGCGCGCCGGCACGAGCTCCTCGCCGGCCTCGTACGCGTTGATGACCTTGTGCTCCGCAGCGTGGTACTGGAACACGCGGCGGAGGTCCGGGAGGAGCGAGATGACGGCGAGGTAGAGCACGAAGATCGTCACGCGAATGAGGCCCTCGACGACGACGAATGCGCCGGTGTGCTCGATCGGCAGCCAGTTCGTCAGCAGCGCGGGCGTGACCTTGAAGAGCAGGAGCGCGAAGACGATCGCGACGGCGAACGCGAGGATCAGCTGGCCGCGCGTGAGCTCGGTCGAGACCTCGCCGTCCTCGTCACCCTCCTGCTGGGCCGCGTAGTTGGCCGAGATCGCGAGGGCGCGGAAGCCGATCGCGAGCGACTCCCCGAGCGCGATCACGCCACGCACGACCGGCAGCCGGAAGAACCAGTGCCGCGCCATCAACGACGTGATCGGGCGGTTGACCTCGGCGATCTCGCCGTCGGGCTTGCGTACTGCGAGCGACCAGTGCGCCGGGCCGCGCATCATCACGCCCTCTAAGACGGCCTGTCCGCCGATGGGCGCACTCATGTTCTGAGGTTAGCCGCGGCGGGCGCCGCCGGCCTTCTCGAGGCGGCGCTGGAAGCGCTCGACGCGGCCGCCCGTGTCGACGAGCTTCTGCTTGCCGGTGTAGAAGGGATGGCAGTTCGAGCAGATCTCGACGTGCAGCTCCGACTTCGTCGAGCGGGTCTGGAACTCGTTGCCACAGGAGCAGCGAACGATCGCGAAGTCGTACTCGGGATGAATGCCGGCCTTCATCGCCGGGCCAGGATAGCAGAGGCCGTTTCGAGAGCTACGTTGCCTCCAGAGACAACCGCGACTGCCGTGTTGCCCTCCTCGACGGGGACTTTTCCGGCCAGCAGAGCGCCCACCGCGACCGCCCCGGCCGGCTCGCAGGCGAGCTTCGCACGTCCGTAGGTGAACGCCATCCCCTCGACGATCTCGTCCTCAGAAACGAGCACGCTCTCGACGCCGAGCCGTGCGCAGAGCGCGACCGCGCGCTCGCCGGCGAACGGCGCGCTGAGGCCGTCGGCCAACGACGTCGGCTCGACCGGCACCGAGTGCCCGGCCTCGAGCCCGTGGTTCAGGGCCGGCGAGAGCTCCGGTTCCACGGCGACGACCCGCCGGCCCTCCGCGGCGACCGCGATCCCGGAGACAAGGCCTCCGCCCCCGCAGGGGACGACGATCACCTCCGCATCGGGCACGTCTTCGAGGATCTCGAGGCCGACCGTGCCCTGGCCGGCGATGACGAGCGGGTCGTCGAACGGATGGACGAGCGTGCGGCCGGTCTCGTCCAGGAGCTCCGCCAGGCGCTCGAACGCTCCGGCCGGACCGTCCGCCTCGAGGTCGACGGCCGCCCGGTAGCCGCGCGTCGCCTCGATCTTCTGGGGGCTCGCGCCGTCCCACATGACGACGAGGCAGTCGACGCCCTCCAGTGCCGAGCAGTACGCGAGTGCCTGCGCGTGGTTGCCGGCCGAGATGCCGATCACGCCGCGCCCGCGCTCGTTGTCCGAGAGCGAGGCAAGCTTCGTCAGGACGCCACGGGGCTTGAACGAGCCGGTGCGCTGGAAGAGCTCGGCCTTCAGGAAGACGCGCTCGCCGAGCGTCGCCGACGAGAAGACGGGCGTGCGGTGCAGACGGCCGGCGATCGCTTCCCGCGCGCGCACGACGTCGTCCCGAGAGAGGTCAACTGCCACGGAAAGCCTCTGCGGGCTCGCCCGGAAGCTCGGCGAGCACCTTTTCGGGCTCGGGCTCCGGCTCGTCGAGGCGGCGGAGGTTGCGCACGCTCGGCACGAGCAGCACGGCGGCGGTCGAGAACAGCGCGAACGCGACCGAGATCCAGAGGGTCGTCGAGATGCCGATCGCGTCCGACACGGGCCCGGCGAGAATGAAGCCGAGCGGCAGGAAGACGAACGACCCCATCCAGTCCCATGCGCTGACGCGCGAAAGGGCGTCCTCTCGTACGTGCTGCTGCAGCGTCGTCTGCCAGACCGCGCTGAAGAAGCCCATGCCGGTCCCGCCGACGGCCTGGGCGAGCGCGATGACGGGTGCCGGGGCTCGCACGGCGAGCAGGGCGATTGCCGGCGCGACGAGCACCACGAGCAGGCTGCAGACGAGCATCGGCCGCGCGGGTTTCCACCGCAGCGCGAGGAGGAAGCCGCCGAGCGAGCCGGCGCCCCAGCCGGCCGCGATCAGTCCCCATGCCGACGCGCCGCCGAGCGATTCCTTCGCGATCACCGGACCGAGCGTTAGGTACGGCGCCACGACGACGAACAGATAGAGCGCCGCCCAGAGCACGATCACCCAGAGCCAGGTGTGCGAGACGAGCTCGCGCCAGCCGCCGGCGAGATCCGCGAAGAAGCTCTGCCGCGTGCCTGCGCGTGGGGCTCGCGGCGGGCGCAGCAGCGCGAGGCAGACGGCGCTGACGGCGAAGGTCGCGGCGTCGACGACGAAGACGATGCCGGGGTTGGTCGTCGCGGCGACGACGCCCGCGATCGCGGGCCCGACGATGAACGAAGAGCTGCGCGAGAGACCGATCAGCGCGTTTGCCTGCTGGAGTCGCGGCGGGCTCACCGTTGCCGGCACGAGGCCGGTCGCCGCCGGCTGGAAGAACGCCTCCGCCGTGCCGTAGACCGCGACGAGCACGACCAAGTGCCAAAGCTCGGCGGCGCCGGTGAGGAGCAGCACCGCGGCCGTCGCCTGCGAGACTCCGCGCACGACGTCCGAGGCCAGCATCACGAACTGGCGCGGCAGCCGGTCTGCCCAGACTCCGCCGACGAGCACGAACGCGACGAGCGGCAGCATGTGGGCCGCGAGCACGACGCCGAGCGCGGTCGCCGAGCGGTCGAGCGTCTGGATGACGGCGAACGAGAGCGCGACGGGGACGAGGCCGTCGCCGAGCGTCGACGTCGTCTGCCCGAACCAGAGCAGCCGGAAGCGCCGCTCCCGGAGTGCGCCGAAGGACTCCGTCAGACCCACGCGCCGGACTGTACTCAGCCCGCCTCGGGCTGCGGGCTCAGGCGGACGCTTCGAGCGGCTCCGGCTGTGTCGCCGGCTGGACGCCGCGCTTGACGACGAGCGTGCCGGCGATCATGTCGTGAAGCGCCTGCTTGCGCTCCGTGAACGCGGCGATGATGAACCCGATGTAGAGGATGATCGTCGAGATCAGCTTGGCGAGGTTGCGGCCGAGCGCGCGCCCGAACGACAGCCTGTTCCCCGCGAGATCCGTGACCTGGATCCCGAGCGCGATCTTGCCGACCGTCGCCTGGTGCGACGAGCTCTCCATGATCGCGAAGTAGAGGATCCAGCCGACGACGCTGAGGATGTTGATCGCGGCCGACCAGCCCTCGCTGAGGTCGTCTCCGCCCGAGATCGCGATGGCGAACCCGATCACGAAGCCGACGACGAAGCCTGCGGCCCCACCGACCAGCGCGTCGATGAGCAACGCGCCCAGCCGACGCCAGAAGCCTGCGTACATGTCCCCTCCGGAGGTCGCTGACGAGTTGTTCCGGAGTTACCCCCGTGTTCCTGCGCCGTAACGGTTACGTCAGCGTGTGCTCGGGCCCGGAGCCGCCCTCCGGCGGCGTCAGCCGGCCGCTCTTCGCGCTGATCGCGCCGCACTGGACGCAGTTCGACGGCGTCACCTCGACGGCGACCTCGCCGTCGTGCGGCTCGGCTTCGTACACCTGCGCCGGGCACATGTGCACCCAGAGCTCGCCGAGCGCGGCCGGGACGCGGTTCTGGATCCGCAGGTGGTTCGGCGCGTCGTCGCGCGTACGGTTCCCGCTCAGGTAGACGCTCGAGAGCTTGTCGAACGTCAGCTTGCCGTCGGGAGCCGGGTAGCGCCCGGCGCGGCCCGTCTCGATGATCGGCTCGTCGGCGTCGCGTTTCGTCGGCTTGTCCCCGCGCGGGAACGCACCGCGGCTCGCCGTCATCGCGCCGGCGAGCATCCCGCCGAGGTAGAAGCCGCGGCCGAACGCCTGCCGCATGTTCCGGACGCGCTTCAGATCGCGCCAGATGAAGCTCTCGCGGACGGCCTCGTCGTACGAGGCGAGCGCGCCGGGCGACCATGGCGTGCGCCCGCGCTGGAGGGCCGCGAACGTCGCCTCGGCCGCGAGCCGCCCCGACTCGATCGCGTAGTGGATCCCCTTGAGAGCGGGCACGTTCACGAAGCCGGCGCCGTCGCCGCAGAGCAGGAGCCCCGGCGCGTGCAGCCGCCGCGGAAGTGCGACGAAGCCTCCCTCCGGGATCGTCTTCGCACCCCAGCCGATGCGCTCGCCGCCCTCGAGGATCCCGCGCAGGAGGCGATGGGTCTTCAGCTCCTGCAGCAGGTCGTGAACCGAGAGCTCGGCGTCGCGGTGGTCGAGCCCGACGACCATGCCCAGGCTCAGCATGTCGTCGCCCATCGGGTAGATGAACGAGCCGCCGAACTCGCGGTAGCGCGCGGCCGCGCGGAGCGGCCAGCCCATGGTGTGAATGACCCTGTCGAGCGGCTTCGCGACCTTCCAGACCTCCTTCACGCCGAGTGCCCAGACCTGCGGGTACGCGCCCTCCAGCCCGAAGCGGTCGATCGCGACCCCGGTCAGGTGGCCCTGCGTTCCCTCGCCGAGCACGGTCACCCGGGCCGT
>DASQWH010000107.1:0-12211 GCA_035640335.1 Gaiellaceae bacterium | reverse complement strand
CCGCGTCCGCCGAGCCGGGGACGAAGGGCGTAGACGAGAGTGAACAGCGCCCCGCGAACGAGGAGCCGCTGCGCCTGGTCGGCGAGTACGAGGGACCGGCTTCCCGTGACGACGGCGAGTGCCGCGGCGGCGCGCAGCGCGAGCTCACCGGCGGTACTGCATGCATGCGCGAGAATTAAGGCCGTGACCGAGGTCGGGGACCTGCGCGAGGAGACCGCCGAGCTTCGCCGCGAGCGTGAGCGCGGGGAGGAGCGCGAAGCGGCGGTTCGCGACGTCCTCCAGACGATCGCGCGAACGACGTTCGACCTCGACGCCGTCCTGCAGGCGGTCATCGACCGAGCGGTTCGCCTTTGCCACGCCGATACCGGCAACATCGCCCGGCTCGAAGGCGGTGCCGAGGAGTACCGGATCGCGGCCTTCACGAGCATGACGCCCGAGTACGAGCGCGTCGTCCGCGAGCGCGTGTACCGGCCCGAACGAGGCTCGATCGTCGGCCGAACCGTGCTCGAGCGACGTGTCGTCCACATCGTCGACGTGCTCACCGACCCCGAGTACGAGATGCTCGACCTGCAGAAGACGGCCGGCTACCGCACCGCGCTGGGCGTCCCGATGCTGCGCGAGGGTGCTCCGGTCGGCGCGATCGCGGTCGCACGCAACGAGGTGCGGCCGTTCAGCGACGCCGAGATCAGCCTCATCGAGACGTTCGCCGACTTTGCCGTCATCGCCGTCGAGAACGTCCGCCTCTTCCAGACCGTCGAGCGCCAGCGGACCGAGCTGGCGCGCTTCGCGCCACAGGCCGCCGACCTCCTCTCGAGCGAGGAGGGCGAGCGACTCCTCGCCGGCCACCGGCGCGAGATCACGGCGTTCTTTTGCGACCTGCGTGGCTTCACCGCGTTTGCGGAAACCGCGGATCCGGAGGAGGTGCTCGGTGTGCTGCGCGAGTACCACACGGCGGCGGGCGAGCTCGTCGCCGCCAACGGGGGCACCGTCGAGCACTTCGCAGGCGACGGGCTGATGGCCTTCTTCAACGACCCGACCGAGATCGCGGACCACGAGCTCGCGGCCGTGCGCACTGCCGTCGCCTTGCGCGAGCAGTTCACGAGTCTCGCTGACCGCTGGCGCAAGCGCGGCTACGACCTTGGCCTCGGCATCGGCATCGCGACCGGGTACGCGACGCTCGGCCGGATCGGCTTCCACGGCCGCTACGAGTACGGCGCGATCGGGAACGCGGTCATCCTCGCCACGCGGCTGAGCGACGTCGCTGCTCCGGGAGAGATCTTGCTCAGCCAGCGAGCGTACGCGCCGCTCGACGAGCAGGTCGTCAGCGAGCCGGTCCCGGAGCTTCAGCTCAAGGGGTTCACGCGGCGGGTTGCCGCGATGCGCGTGACGGCGCTCCGCGACTGAACCCCTTAGTGGAACCGCACATGGCGTGCCGGGCGAAGGAGCGCGCCGGCACCGGGCACCTCGGCGTCGAGGTCCAGCGCGCGCAGAATCGCCCACGTCGTCGCCGTCGCTGCGGAGAGGGTCGGGAGCCCGCTGCGGTGCTCGACCTCCTCGAGAACGGCCAGCGACGGCATCTGCACACACGCGGAGAGCACGAGCGCGTCGCAGTCACTCAGGTCGAGACGCTGCCAGTGGCTCCTGAGGTCCTCTTGATCGAGAGCGGCGACGGCCCGATTGTCCGGCACCTCGAGGCTGACGGCGTCGCCGACCTCGATTCCCGCGTCCTCGATGTACTCGACGACGAGCCGCGTGAGCGGCTTGAGATACGGCGCGACGACGCCGATCTTCCGCGCTCCGAGCGCGTGCAGTGCGTCGATCAGGGCGCCCGCCGACGAGACGGCCGGGGCGCGAGCGTGCTCGCGCTCGAGAATCGACTCGATCTCCGCCTCGACGCGACGGTGTTCCCCGCGACCCTGCGCCATGATCGCGACGAGGCAGGCCGTGGCGACGACCTCCGGTCGCATGTCCGCCAGCTCGGTGGTCGCGCGCTCGGTCTGCGCGTTCATCGCGCGCAACGCCTCGGGCGTGACCTCGTCCATGCGCAGACGAGCGCTGTGGATGGTGAACATGTCCTGCGGTCGCTCGGCCTCTCGCGCGCGCAGAAGGGCCGGAACCTCCGTCTCCATCGTCGTGTTCGAGCTCGGGACGAGCAACCCGATGCGATGCATCGCGGTCATCGACTCAGCGCGGCGAGCCGCTCGAGGCTCGCGGCGGGCCAGAGTGCCCGCATGTCGTAGTACTCATCGAACGCCGGCGTGGCGTCGGGCAGCTCGAGCCAGCCCACCTTCGACCGCGTGTAGATGTGAACGTCGGGAGTGACGTCGCCCGGGCGGTCGAGGGTACCGCCGCGGACAAACCGAACCTCCGGCCGGCCGTACTCGCTGAAGATCGCCACCTGGCAGGTCGGACAGCGGAAGATCCGCTGAGTGCTGCCGTCGTCCCGGGGCACCTCGACAGGCTCCGGCGCCACGCCGAGCAGCTCCACGCGGTCGGCCTCGATCAGGAGGTTGATGACGAACGCGCTCCCCGTCTGCCGCTGGCAGTTCAGGCAGTGGCAGCAATGGACGAAGAGCGGCTCCGACGCCAGCCGGTAGCGAACCGCCCCACAGGCGCACCTCCCTTCCCGCACCGGCCGATCGCTGTCCAAGCGGTCACCTTCCGATCCTTGCGACGAACGGGCCGAGAGTCTCGTCCCGTCGTCATCATCGTGCAGGACCCAAGCACATGGGGCGCCACGACCGCGACGAGGGGGCCCCCTTCGCGGGAGGCCCCCTCGTCGAGTCGTCTCCCGACGCACGAGCGCTTGGAGCGCTCGGCGCCCTCCCCTAACCGCACTCCGGCGGAGCGCTCGCCGCAATCACATGGGTCGCACTTCCCGGCGGCAGCAGGTAAACGACGTAGAAATCGACCCCTTGCGATCCGGCAACGGCCCGGTGAACGTGGCCGAACCCGCGGTCGACGAACCCGCGTCCGGCCGCATAGGTCGTCCGGACACACCGGTTTGCCTCGGCGTCCTCGTACGTCACGGCACCCCTGACCACGCTCACGAGCGCCGGGCCCGGATGCGTGTGCCACCCTGTCGCGGCGCGCGAGTCGAGCCGCACGTGCTGGACGAAGACGTCCGTGCCGTCTGGCCGGACGGCGCGCGCGAGCGCCGACAGGGGCACGTCGGCGATCGAGTTGTGCGCGACGAGGAAGCCGGTCGGCACGGTCGCCGGATCAACCTGGGTCACGTGGGACGCGCCGGCGAGGCCTGCTCCGACGAGGATGGCGCTCGTGGCGATTCCCAAGAGAACGCTTAAACGCATGGTGCTCACCCCCTGCTATCCGCTCGCCGGCATCAGCCGGAGCGTGCCGGTGAAGGTCAGTGGGTCAAGCGAGACGAGCTGACCCTCCTCGTGCATGCGCGCGCCCGCGAGCCAGCCCTCGGTGACGTTTCCGTTCAACAGGGTTCGCGCCGTGCTGAAGTTGAACGTGCCGTCCAGCACTGCGGTGAACGACCCGCTGGCAACCGCCGCCGAGATGGTCACGTCGAAGTGCTGCATGTTGCCGGTGACCGTCGAGTTCGACACCCACATCTCGATCGAGCCGCCGTCACCGGTCGTCCCTACGTAGTGGCCGGGCCCGACCCAGTGCTTCTCGAACGAGATGAAAATGGGCTCGTTGGAAGCAGACGCCGGTGCTGTCCAGAACGCAGCAGCGACCGCGACGAGGGTGACGAGCAGCGCGAGCGCCGCCGCCGGGCCGCGCTTACGCGCGAGCAATCGCTGTGTCTCGAACATCTGAACCTCCTTCGTCGGCGGCGTTGGACACCGCCAAGTGCATGACCGGGTGGAGCGTCCGCGCGCCCGCCGGGGCGGCGACCATTCGGGTCACGTCCCGGGCTGAGCGGGCCGGGTCGAACGACCACCCCTCGAGGACAACGCCCAGCGTCTCGTCGTCGCGGACGAGCGCGATGTTGGTGACTCCGAGCCGGGCGAGCTCCGAGACGAGCTTCTCGCGGAGGCAGAACTCGCCGTCCGCGTCACCGACCAGCAGCACCATCATCGCCACGATCCGCTCCTTCGAGAGAGGGAGAAGTCCGTGGACGACGCTAGGTCGCGGCTCTGCCCCCGATCATCGGTGAAGTCCCTCGATCTCGAGCTCTCCCACCCGCGCGGCCAGCTCCGTGCGGTTCCGCACGCCGGCCTTCCTGAGCACGTTCGAGACGTGACGCTCGACGGTCTTGCGGGACAGGAACAGGCGCTGCGCGATCTCGGGGTTGCTCGCTCCGGCGGCGATCAGGCGGACGATCTCCTGCTCGCGCTCCGTCAGCAGCGTCGCTGCGGCACCGCGTCGCCAGGTCCTCACTCCGAGCGACCGCAGCGCCTGTTCCGCCAGCTCGAGCACCGTGGTTGCGCCCCGCTCGGACGCGCCGGCGGCAACGCGCTCCAGCTCCGCCACGGCTCGTTCGTCACCGGCGTCGGCGAGCGCACGCCCGAGGTCGAGCCGAATCCACAGCGCCGCAAGGCCGAAACCCTGCTCTGCAGCGGCCTCCAGCGCCGCGCCCAGCCCTACCGCCCGCGTGGCCGGGTCGACCTCGACGAGCGCGCCTACGTGCAGGCGGAGAATGTCGTCGAGCACCTCGCGGACGCCCAGCGCCTCCCAGCGAGAGAGTGCCTCTCGAGCCTCCTCTCGCCGACCGACGCGGGCGAGCGCCTCTGCCGTGAAGAGCAGCAGCTCCGCACCGCACCTGAGACACCCGACCGCGTCCGCGCACGCATGCCCCTTGGCGACGTGCTCGAGGACGCTCGCCTCGGACGCGGAGCCCCGCAACCTGCCATGCCAGAGCGCGAGATCGCCGTGCAGCATGATCCGCTGATGCTCGTTCGGCTCGTCCGTTTCCTCGAGACGCTCCAGCGTTTCGTCCGGCCGCCCGCGCTCGAGCGCGATCGCGCACACGGCTCGGGCGATCCGGTGACGCGCACGCGGCACGTCACCCGCGCGCGCCGCGACGCCGGCCGCCTGGCGGACGACACGCTCCGCCTCGACCAGATCTCCCTTCAGTGCGAGCGACCGGGCGAGCCAGAATCCCGCGTCCACCAGGAGCCGGGGGAGGACGCGCCGTTCTGCCTCGAGCCAGACTCGACGACCGCGGTCGATCGCCTCCTGGAGACGCCCGTTCTGGCGCAGCGCGAGGCAAACCGCCAGCGAGGCCGTGAGATATGCCTCGAGCTCGAAGCCGCGAGCGGCGGCTTCGCGCGCCTCGGCGGAGTTGAGCATCGCTTCCAGGTCGCCCCTCATGACCGCGGCCTCGTAGTCCACGCGAAGCGCCTCGATGTACGCCCGGCGCCCGCGCGCGGCCAGCGCCTTCCCGCCTCCGGATCGGGTGGCGAGACGCGTTGCGGCCGCTACGGCTCGGCGTGCGAGCGCGTGACCCTCCCCCGTTCGCTGCTCGAGCCAGAGAAGGATCGCCGACTCGTGCGTGTCCTGCTCGAGCCGAACGACGTCGTCGTCGACCTCGATCCGCCTGCTGCGCACGAGTAGCTCGCGCGCCTCCGGAGCCCGCGCGAGACCGTACGCTGCCCGCGAGGCCTCGAGCAGCGCCGACGCCTGCCGCACCGGAGACTCAGCGCGCTCGGCGACGAGCAACCACCGCTCTCGCGCCTCCTCGTGCTCGGCGAGCTCGGTCGCAAGCGACGCCACGCCCGTGTGCAACGCCAGCGCCTCCGGGTCGAGCGGATCGGCCTCGTCTGCGATCGCGGCGAGCAGCCGGAGGCCGTCCGGCCCGAGCAGCCTCCGCTGCGGCGATTGCACGAGCCGTGTCGCGAGGTCGAGTGAGGGCACCCCGGCTGCGTGCCGGTGGCGGACGGCTTCGCCAAGGCGCCGGACGCTGGTGCCGGCAGTCTCGGCGAGCCACTCGCCCAACCGGCGGTGGATGTCGCGACGTCGATCGGGCGGAAGCTCACGAGTCGCGGCCGCCCGAATCAGATCGTGCGCCAGCCGGAGGGTGCCTGCGGATTCGACCGCGATGCCACGCCCGATCAGCTCGCGCGCGGCCTGCTCGGCCCGCTGGGGCTCCCAGCCGCTGAGTACAGCCGCATCCGCAAGCGCAAACGGCCGTGCACCGATCGCGAGGAGCGCGACCAGTGCGGCCGCGTCGGCGCTCGCGCCGCGAAGCCGCCCGCTGACGAGGCGACCTGCCTCAGCCTCGCCTCCAGTGGTTCGGACGAGAGCCTCGAGCCAGAACGGCAAACCGCCGGACTTCGCGGCAAGCTCGCGGGCCGCGAGGTCGTCGAGAGTCGGCGCCAGCGCCTTCACGAGCTCGAGCGCCTCGTCGCTCGAGAGCGGCCCCAGCTCGAGTCGCCTCAGCCGCTCCGCCGGTAGCAGCTGCAGAAGCGACTCGGAGAACGCCGTCGCGTTCGGCGACGGCCGCGCAAACGAGATCAGCCCGAGGGGCTCGCCGCTTGTTTCGGCGGCGCGCAGGAGGTAATGACAGAGCGCCAGCGTGAGGCCGTCGACCCACTGCAGGTCGTCGACGAGGACGATCGCCGGCCCGACCGCGCGGAGGGCGCGGTGTGCGGCCTCGAAGACGCGCAGCGGCTCGAGCGGCGACGCTTGCTCGTCCGCGCCGAAGACGAGCGCATCGAGTCGACGCCCTTGCGGCCCGTCGGCGAGCGCCTTGAGGAGCTCCGCAGCCGACGCGAACGGCACCTCTGACTCGGGCTCGTAGCCGACGACCCGGAACAGATGCCTGGAGCGGACTCGGGCGGCCGTCTCGGCCAAGAGTCGGCTTTTCCCGCTTCCTGGATCGCCGACGACGACGGCGGCCGCGGCCTGTCCGAGCGCTGGCGCGTCGACGATTTCGGCGAGCGACGTCAGTTCGTGCTCTCGGCCGACGAAAACGCCCATCTGCCCAAGCGTACGACCAAAATGCGGCGGTTACGATCGACGATTCGCACCGACACGCCAAACGGAGGTGATCGGATGAACGAGAAGCCGAACTGGCAAGTCGCGCACCTCGACGACATCGAGCGGCGCGGCCGAGATATTCCTGTGCGCGAGCGCCTCGGGATCCATGCATTCGGCATCAACGCCTACACGCCCGGCGAAGACGGCACGCTGATCAGCGAGCACGACGAGGCCGGGTCGGGCCAGGAGGAGCTGTACATCGTCCTCGACGGGAAGGCGACCTTCGAGGTCGACGGCGAGGAGGTGGACGCGCCCCCGGGAACACTCGTCTTCGTCGGGCCGGAGTCGCGGCGGAAGGCGACCGGGGACGGAACCGTCCTTGCCGTCGGCGCCACCCCCGGCGAGGCGTACCACGGGATCGACTGGGGCGAGGCGTGGCCGTTCCACAGCGAGTCCATGAGGGCGTACGGCGAACAGCGCTACGCGGACGCGCTCGAAGCGGTCCGCGGCGCCCTCGAGCGCGTGCCGGATCACGCGGGCTTGCATTACAACTACGCGTGCTTCGCA
Organism: Gaiellaceae bacterium; assembly: GCA_035640335.1. GTDB lineage: Bacteria > Actinomycetota > Thermoleophilia > Gaiellales > Gaiellaceae > VAXT01. Next base: position 4,750 of record DASQWH010000107.1, on the reverse strand, counting down.
ACGCTCGCGGGCGACACCGGCGACGACACCTTCGCCCACCTCCGGCGGTCCGTCGAACTGCTTCCGCGGTTCCGCGAGGACGCGCGCAGAGACGACGACTTCGCCGCCGTCCGCGACGACCCGCGGTTCGAGGAGGCTCTTCGCTGAGCGCAGGTCTCGACCCGTCACGGCGCCGGCATCGCGCTCGGTTATGCGCACAAGTTCAGCGCGATCACGACTTCCGTGGCGCGGCGCGGAGTCGGACGCTGACCGCATGACACCGAGCTCCTCGCGTTACGACGCCATCGTCATCGGCGCCGGGCACAACGGGTTGGTGACCGCGTGCTATCTGGCGCGCGCGGGGCTGCGCGTCCTCGTCCTCGAGCGGCGATACACCGTCGGCGGCGCGTGCGTCACCGAGGAGACGTTCCCCGGCTTCAAGGTCTCGACCGCTGCCTACGTGAACAGCCTCTTCCACACAGAGATCGTCCGTGAGCTGAGGCTGGCTGATTACGGCTACGAGGTCCTCCCGAGAAACCCCGCGTCGTTCACGCCGTTTCCGGATGGCCGCTCGCTGCTGATGGGCCCGGACGCCGAGCTCACCCGGAAGGAGATCGCGAAGTTCAGTAAGCGCGACGCGGAACGCTACCCGCAGTACGAGGCGATGCTCGAGCGCGTGGCGGCGTCCGTCGAGCCGACTCTGACCATGACACCGCCCGATCTGCAGCGGCCGCGCCCCGCTGACCTGCGGACACTGCTTGCACTGGGACGCACCTTCCGGAAGCTGGGTGACGGCGCGGGCGAGGCGGTGGAAGTCCTCACCGGGGCCGCACGTCCGATCCTCGATCGCTGGTTCGAATCGGAGGAGCTGAAGGGGACGCTCGCGACTGACGCGATTATCGGCGCGATGGCCAGCCCCTCGATGCCCGGCACCGCCTACGTGCTCTTCCACCACGTCATGGGCGAGGCCGGCGGCGCCCGAGGCGTGTGGGGATACGTGCGCGGTGGGATGGGCGGCCTCACTCAGGCGCTAGCGGCGGCCGCGCGCGACCTCGGCGCTCACATCCGCTGCAATGCCGAGGTGGCGCGCATCCTCGTACGTGACGGCCGCGCCGTGGGCGTGGCGCTGACCGGCGGCGATGAGTTCCACGCGCCGGTCGTGGCCAGCAACGCCGACGCCCGGGTGACCTTTCTGCGCCTGCTGGATCCGGACGCGCTCCCCGATGCGTTCGTGGCCGACGTCGAGCGGATCAGCTACGCCAGCGCTTCGCTCAAGATCAACGTGGCTCTGGCCGAGCTGCCGAGCTTCCGGGCGCTGCCGGGGACGGAGCCGGGCCCCCAGCACCGCGGCACCATCCACATCTGTCCCGACCAGGACTACATCGAGCGTGCCTTCGACGACGCGAAATACGGCCGCCCCTCGACGGAGCCCGTGCTCGAGTGCACGATTCCCTCGGTCGTCGACCCGACGGTCGCGCCGCCGGGCAAGCACCTGATGTCGATGTTCGTGCAGTACGCCCCGTATGAACTTCAGGACGGCTCCTGGGACGATCGGGGCGAGGCGTTCGCCGATCGCTGCTTCGACCTGCTCGACGAATACGCGCCGAACTTCAAGCGCGCGGTGATCGACCGGCAAGTGCTGACGCCTCTCGACCTCGAGCGCGTCTTCAACCTCACCGGTGGCAACATCTTCCAAGGCGCGATGACCCCAGGTCAGCTCTTCGCCTTCCGTCCGGTACCCGGCTACGCGCGCTACCGGACGCCGCTCCGCGGCTTGTACCTCTGCGGCGCCGCCGCGCATCCGGGCGGCGGTGTGATGGGCACGCCCGGCCTCAATGCCGCACGCGAGATCCTCGGTCGGCGCCGTCTGCGCGCGCGCCGGGGCAGGTGGGGCGCGAAGCGCGCGTTTCCGCGTAAGCGAAACGCCCCGTTTCCGGGGCCTTTCCGAAATAGCGGGGGCAGGATTTGAACAGACATCAACGACCGCCTACCGGTTCGTCGAGCTCCGGGCGCTGTCGAGTTGCGGCTAGCGCGCGTCAGCCGACGCGCTGAACGTCGCGAGCAACGCGCGGCGACTGCGCACGCCGACCTTCTGGAAAACCGACTTGAGATGGTCCTGAACTGTGTGGCGAGAAATGAAGAGCCGTTGCGCCACCGCGCGAGTGTCGAGTCCGGCGACGAGGGCAGCGACAACCTCACGCTCTCGCCGCGAAAGCGCGTAGACGCGGCCGAGGATGTCGAACGTCTCGCTCGCGGTGGCGGATCGGAGCGTGACTGCGATCTGCCCGTCGCCGTGCCCCTCGAGAGGGGCAGCTTCGATCATCACCCAGCGGCCGTCGACGGCACGCAAGAGGGCATGCGCTCTGGCCGCGGATCGTCGTGTTCGCGCAAGCGTCGCAGCCGGATAGATGACGCTCGGCAACATTCCGAACTGGGCGAAAAGCCTCGCAGACGGCAGCGCGTCGATCCAGGTCCGCGCCCCTGCGGTCGAGCTGACGAGGCGCAGATTCGAATCGAGGACGATCACTGCGGGCGCGACGGGTATCGCAACAAGGCCATCATTCGCGAACATCGTCCGGCGAAGCGCAGACGCTAATCTCGGTCCGACGCTCGCGAGCAAATCGAGGTCGTGCTCCTCGAATGGGCGATCGGCGCCGTCGCGGTAAGCCTCGATCCATCCCCAGCACCCGAAGGCGTCGCGGCAGGCGACGGCTGCGACGTCTCCGATACCGACCGGCCGCATGACCTCGTCCCAGCGCGGCGATCGTGCTAAGTCGCCGCCGGTCTCGACCCGCAAGCTGCCGGCCGACCTGGGCCCGCTGGCGAGGACGCGTTTCGCCGCAAAGTCGTCACTGGAGTACTCCAACTCGAGCGAGCGAGGAACCGCCGGCCCGAAGTCGTGCTCTGCAAGACCGCTGCCCGGCAGCAGCGTCTCAGGATCGGCGAGCGGCCAACACCAGCGATCGAAGCCGATGATGCGCCGGAGCTCCGCGATCGTTTCGCGGCGGATCGACTCGCAGTCGAGACTTGACTCGCTGAGCCGCTCGATTCGTTCGCGGCAGCGAATCCGCTCGCGCTCAGTGGCCACCCCGCCAAGGATACGACTGCCAAGAGCAAACCCCAACTTGTTGGGATTGCCAGAGCGGCTAACACAACATCAAATTGGTGCTAGAGCCCACTGAGAGGAGCCACGATGAGCACCACGAGGCGGCTTTGCCTGCTATTCGTCCCACTCGCTGCCCTCCTTGCGGCGGTCGCGACGACTGGTGCCGCCGCGTCGCCGCCGACACCGGCGACCGGCACCGTCGGCAATACGTCGGCGACCTTCAACAGCGTCCGAACGGCCGGCGACAACCTGATTGTCGATCTCAGTGCGACGGCCTCCTACACCGGCACCTTCACCGGTACCTCGACCCTGCGCGGCATCTTGATCATCCATGCCGACGGCAGCGCCAACTTCCACGACGTCGAGACCTTCACCGGGACGGTGAACGGCGTCCCCGGCACCGTGACCTTCAACCTCAACGGATCAAACGACGCCGCGCTCGTCGTCCACGCCACCGCCACGATCATCAGCGCGTCCGGCGGCCTGGCGGGTCTCCATGGCGTGCTCCACGAGATCGGGACGGTCGTCATCCCCACTGGCCCGGTCGGCACCTACAGCGGTCAGATCGAAATCGCGCAGCCGTGAGGTAGACCGTGGACGAGACGTACAGAATGCTGGGGAGGGAGCACGAAGCCGATCTCGAACGCGAGGCTGCACGTCGCGCGCTCGAAGCGCTTCTGCCGCCTCGAGCGCCAGTGACGAAACAGGTTGCGGCGTCGCTGCGCGGAATGGTGATGCGCCTTCAGGTTCAGCTGGCTCGGGCTCGGGAAATCGCTCGGGAAATCGCTTCCTCGTAAAGGCCCTGCCGGCTCGTTACTCACCGTTATCCGCAATCACGCGAAAGGCCCGCAAAGGCGGGCCTTCCCGAGTAGCGGGGGCAGGATTTGAACCTGCGACCCTCCGGGTTATGAGCCGCCGAAATTATGTACACGCGTTCCGCCTCGTTCCGCCGAAATGCAGGATCGGAGCCAGTTTTCGAGCGGCGGCCGCGCATTTACGCGGAACACGGTGACATCGCCGCGGAAGCGCGATGCTTGCAGAACGCTTGCACCCCGAGCCGATTCCGAGCCTTAGTGAGACCCCTCCATGGGGGCGCCGCGGGGTAGGCGGCCGTCCAACCAAGCGGCAAAAAGGGTGCAAGACTTTCCCGGTGAGCGTGCGGGACGGATGAATGTCGGCCGTTAGTGGGGCATCGCCCGATGCCTACGAGCGCCACGTCGGTCGCTATGCCAAGGAACTGTCAGCAGGATTGATCCGGGTTGCAGGCGTCCGTGCGGGGCAGAGCGCGCTCGACGTCGGATGCGGTCCGGGGGGTCTCGCGGTCGCACTTGCCCGTCTGCTCGGGGACGAGAATGTCGCGGCAGTCGATCCGTCAGAGCGATTCGTCGCGGTCTGTCGGTCACGCATTCCCGGAGCCGACGTGCGCATCGGAGTGGCTGAGAACTTGCCGTTCGACGACGCAAGCTTCGACGCCGTGCTCGCGCAGCTGGTAGTACAAGACATCGTCGACGCGCGGGCCGGGGTTGCTGAGATGCGACGTGTAGCGCGACCGGGCGGCGTGGTGTCCGGTTGCGTGTGGGATTTCGAGAGCGGAATGCCGCTACTCCGGGCGGCCTGGGACGCCGCACTCGCGATCGACGCCGAACTTGCCCGCTCATTGGGCGC
>DASQWH010000106.1:0-4658 GCA_035640335.1 Gaiellaceae bacterium | reverse complement strand
GTCGGCAGGCGCTGGAGCGTGACGCTCGTCCGCAACGGCAGGACCGTGCTCAGCGGCATCCGCCGGACGGTGGCGCCGAGCGGCTCGTTCGAGGTGCGCCGCGTCCTGTCGAACGCGCCCGGCGCAGACCGGATCACCGCACGCGCCCGCGCGCTCGCCGGCGGCGAGACGTGCCGCGGCTCGCTCGCGATCTAACTAGGACTGCGGCCTAAGCCGGTGCCGGGCTCTTCACGCCCGGCGCCGGCACGCGCCTGGCGGTCGCCGTGCCAGGACTCCCAGAGCGCCGCGTACGAGCCGTCGCGGGCGACGAGCTCCTGGTGCGTCCCGAGCTCGTTGAGCAGGCCCTCCTCGATGACGGCGACGCGATCGGCGTCGTGCGCGGTGTGCAGGCGGTGGGCGATGGCCACGACCGTCCGCCCGCGCAGCACCGAGGCGAGCGAGCGCTCGAGGTGGCGCGCCGCGCGCGGATCCAGCAGGGAGGTGGCCTCGTCGAGCACGAGCGTGTGCGGGTCGGCGAGGACGAGGCGGGCGAGCGCGAGCTGCTGCGCTTGCGCCGGCGTGAGCGGGTGACCGCCCGCGCCGACGACGGTCTCGAGGCGCTCGGGAAGCGACTCGGCCCACTCGAGCGCGTCGACGGCGTCGAGCGCCGCGACGAGCTGCTCGTCCGAGGCCTCCGGGCGCGCCAGCCGGAGGTTCTCGGCCAGCGTGCCGACGAAGACGTGCTGCTCCTGAGTGACGAGGGCGACCTCCTTCCGCAGCGTGTCGAGCGGCAGGTCGACGAGTCGAACGCCGCCGACCTCGACCTTGCCGACGCGCGGCGGATGGATCCCCGCCAGCAGCCGCCCCAGCGTCGACTTGCCGGCGCCCGACGGCCCGACGACAGCCACGCGCTCGCCCGGCTCGAGGTCGAGGTCGATGCCGTGCAAGACGTCCCGGTCCTCGTAGTAGGCGTAGCGAACGTCGTGCGCCGCGAGCCGCTCGTCCTCCGGGGTGTCCTCCGTCGCCGTCCGGTCGGGCGGCACGCGCGCGATGCCCACGAGCCGCGCGAGCGAGGTCGCGCCGACCTGGATCTCGTCGAGCCAGGACACGAGCCTGTCGACCGGGTCGGCGAGCTGGACGACGTAGAGCGAGATCGCCGTCACCTCGGCGATCGTCGCGCGCCCCGACGAGACGAGCCAGCCGCCCCACGCGAGCGCGGCTGCCACGGGCAGCACGTACGCGAACTCCGCCGTCGGGAACCACATCGTACGCAGGTACAGCGTCCGCCGCTCGGCGCGGAACGCCTCCTCGAGATCGGCGTCGATCCGCCGCACACGATGCTCGCGCAGACCGAGCGCGTCGATCGTCCGGCCGCCCTCGACCGTCTCGCCAACCGTGCCGGCAAGCGTCGCGTAGCTCGCACGCTCCCAGAGGTACGCCTCGGGCGCGCGGCGCAGGTACCAGCGCGTGCTCACGTAGAGGGCGGGCACGCCGGCGATGCACGGGAGCGCGGCGAGCGGGCTGACCCAGATCGCCGCCGCGACGGTGAGCAACGTCGTCACCGCGGCGATCAGCGTCTCCGGGATCGCGAAGCGAACCGTCCGCGCGAGCGAGTCGACGTCGGCGGTCGTGCGCGAGACGAGATCGCCCATCCCGGCGCGCTCCACCGTCGAGAGCGGGAGCCCGAGAACGCGGCGCATGAAGTCCTCGCGGAGCTCGGCGAAGATCTTCTCGGAGAGCACGAACGACGCGCGGCGCGCGAGCCAGGTCAAGATCGTCTGCACGAGCAGGAAGCCGGCGAGGAGGAGCACGATCTTGTCCACGAACGCGCGGCTCGTGCCCTCGTCGACGGACTGCACGAGCTTCCCGAGCAAGGGCGGGCCCGCCAGGCCGGCCGCGGCGGCGGAGGCGTGCAGGCCGACGACGCCGAGCAGTCCGCGCCGGTGGCGCCGTCCGAGCAGCCGCGCCTGCGCGCGAAGCTCCCGCCCGTCGGCGATCGGCAGCAGGTCGCTCACAGGTCTTCGCCCCTCGTGACGATGTAGCGGTAGTCGGCCCGGTCGAGCAGCTCGCGATGGGTGCCGTCGGCGACGACCCGCCCGCCTTGCAGCAGCAGCACGTGGTCGGCGTGGTCGAGCACGAGCGGGCTCGCCGTGATCGCGAGCGTCGTCTTGCCGGCCCGCGCGTAGTGCAGCCGGCGGGCGATGCGAGCCTCGGTGTGCGCGTCGACCGCGCTGGTCGGCTCGACGAGGACGAGCACCTCGGGGTCGGCGAGCAAGGCGCGGGTGAGGACGAGCCGTTGCCGCTGGCCGCCCGAGAACGAGCGCGCGCGCTCGTCGACCGCCGTGTCGAGGCCGTCGGGGAGCGCGTCGAGGACGTCGTGCGCGTCGGCGATGCCGACCGCGGCGAGGATCGCCTCGTCGTCGGCGCCGCCCCAGGGATCGAGCACCGAGCGCAGCGTGCCGGAGAAGAGCATCGGGTCGGCCTCGCTGACCACGATCCGTCTCCGGACGATCTCGGTCGGCAGGTCGGCGAGCCGGACGTTCCCCAGCATGACGCCGTCGGCGCCGCCGCCGAACCGCCCGACCCGGTCGGCGACCGCAGCACCCTCGTCGGGATCGGCCGAGACGACACCGGTGAACGCGCCCGGCCGGACGACGACGCCCGAACGCGGCTCGACGAGCGGGACCCCCGGTGGCGGCTCGTCCGCGGGCGCCTCCGGTTCGGCGACGTCACGCTCGACCTCGAGCACGTCGAGCATGCGGCGAGCGCCGACGAGGGCGCGCGTGATCTTGTCGACAGCCTCGGCCGCCGTCCGCAGCGGGATGACGAGGAACGCGGCGTACCCGTAGAACGCGACGAGCTCGCCGACGCCGATCTTGCCCGAGAGCGCGAAGCGGGCGCCGAGCCACGTCACGAGCACGATGAAGACACCCGGCAGAAACACCTGGCCTGCGTCGAGGGTCGACTGCGGAAGAGCCACGCGCACGCCCGCGTGCCGGACCTCCTGCGACCGGTCGTGGTAGCGGCGGAAGAACGCGGGCTCGCCGCCGATGCCGCGCAGTACGCGGAGGCCCGCTGCGGTGTCGGCGCCGAGCGCGGTCAGCTTCCCGACCTCCTCGCGCTGGACGGCCTGCCGCGCCTGGAGGGGCTTGATCACGGTGCCGAGCGCGAGCACGAGCACCGGCACACCGATGAGGACGACGAGCCCGAGCACGACCGACGCCGAGAGCAGAATGAACGCGACGACGACGTACGAGGCGACCGCGCCGGAGAGCCGAGCCGTGATGTCGAAGGCGCCGCCGGCCCGCATCGCGTCGTTCGAGATCGTGGCGACGACCTCGCCCGTCGAGAGCTTTCCGCGGACGGCCGGGCCGGCGCGTGAGGCGTGGTGGCCGACGACCTGGGCCAGGCGGAACGAGGCCTGGAGCCAATTGAAGACGGCCATGCGGTGGCGCATGATCCCGGCGAAGGCCTGGACGACCCCGAGGCCGAGCAGAGCCAGCGTCCAGAGCGCGAGCGCGCGCCTGTCGTCGTCGACGATCCCGTCCTGGATCGCGCTTCCGATCGTGAACGGCATCAGCGCCTGGGCGACCATCCAGAAGATCCCGAAGACGATGCCCGCGACGAGCGTAGGCACCTGGTGCCGGCCGACCCAGAGCAGCAGTCGAATCGGCGACCTGGTATCGGGAATGCCGGGGTCTTCCGCGGGCAGGCGGATGCGGCGCCGGGTGAATCGGCGGCCGGAAGCCGGCATGGTCAATGCGTCCGTTTGGTCCATAGCTACGGGCGGGACGGGCGTCCCGCCCTTTTGATCCTAGTCAGAGAGCTAGTCGATCAACTTGCGCGTCATGGCGTGGATCGCGACGCGCCAGAGGGCGAGGCCGAACGCGGCCAGCGCGGCCAGCCGCACCACGTCGGTCCATCCCTCCCAGCCGAAGACGGCGTGGCGAACGAGCTCGACGCAGTGGTAGAGCGGGTTCAGGTTCGCGAGAAACTGCGCCCACTCCGGGAGCGTGTCGATCGGGAAGAACGTGCCGGCGACGAGGAAGAGCGGCGTCAGCACGGCGCTGACGACGTAGTTGAAGTTCTCGAACGACTTCGCGAAGCCGGCAACCGAGATCCCGAAGCAGGCCCAGCCGAACCCGGCGACCCAAGCGATGAAAGGCACGGCGAACATGCCCCACGAGGGATCGAGGCCGAAGAAGATCGCGACGACCATCGGCACGCAGCCGTAGACGCCCGCGCGCGTCGCGATCCAGATCGCCTCGCCCGAGACGAGCTCCTCCGTGTCGACGGGCGCCGCGAGGATGGCGTCGTAGGTGCGCTGGAACTGGTACTTGACGAACGTCCCGAACATGGCCGGGAAGGCGGCTGAGAACAAGACCGCGGTCGCGACAGTCCCCGTGCCGACGAAATCGACGTAGTCGTAGCCGCCGACCCTGCTCACGAGCGAGCCGAAGCCGAACCCAAAGGCGAGCAGATAGATCGTCGGCTCGACCGTCGACGAGAACGTGCTCGAGCGCCAGTACGACGAGTAGTTGATGATCTCGCGAACGAGCACGCCTGCCAGGGCCGACCGCTCGAGCCGCCCGAGGCGGCGCTGGCCGCGGGCGGCGACGGCGGCCATCAGGCGATCTCCTCGCCGGTGAGCAGCACGAAGACGTCCTCGAGGTTCGCGG
>DASQWH010000105.1:0-2409 GCA_035640335.1 Gaiellaceae bacterium | reverse complement strand
GGCATCAGCCCGTGCTCCGCGATCGAGACGAGCAGCAGGTCGAGGAAGAAGCGCTGCTCCTCGGTCGGCTCCTCGCCTGTCAAGAGCAGGTGGAAGTAGTCGGTGAAGGTGAGCCGCCCCATCAGGTCGCCGGTGAGGTCGCGCCCGCGGACCTCCACACGGTCCGGATATGCACGTGCGATTCGGGTCGCCGGATCAGGCATCGACCAACTTCGCTCCCTGCACCATGGCCTGCAGTTTGCGGAAGGCTCGTTCGCGCGGCAGATACTTCATGCCGCAATCGGGCGCGACGACGAGCCGGTCGGGCGGGACGACGTCGAGCACCGCGCGGATGCGCCCGGCGACGACCTCGGGCGTCTCGACGTCGGTCGACTCGAGGTCGAGCACGCCGAGCACGATCGTCTTGTCGGGTAGCTCGCGCAGGACGCCCGGGTCGAGCCCGGGCTGTGCCGCCTCGAGCGAGATGTGGGTCGCCGCGCACCCGTTCAGCTCGCCGAGGAACGGATAGCCGCCGCGCTTGTCCTTGACGACGTGGGCATAGCCGAAGCACGTGTGCAGGACCGTTTCGCCCTCGATGTCGTCGAGCGCACGGTCGATCGCCTCGAGCGCGTATTCGCGGGCCGGCTCCGGGCGCGCCTGCAGGTACGGCTCGTCGATCTGGACGACGTCCGCGCCGGCCGCCTTGAGGTCGCGCAGCTCCTCGTTGACCGCGTCGGCGTACGCGAGCGCGAGGCCGCGCTCGTCGCCGTAGTGGTCGTTCTGGGCTTGGTGCGTCATCGTGAACGGCCCCGGGACGGTGATCTTCACTCGGCGGTCCGTGATCGAGCGGAGGAACTCGACGTCGCGCACCTCGACCGGGCGCGTGCGGCGGATCGGGCCCACGACACGGGGCACCGGGTTCTCGTGCCCGGTGCGGTCGAGCGCGACCCCGGGCCGGTCGAGGTCGACGCCGTCGAGCGCCGTCGCGAACCGGTTCGAATAGCTCTCGCGGCGCATCTCGCCGTCCGTGATCACGTCGACGCCGGCCCGCTCCATGTCCTGGACGGCGAGCCGGGTGGCGTCGTCCTGGGCCTCCTCGAGGTACGGCTCCGCCACCCGCCACAGCTCGGCGGCCCGCACGCGCGGAGGGAGGCGGTCTCCGAGGCGCTCCCGGTCGATCAACCATTCGGGCTGCGGGTAGCTGCCGACGACCGTCGTGATGAGCGCGGCCCCGGCCACGGCCGGCCTAGCCCCGCCCGCGCCGGATGCGCGCCGCCTTGTCGAGCCCGCGCTCGGTCCAGGTCGGCCGCTCCGGGTCGAAGTGGCCCTCGAGCGCGCGCCGGTACGGGCCTGCCACGCGCCGGGCGTACGCGGCGAAGCCTTCGTCGCGGACCGGACGCAGGTCCTCGCGGTACGGCGTGACGAGGTGCTGCTTCGAGACGGAGCGCGCGGAAAGCAGGAACGCGAGGCCGATCCCGGACGAGACCTCGAGCAGCGACCGGTCCTCCGCCTGCGCCGAGCGGCGCAGCCCCTCGTAGACGGCGGCGAGCTCCGACGCGGTCGGGAGGTCGTCCGCGCTCGCCCTGAGCTCGGCGACCGACGTTCGCAGCTCGGCCAGCTCGACCGGGGGGATGTCGACGAGCCGCGCCGCCGTGCCCGAGCCGCGCTCGAGCGCGCCGAGCAGCTCGTCGACCGACCCGAACTCGGCATCTGCCGCAACGACGTTCGCCGCCTTCAGCTCCGCGACGAGCGCGTCCAGGTACACGCGCGACCCGCGCGCGAGGTCGCTGGCAGCAGCGAGCAGCCACAAGGGTGAGAAGCCGAAGGCCGCGATCGAGCCGAGCTCGACGACGTTGCCGGCTCCCTTTCGAACGGCCAGCTCGCGGGTGCCGGTTGCGCCCGGCTCCTCGGTCGAGGCGCCCTCGACGCCGCCGACGAGCTCGACCATCACGCGCAGCAAGTTCTTCGCGCTCGCTTCGTAGAGTCGTGACCGGCGCACGAGCCGCGGCAAGAGCACTTGCGCCGACTCGTGCACGAGGCCGCCCACGAGCGCGGCGAGGGAGCGGACGATCCGCTCCGGCAGCGAGACGGCGAAACGGCGGCGCACACCGGGGATGCTCGCAGAGCGGCGATGCGACCGGCGCCGTCAGGATTGGCCGGGATGGCGGAGCTGACGGCGCTCGACGGTCTCGTCGTCGACCTCGACGGGGTCGTCTGGGTCGCCACGTCCGCCGTGCCGGGCTCGGTCGCGGCTCTCGAGCAGCTGCGCAAGCGCCTGCGGGTCGTCTTCGTCACGAACGACCCGCGTGGCTCGCGCACCGACTACGTGGCTCAGCTCCGCGCCCTCGGTATCGATGCCGACGAGAGGGAGATCGTCACGTCGTCCAGCGCGCTCGCATCGCTGCTCGCGGACGAGCGGCGCGGCAGCAC
>DASQWH010000104.1:0-6833 GCA_035640335.1 Gaiellaceae bacterium | reverse complement strand
GGCAAGCTGCAGCCCGAGGACGTGATCGTCGGCGTCAACGGCGCGCCGGTGCGCTCGCCCGCCGAGCTTCGTCGCGTCCTGCGCACGTACGGGCCGGGGGTCACGGTGCGCCTCGCCGTGCGCCGCGGCGACAAGGTACGCCAGATCCGTGTGCGGACGATTGCCGATCCGCGCACGCGCAGCCGCGCGATTATCGGCATCCTCGTCGAGGACGCGGCCGAGATAAAGCTGCCCCTCTCCGTGCATATCAACCTCGGGCAGGTCGGCGGCCCGTCCGCAGGCCTCGCGTTTGCGCTCGATGTCGCCGAGGAACTGGGTCACGACGTCGACCACGGCCGCAAAATCGCTGCAACCGGCGAGCTTCGCCTCGACGGCAGCGTCGGGGCGGTCGGGGGCATCAAACAGAAGACGATCGGGGCCCGGAAGGCAGGTGCCGAGATCTTCGTCGTGCCGGCTGGGGATAACGCGGTGGAAGCGAGGCGATATGCAGGAAGCCTGCGGATCGTGCCTGTGAATAGTTTTCGACAGGCGTTACGGGAATTGGCAACTGTACCGAGAGAAAGTTAGAAAACGTAAAAATTCGGCAGATCATTGAGGCCGGAAATTGCGGTGTTTTCCTTTTTGATAACTCTTGAACTTCCACCGCCGGCGCCTCAGTATCCGCCCGTCAGGAACGTCCGGCCCAGCTAACACCTTCACCTTTGAGCAAAAAGAATAAAGCAAGCTGCGAGCATTGCTACTTTCGTCAGGCGGGCTTGTGCGCTCTCCCCGAATCCCCCTGCCCGACTTACCGTCCAGTTGGTCGAGGCACACTCTCTCCCCCGCGCCAAGCCCGCCTGCTCCCCCGTAACGTCGAGTCGTTCGCCGACCACGCGGCGGCCTGACACTCGTTCTCGCCGCGTCAGGCGGCCTGTCTGAGCCCGTCCGAGCCGACGGCGGCGGCCAGACGGACGATGCCCTCGTCGATCTCCTCGGGCGTCGCGAAGCTGTAGGCGAGGCGCAGGGCCCGCTCCCCGCCGCCGCCCGGCACGAAGAAGTCGGACCCGGGGACGAAAGTGACTCCTGCAGCCGCAGCTCGGCGTGAGAAGTCTGCGGCCCGTGTGCCGTCGGGAAGATCGAGCCAGAGGAAGTAACCGCCCTGTGGCTGCGACCAGCGGGCGTGCGGCAGCTCGCGGCCGAGGGCCGTCAGCATCGCGTCGCGGCGCTCGCGCAGCAGCCGGCGCGTATGCGCGAGGTTCGCCTCGAGCCGCCCGCGGCGCAGATACTCGAAGGCAGTCGCCTGCGAGAGCAAAGCCGGCGTGATGTAGGTCGACGTCGCCTCGGCCTCGATCTCGCCCGCGAGCCCGTTCGGCAGCACGAGGTAGCCGACCCGCAACCCCGGTGCGACCGTCTTCGAGAACGAGGAGCTGAAGGCGACGTTCGCGCCGCCGTCGAGCTCGAACAGCGTCGGCGGCGCCTTGCCCTCGAAGCGGACGAGGCCGTAGGGGTCGTCCTCGACGATGAGGAGGTCGTAGCGGCGCGCGAGGCGAACGAGCCGGCGCCGACGAGCCTTGGAGAGCGTCCTGCCGGTCGGGTTCTGGAACGTCGGGATCGTGTAGAGGAAGGCGGGCCGCACTCCCTGCCGAAGCAGGAGCTCGACCGAGTCGACGTCGAGACCGTCGTCGTCGACCGGCAGCGCGAACACCTCCGCGCCGAGGGCGGCCAGCAGCTTTAGCGGGCGGTCGTAGGTCGGCGCCTCGACGAGCACCGGCCCGCGCGCCGCGAGCCGCGTGGCCAGGAAGAGGAAGCCCTGCAGCGACCCGTTCGTGACGACGATTCGCGCCGGATCCACGCGGTGGCGCGCGGCGAGCCACTCCCGGAGCGGCGCGTAGCCGGCGGGCGAGCCGTAGTTGAGGATCGAGGCCCCGTCGGCTTCGAGCGCCGCCCGCGCGCAGTCGGCCAGCTCCTCGACGGGTAGGCACTCCGCCGCCGGTACGCCCCGCGCGAACGAGATCGGCTGCACGCGCTCGACTCTATGATCCCGGCCGGATGGACCGGGGACGCGCTCTGTTCGTGGCCGTCCGCCGCCGCTCTCGCCGTCGCCGCGCCGACCCAAGCCGCGCTCGAAGTGCGCATCTCGGTCACGCCGACGAAGCCGCGGACAGTCAGCGTGCCGTCGTCCAGGTGCGGCCGTACTCGACGTACCTGTTCACCTTCCGCACCCGCGGCACGTGGACGCTCCGCGAGCCGCACTGGGGCCCCGACTACAGCACGAACGCCGGCGGCCGGCCACGCATCCGGGTGGCTGTCGGCCGCTAGGCCCGCGCGCCGGCCGTCTCGGCTGCGAGCTCAGCGACCTCGGTCGGCGTCGTCCCCACCCGCACGCCGCAGGCCTCGAGCGCGGCCTTCTTCGCGTCAGCCGTTCCCGACGAGCCCGAGATGATCGCGCCCGCGTGGCCCATCGTCTTGCCGGGCGGCGCCGTGAAACCGGCGATGTAGGCGACCACCGGCTTCGTCATCTCCGTCTCGATGTAGCGGGCCGCCTTCTCCTCCTCGTCGCCTCCGATCTCGCCGACGAGGACGACGACCTCGGTCTCGTCGTCCGCCTCGAAGCGCGCAAGGATGTCGATGAACGAGGAGCCGACGACCGGGTCGCCGCCGATGCCGACGATCGTCGAGTTGCCGAGCCCGCGCTGTGCGAGTTCATGGCCGATCTGGTACGTCAGCGTGCCCGAACGGCTGACGAGGCCGACGGCGCCCTCGCGGAAGATCTCCGCGGGGATGATGCCCACGTTCGCCTTCCCCGGTGACAGCGCCCCTGGGCAGTTCGGGCCGAGCATCGTGACCCCGCGCGGCCGGATGTAGTTGTAGATGCGCAGCATCTCGTGCGCGGGCAGGCCCTCCGCGATGCAGATCACGGTCTCGATGCCGGCATCGACCGCCTCGTAGATGGCGTCCGCAGCGAAGCGGGCGGGCACGAAGACCATCGCCGTGTTCGCGTCCGTTTCCGCGACGGCGTCGGCGACGGTGTTGAAGACCGGGATGTCTTGCACGTCCTGGCCGCCCTTGCCCGGCGTGACGCCGGCGACCACATTCGTCCCGTAGTCACGGTTGCGGACGCCGTGGAACGAGCCCTCGCTCCCGGTCAGGCCCTGCACCGCGAGCCGCGTCTCGTTGTCGACGATAATCGCCACTAGCGCTTCCGTCCCTTGAAGATGCCGCGGTCGAGCCGGACGCGCCCGTCCTCGATCCGGTCGGCGAGCAGCTCGCGCACGCGCGCCGCGTCCTCGCCTTCGCAGCCGACGCGCTCGAGCCAGGCGTCGACGTCGATGCGCTTGTCCTCGCGCTCGAACGCCTCCACGTCTAGACCTGCCGCGTCGAACATCTCGTGCCACTCGTCCTCGGAGTAGTTGCGCACGTGCGTCGGGTCGCGCAGCCGGTCTGCTTCCTCGCCGCGCTCGCCGAGGTACAGGTTGTCCGCGACCAGCACGAGCGCGCGGCTGACCCGGGCCATCTCCGCGAGCGCGCCGGCTGCGTCCTCGAAGTGATGCGCGGCGACGCGGCACGCGACGACGTCGAAGCTCCCGTCGGCGAAGGGAATCTCCTCCGCGCGGCTGACGACGTCCGGGCCCATGCCGGGCGCGCGGTCCGTCGTCACGACCTGGAAGCCCGCCGCCCGCAGACGGTCGGCGACGTGGCCGCCGCCGGTCGCGATGTCGAGCGCGGTCTCGCCCTCCGCCCACTCGGCGAAGAGCTCGAGGTCGCGACCCTCCCGATGGGCGTCGCTCTCGCGGTACAGCTGCGCCCGCTCGCTCCAGACATCGCTCATGCCGCCAGCTCCACAGCGCGCTTGGCAGCGTCCAGCATCGTCGGCTCGACGTGCAGCTCGCCCGTGCTCGCGTCGGAGATCAGCCGCCGCGCCTCCTCGGCGTTCGTCCCGTCGAAGCGGACGACGATCGGCTCGTCGATCTCGATCCGCTCGAGCGCCTGCAGGATCCCGCGCGCGACCTCGTCGCAGCGCGTGATGCCGCCGAAGATGTTGAACAGGATCGAGCGCACTTGCGGGTCGGCCGTGATCACCTCGAGCGCGTCGACGACTCCCTGCGCGTCGCCGCCGCCGCCGAGGTCGCAGAAGTTCGCCGGGCGGCCGCCGACGAGCGCGATCACGTCGAGCGTCGACATGACGAGGCCCGCCCCGTTACCGAGGATGCCGACCTCGCCGTCGAGCTTGACGTACGTGACGCCCTTCTCGCGCGCGGCGCGCTCCTCGGCCGGGTAGGCCTCGGGGTCGCGCATCTCGGCGATGTCGGAGTGCTTGTAGAGCGCGTTGTCGTCGACCGTGAACTTCGAGTCGAGGGCCTTCACCTCACCGCCGGGCGTGACGATCAGCGGGTTGATCTCGCAGAGCATGGCGTCCGCGCCGACGAATGCCTCGTACAGTCGGCCGACGATCGCGAGGATCTGCTTCTGCTCGTCGGGGTCGTCGATGCCCGCCGCGTAAACGAGGCGACGTGCCTGGTAGGGCTGGAAGCCCACGAGCGGGTCGATATGCAGCCGGGCAAGCGCCTCGGGCCGCTCCGCCGCGACCTCCTCGATGTCGATGCCGCCCTCCTTCGTGAGCATGAAGAGCGGCTTCTTCTCGCCGCGGTCGAACGTGACCGAGAGGTAGTACTCCTTGGCGATGTCCGACGCCTGTTCGATCCAGAGGCGGCGGACGACGTGGCCCCGGATGTCCATTCCGAGGATCGCCTCGGCGTGGTGTGCGGCCTCGTCGGCGTCGGCGGCGAGCTTGATGCCGCCGGCCTTGCCGCGACCGCCTGTCAGCACCTGCGCCTTGACGACGACCTGGCCGCCGAGCTCGTCCGCCGCCGCCCGCGCCTCGTCCACGCTCGAGGCGACGCGGCCCTCCGAGACGGGGATTGCGAAGCGGCGAAAAAGCTCTTTTCCCTGGTACTCGTACAGGTCCACGGGGCGGCGAGTCTAGCGGCGTTCGAGCAGGCGGCGGAGAGCCTCGAGCCTCGCGTCCCACTCGGCACCGAGCGCGGCCATCCACAGCGCGGCGGTCGCGAACGGGGCGGGCGTCAGCGCGAAACGTGACTCCCGGCCGGCGCGAGTCGGCCGGACGAGACCGGCCTCCTGCAGCGCCGCGAGGTGCTTCGCGACACCCTGGCGCGTGATCGGCAGCCGCCGCGCGAGCTCGGTCTGCGTTAGCGGGCCGTCGCTCGCGAGCAGCTGCGCGATCTCGCGCCGCGTCGGGTCGGCGAGCGCGGCAAAGACCGCGCCCGCCTGTTCCTCAGTCCTGCTCAGGCGTGACTCCGCACGAGCAGCTCGCGAAGCTCGCCGAGCTCGGAGTCCCAGCCGAACTCGTTCCCCTGGCGCGACTTCGCCGGGAAGTTCGAGAACCCGGACTCGATGACCGTCAGCCGAGTGCCGCCCGGGATGTCCTCGAGCGTGAACTCGACGAGCGTCGTCGGCCCGCCCTCGCTGGCGCCGCCCGGCTCCCAGCGGTAGGCGAAGCGCTCGGGCGGCTCGACCGCCTCGACCGTGATGCGCGTCGTCACGTCGAGGTGCTCCCAGTGGAACGCGCCCTCGCCGCCGGGCCGCAGGTCGAGCTCCGCGCTCGTCCCGAACCACCGGCTGAGCTGCTCGGGCTCGGTGATCGCCGCCCACACGTCCTCACGCGGGACCTCGAATGTCATCCGCCGTTCGATCCGATCCAGATCGTTCATCCCTCTCCTTTCGCAACCGTTGAGTTGCTCGAATATAGCAACTGCTTGGTTGCGGGTCAAGTCTCGGTGCGAGGGTCTAGAGTCCGCTCCTCAGCGACCCAAGGAGGGGGCATGGGCGAAGGCGATACGACTCTTCGCGACGAAGACATCCGCACTGAGGCGAGCGGGGAATCGCGCGCCGAGGTCGCGGACATGGACGGCGACGACCAGGATACGACCGACGCAGACACGGACGACACAGACTCGGACGCGGACGACACGGACGCGTAGAGCTCTCGCCCGCTGCATCGAGCCGGTCGAAGCCGACCGCTTCCTCGATGAGCACTGGGAGCGAAGGCCCCTCCTCGTCCCTCGCGACGAGGAGGGGCGCTTCGACGACCTGCTCTCGCAGGCCGAGACCGAGCGCCTGCTTGCGTCGACCGGGCTCCGCTACCCCGCGTTCCGGATCGTCAAAGCGGGCGAGCGGCTTGGGGTCGGCGACTACACGCGCGACATCCCGTGGCGACCGACGGCCTTCACCGGCACGGTCGACGTCGAGCGGGCGGCGGCCGAGTTCGAGCGCGGCGCGACGCTCGTCCTCCAGGCGCTACACCTCCACCACGCCCCGCTCGCGGAGTTCTGCCGCCAGCTCGAGAGCGAGCTCGACCATCCGGTGCAGGCGAACGCGTACTACACGCCGCGGGCGGCGCAGGGCCTGCCGGTGCACCACGACACGCACGACGTCCTCTGCCTACAGGTCGCCGGCGAGAAGCGCTGGCTCGTCTACGCGCCCGTGCTCGACCTGCCGCTGAAGGATCAGCGCTACCGGTCTGAGCTAGGCGCTGCGGGCGAGACGGTGCTCGACGTCGTCCTTCGGCCCGGTGACACGCTCTACCTGCCGCGCGGCTGGTTGCACGAGGCCCTGACCTCGGAGACGGACTCGCTGCACCTGACGATCGGCGTCAACGTCTATACGAGGCTCGACGCTGTCCGTGCCGCGCTCGAGGAGTGCGCGCGTGAGGAGGTGGAGCTTCGGCGGAGCGTTTCCGACGACGAGCTCCCGGCCGACGATCTGCTCGAGCTGCTCGCGGCGCGGCTCGGCCCGGAGGACGTCGAGCGGCGCCGGCGCTCACGCCTCGTCGACTC
>DASQWH010000103.1:0-10369 GCA_035640335.1 Gaiellaceae bacterium | reverse complement strand
CGACGACCGCACCAGGGGGCCTGCGAACACGGAGCCGAAGCCGAGCGCCTCGCCCTGCTCGCGGAACCAGCGGAACTCGTCCGGGTGCACCCAGCGGTCGATCTGCGCGTGCTTGGCCGACGGCTGCAGGTACTGGCCGATCGTGACGACGTCGACGCCGTTCGTGCGCAGGTCGCGCATCGTGTCGACGACCTCCTCGTTCGTCTCGCCGAGGCCGACGATGATCCCGGACTTCGTCAGCACCGCGTAGTCGGCGAGCTCCTTTGCGCGCGCGAGCAGCCAGAGCGCTTTGTCGTACGACGCCTTTGCCCCCCGCATGCGCGCGTGCAGGCGCCGGACGGTCTCGATGTTGTGGTTGAACACCTCGGGCCGCTCAGCGAGGACGATCGCGAGCGCCTCCTCCTCGTACCCGAGGAAGTCGGGTGTCAGCACCTCGACCGACGCCTGCGGCACCTTCGCCTTCAGCGCCCGGATCGTCGCCGCGTAGTGGCCGGCGCCCTTGTCGGGCAGGTCGTCGCGGTCGACGGACGTCACGACGACGTGCTTCAGCCCCATTTGGGCCGCGGTCTGGGCGAGGCGCAGCGGCTCGAGCACGTCGGGCGGGCCGTCGGGCTTGCCGGAGTGCACGTAGCAGTAGCGGCAGGCCCGCGTGCACGTGTCGCCGAGGATCTGGAACGTCGCGGTGCCGCGGCCCCAGCACTCGGCGATGTTCGGGCAGCGCGCTTCCTCGCAGATCGTGTGCAGGCTCGCACCGTGGATCAGCTTCTTGACGTCGAAGTAGCGCGTGTTCGCGCTCGGCGCGCGGACCTTCATCCACTCCGGCCGGCGCGGCCGCTCGGCGACTGGGAGCGAGCTCTTCATGGCCCTCAGTCTATGTAGCGCGCGCCGTCAGGCCGGGCGATTCGTGACCTTGAGATACATGCGGTCGTCCTCGCCGCACTCGTCGCGCAGCGCAACTTGGCCGGAACGGCCTTGGCCTCTCCAGGCGACCTCCGTGTCGTGCTCCTCGACCTCGTCGAAGAGGACGTCGTAGCCGGCCTGCTCGAACGCGCTCTTGTACGCGTCGTGTCCCTGCTGGATGGAGCCCTCGTAGTAGCCCTCGATCACCTCGGTCGGACCCTGCGTGCGCTCCTGCGTGTACGTGGCTCCTTCGACCTTTGGGAAGCCGGCCGGAAGGTCGGGGGCGTCGGCCAGGGCCGAGCCGGTGCACGCTGCTTTCGCCGCCTCGTTCAGCTCGCCCTCCTCCTCACCGTTCCCGTCGCTGCCGCAGCCTGCGAGCGCGAGGTGGAACAGGCCAAGGAACAGAAACCAACGCATGCGGGGCATCAACACTCTCCTTCCGAGGCGGGTCGCGGGAGTCTACGTGGCAGGGTTGTCGGCATGGCCGTGCCCGAAATCCCGCTACGGAAGACGAAGTACGGCCTCGTCGCCGACGGCGACGGCTGGTTCGTGATCAACGCCCGAGACAGCCGCTGGCGCGACACTGGGCCGCTCGGACTCTTCTGCGACTTCGAGGGCAAGCGCCGCTTCCAACAGCTCGGGATCAACCTCAACGTCCTCCAGCCGGGGCAGCCGATGGGGCGCTACCACCGCGAGAACGCGCAGGAGGGGTTCCTCGTCCTGGCGGGCAGGTGCCTGCTCATCGTCGAAGGAGAGGAGCGGGAGTTGAAGCAGTGGGACTTCTTCCACTCACCGCCGGGGACGGAGCACATCATCGTCGGGGCCGGCGACGGGCCGGCCGTCGTGCTCGCGGTGGGCGCACGCGGCCGCGGGCGCAAGGGTCTCGTTTACACGCGCTCCGAGGTCGCCCTGAAACACCAGGCCGGAGTCGAGGAGGAAACGACGAGCCCGCACGAGGCCTACGCGGACGTACCGAAGTGGAATCGCTCCTCCTATAAGGAGGGGTCGCTGCCGGATCTCTAGGGCCCGGCGACGACCTGCTCGACGCCCTGGGCGACTCCCGCGGGGGCGGCGCCGGTCGGCTTGCCGTCGAGCTTCTCGTGCAGCGGCTGCGGCCAGAGGCCATGGCCGTCGTCGGCGGGCAGCTCGCTGAAGGCGAGGTCGAAGACGTCCTCGAGGGCCTTGGCTGCATGCGGGCGCACCTCGTCGACTGTGACGGGCCGCCCCACCTCGGTCGCGATCGTCGTGAAGGACGTGTCGGCCAAGCCGCAGGCCGTGATCCACGACGTGAACGGCGCGGTGTCGAGGTCGACGTTGAGGGCATAACCGTGCGTCGTGACCCACTTGGAGATGTGGACCCCGATCGAGGCGACCTTGCGTGGCGGGCGCTCGACCCAGATCCCGGTGAGGCCGTCGATCCGAGTCGCCTCGACGCCCACGGCCGCGAGCGTGCGGATGAGCGCCTCCTCGAGGTCGCGGCAGTACCGCTTCACGTCCTGCCCGTGCCGGGTCAGGTCGAGGATCGGGTAGCAGACGAGCTGCCCGGGCCCGTGGTACGTCGACTTGCCGCCGCGGTCGGTCTCGACGATCTCGACGTCGGCGCCCTCGGGGACGTGCACCTCGCCCTCCTCGGTGCGCCGGCCGAGCGTGATCACGGGCGGATGCTCGAGCAGCAGCACCGTGTCGGGCACGGCGCCCTGCGAGACGGCGGCCGCCACGGAGCGCTGCAGGTCCCAGGCCTCGCGGTACGGGACCCGCCCGAGGTTCATGAGATACGCACCGCGGCTCATGGCCTCAGGATAGCGGCGCGTCGAGCAGCGCCCGAGCCGCCTCGAGGTCGTCCTCGCGCACGAGGATCTCCTGCTCGCCGCCGCTGAAGCCGTCCATCGTCCCCGCGCCGAAGTCGGTCTGGCGGCGGACCGACTCGATGCCTTCGCTCTGGAGGAGGCCGCGAATGGCCTCGGCCGCCGGCTCGTTCGCCGCAGTCGTGAGGCGGACGAGCTCCACCTACTCGCGCCCGTCCAGCACGATCTCCCAGCGCTCGATCGACTTCGGGGTGAGCATCCCGTTCAGCCACCACGGATCGGTCGCCCACCGTTCGCGGATGGCGTCCTCGGACTCCGCTCGCACGACGTGCATGGTCTCGCGCTCTCCTTCGAGCGGGCCGCCGAGCACGATGAAGCCCTCGTCGACGAGCCCGTCCATGAACCGCGCGTGGTCGTCCCAGCCGTCCTGCTCGCGCATGCCGCGGCTCCAGTCCCAAGGCCCGCCGCGCTCGAGACGGACGACGAAGTGCTCCATCGGCCGAACTATGCCTGCGCGGAGGTGTCGTACCGCGGCGTCCCGTCGTCCGGGAGCGTCTCCCAGGCCGCGACCGAGCGCACGAACGTGTGCCCTTCCGGCTTGCGGTCGAACGGCGAGTCGATGGCGCTGATCCGGACGCTGCACTCCTCTGACTCCGGCCAACCGCCGCCGAAGAGGTTCGACCCGCACTGTGAGCAGAAGCTCTTCGATGATCCCTCGTCGGGTTGGTAGGTGCGGATCAGCTCACGGCCGGCGACGACGTTGATCGCGTCGCTCCTTGCACGGCCGTTCGTCGTCCCGACTCCGCCTGACAGCTTCTTGCACGTCGTGCAGTGACAGACCCGGACGGTGCGGAAGTCCTCGGTCACCTCGAAGCGGACGGCGCCGCAGTGACAGCTTCCCTCAAGAGATGTCATCCGCTCCCCCATAGACTTGCCCGGGTCTGCGCGGAGCGTATCGACGGAGGAGCATCGACGGCGGACGCCCACCGACGCCGCGGGGTCGGCGACACACTGAAGAAAGTCATCATGGCGCGCGAAGCGCGCCGGACTTTCTTCAGTACGCGCCCTCGTCCCACGTCTCGAGGCTGTGCCGCAGGTCCTTGAGGAAGCGACCGGCGAGCGCGCCGTCGACGAGCCGGTGGTCGTACGTCAACGTCAGGTTCATGATCGGCCGGATCGCGATCACGTCGTTCCCGTGCTCGTCCTGCACGACCCAAGGCCGCTTGACGAGCGCATACGTGCCCAGGATCGCCGACTGCGGCTGGCTGATGATCGGCGTCCCGTGGAAGGTTCCGTAGCCGCCCGGATTCGTGATCGTGAACGTGCCGCCCTGCACCTCGTCGGGCAGCAGCTGCTTGTTGCGGGCGCGCTCGGCGATGTCGGTGACCGCCTGCGCCATCCCGAGCAGGTTCAGGCCCTCGGCGCGCTTGACGACCGGGACGATCAGCCCCTTGCCGTCGGCGAGCTCGACCGCGAAGCCGAGGTTCACGTTCGGACGCGTGACGATCTGCTCGCCGCGGATCTCGCCGTTGATCCACGGATAGTGCTTGAGCGTCTCGACGACCGCGCGGGCGACGAAGATCAGGTAGGTCGGGTTGACGCCGTAGGTCTTCTGGAACTCCGGCTTCAGCTTCTCGCGGATCGCGACGACCCGGGACATGTCGACCTCGATCGCGCTCGTCACGTGGGCTGCGGTGTCGAGCGAGCGGCGCATGTGCTCGGCGATGCCGCGGCGCATGGCCGTCATCGGCTCGACCTGCTCGCCGGGCGGGGCCTCGGCCGGTGCGGCGGCGGCGGGCGCCGGCGCAGCAGCCGGAGCCGGTGCAGGCGCCTCCGGGGGCTTCGGCGGAGCGGGAGGCGGTTCGGCAGCGGGAGCGGGCTCGGCTAGGGCAGTGGGCTCGGCGGCAGCCGGTGCGGCTTCGGCGGCAGCCGGCGCGGCCTCGGCGGCCGCGGGCTGCGCGGCAACAGGCTCGGGCTCGGGCTTGGGCTCGGGCTCCGGTGTCGGCGGCGGCGCGGCCGGAGCGGGCGTCTCGGCGCTCGACGCGGCGCCGGCCTCGGCGGCGGCCTGGGCCGTCGCAGGCTCCGGCGCCTCGGGCTCCTCGGCGGGAGCCTCGGCCTCGGCGCCGTCCTCGCCGCCGATGACGGCGATCTTCGTCCCCACGGCCACGGTCTCGCCCTCCTGGGCCAGGATCTGCGTCAGCGTCCCCGAGCCGGGGCTCGGGACCTCGGTGTCGACCTTGTCCGTCGAGATCTCGAGCAGCGGCTCGTCGGCGTCGATGTGCTCGCCCTCGGACTTGAGCCACTTCGTGATCGTCCCCTCCGAGACGGAGACGCCCATCTGGGGCATCACGACCTCGACAGCGCCTGTGACTGCCATCTCGCCCTAGTACTCAGCCAGCTCGCGGAGTCCTGCGGCCACGGTCTCGGCTTGCGGGATGAACGCTTTCTCGAGGGGCGGCGAGAACGGGACGGGCGCGTCGGGCGCGCCGATGCGCTTGATCGGGGCATCGAGATCCTCGAAGGCCTCCTCGGCGATCGTCGCGGCGATCTCGCCGCCGAAGCCGCCTGTGCGCGTGTCCTCGTGCAGGACGAGCACCTTCGAGGTCTTCCGCGCGCTGTCGAGGACGGCCTTGCGGTCCCAGGGGATGATCGTGCGGAGGTCGAGGATCTCCACCGAGACGCCTTCGTCCTCGAGCTGCTGTGCCGCCTCGGCGGCCGTGTAGACCATCGCCCCCCACGTGATCACCGACACGTCGTCGCCCTCGCGGTGCACGCGCGCTTTGCCGAACGGCACCGTGTAGCGCTCCTCGGGCACCTCGGCCTTGATGCGCCGGTAAAGGTGCTTGTGCTCGAAGTAGAGGACGGGGTTCGGATCCTCGATCGCCGACACGAGGAGCCCCTTCGCGTCCTCCGGCGTCGCGGGGCACACGACCTTGAGCCCGGCGATGTGCGCGAACGAGCTCTCCGGGTTCTGCGAGTGGAAGGGCCCGCCCGAGAAGCCGCCACCCGACGGGAGGCGGACGACGATGGGCACCGGCGTGCCCGCGCGGTAGCGCTGCTTGGCCGCGACGGTGACGAGGTGGTCCCAGGCGCAGGAGATGAAGTCGGCGAACTGCATCTCGGCGACCGGGCGCATGCCCATGATCGCCGCGCCGGTGCAGCCGGCGACGATCGCCGTTTCGGAAAGCGGCGAGTCGATCACGCGCCAGGACCCGAACTCCTCCTGGAAACCGAGCGTGACCTTGAACGCGCCGCCGTAGACTCCGACGTCCTCGCCGATCACGAAGACGCGCTTGTCACGGCGCATCTCTCCGCGGAGGCCGTCCGAGATCGCCTGCAGGTAGGTCATTTCGGCCATCAGTGGCTCTCCCGGTGACGCTGGTGGATGCGTGGGGCGCGAGAACCAAGCCAAGCTAGGACGCAGGGAGCGCTCGTGCTGGGTAGCACGGGTGCGACTGAGGACGACGCTTGGCGCCGCGTTCTCGCGTTCCAGGCGCCGCCAAGTGTTGCCGGGAGAGCCACTTACTTGTGGTGGGGAGTGTCGAGGTCCTCTGGCGTTGCGAACACGCCCTCGGTAACGCTGGCGGGATCGGGCAGCGGCGACTCCTCGGCGCGCTGGATTGCGTCGTTCAGGACCTTCTTGACGCCGGCGCCGATCTCGTCCTCTTCCGCGTCGGAGAGGTCGGCGTTCTCGCGCAGCCAGCTGCGGAACCGCTCGAGCGGGTCACGCTTGGCCCACTCCTCGAACATCTCCTTCGGCACGTAGAAGGCGTCGTCGTGCACGGCGTGGCCTTCCATGCGCAGCGTCAACGACTCGATCAGGGTCGGGCCGCCACCGTCGCGCGCCTTCTCGATCGCGCGCTTCGCCTCGCGGTAGACGGCGAGCACGTCGGTGCCGTCGACGACCACGCCCTCGAAGCCGTACGCCTGCGCGCGGTCGGCGAGCGTCTCGCACGCGTACTCGAGGTGGGTCGGCGTCGAGTACGCCCACTGGTTGTTGTCGCAAATGAAGACCACGGGCAGGCGGCGCACGCCCGCGAGATTCATGCCCTCGTGGCAGTCGCCGCGCGCCGAAGCGCCCTCGCCGTACCACGCGACGGCGACGCGCTTCTCCTCGCGGATCCGGAAGGCGAGTGCGCAGCCCACGGCGACCGGCAGCATCGCCGGCAGGTGGCTGACCATCGCGATCAGCCCGAGGTTCGCGTCGGCCATGTGCACGTTGCCGTCGCGTCCGCGCGTCGGGCCGTCGATCCGCCCCATGTACTGGGCGAAGATGCGCCACGGCTCGACGCCGCGCGTGACGTGCACGCCCATGTCGCGGTGCAGCGGCGTGCCGACGTCCTCGGGGCCCAGGGCGGTCGCGACGCCGACGGACGAGGCCTCGTTGCCGCGGCCGGTATAGAACGAGCCGGGGATCTTGCCCTGCTTGTAGAGGATGTGGCCGCGCTCCTCGATCCCGCGCGTGATCAGCATGTTGCGGTAGATCCCGAGCAGGTCCTCGCGGTCGAGGCCGGCCTCGCGGATCTCGTGCAGGGAGCCGACGGGCTCAGCTTCGCGAGCGATCGCCACGCTACGCGTCCAAGGATGGGTTAGATGCCATACGGGGAACGACGACTAGCTCGATGCCATCACTCTAACGACTGGGTTGGCGGCCGAGCGCAGCGGGGTAGCATCGTCTCCATGGAAGACGCCTTTGCCGCCGACGCCTACGTGATCGAGCAGCTGATCCGGCCGGTCGTCAACCTCTACCGGGTCAGCGCCCTGCTCCCGTCGGGCGAGCCCGGCCGGCCCGTCGCGTTCGTCCGCCAGAAGCGTTTCGCGCTCAAGGAGGACATCCGTTTCTTCGCGGACGAGGACGAGTCCGAAGAGCTTTTCCGCATCAAGGCGCGCCGGATGATCGACGTGCTCGCGCGCTACGACGTCGCCGCCGCGGACGGTTCGGCGATCGGCACCCTGGCCAAGGTGTTCGGCCGCTCGCTCTTCCGCTCGACCTGGCGGCTCCTCGATCCCGAGGAACGCGAGCTCGCGGTCGCGCAGGAGAAGAACATGGCCATCGCCCTCCTGCGGCGCGTGCAGGACACGATCCCGCTCCCGTACCACTTCGACATCGACGCGAACGGCCGCAGGCTGGGCGAGGTCCGGCGCCAGTTCAGCCTTCGCGACAAGTACACGCTCGATCTCAGCGGTGACCGTGAGCGCACGATCGACCGCCGGCTCGCAATCGCGCTCGGGGTCGGGCTCGACGCGCTGCAGCAGCGCTGATGGGCAAGGCGTCCGACTGGCTGCGCGAGGAGCGTCGCAAAACCCTCGGCGACTGGGTCGCCTTCTGCCGGACGTGCGGCTTCGTGCAACGCTACTTCGACGAGTCCGAGGGCGAGCTGCCCCCGGCCTGTCCTCAGTGCGGCGGCGAGATCCGCTCGCACTGCCCGGAGTGCGACGCCCGCTTCAGCTCGGCGTTCGCGGTCGACTGCGAGGTGTGCGGCGCCGCGCTCCGGCCGCCTGAGATGTTCGGGACACCAATTCGCAGGTGGAAGCGCCCGCTAAGTCGCTGAGCATCGGCGCGGATTCGGGCTTCGCCCGCGTCCGCACTTGCGCCGGCCTCCGTTTGTCAGGCGATCTCGGAAAAGAGCGAGCGGATCTCGGAGAAGCGGATCAGCGTGACGGTGTCGTCAGCCGTCACCTCGCGGTTGTAGAGCTGCCCGAGGAAGTTCGCGAGCTCCTCGGGACGCCGGATCTCCGGGTTGTCGTGCTCGATGTCCCGCGGTGAGAGGTCGGCGAGCCGCTTGACGTCGACCTTGTCGATCACCGCGTCGAAGATCTTCTGGCGCGGGCCGTAACGGGCGCCGACGAGCACCTGCACGATCATCCCCTTCTTGTACTTCTGGGACTTGTCCCCGAGCCGGATCGTCGCCGTCTTGCGGCGCGTGCGCAGCTGGTCTGCCACCACAGGCGAGTAGAAGTTGAGGGCGTACATCGGCTGTTCACCCGGCGCGGGCCGGCGCATCATAAGCCGTCCTCGCGCAGCCGGGCGAGCGCCTTGCCGGCCATCTCGCGCTCGCCCTTGTACGCCAGCAGGCGCTCGGCGTCGTCGAGGGGCAGCCAGCGCGCCTCCGCCACCTCGTGGCGGTGTTTCGCGTCGAGGTCGTCCAGGCGCCCGCGGCTGTACCGCAGCAGGTAGAAGCTGACGACCTTGAACACCCGCTCGCCCGCCCACGTGTAGACGTAGCGGATGTCGCCGAGCTTCCCGACGAGGCGCGCGGCGACGCCCGTCTCCTCCGTGACTTCGCGTACCGCCGCGTCCTCGGGGCGCTCTCCGCGCGCGATGATGCCCTTCGGCAGCGCCCACACGCCGGGCGGCTTCCCTGCCGGCCGGATCGCGGCGAGCATCCAGCGCCCGCGCACCCTGCGGATCAGCACGCCGCCTGCCGAGAACTCCCGCCTCACCGGCTCAGGCTAGCACTGCGCCGGTGTCACAAACTCGGCGGGCATGAGGCTCGGCCCGGGAGCAAAGCAGCTTGCAAACGGGTGAAACACTTTGGTTAGAATCTCCTGGCACTCGGGAGCAGTGAGTGCCAAGAGCTGTCACAAAGTCCTGACCACAGGAGGTTCGTGAATGGATCTGCAGCCGCTGGGCGACCGCCTGATCGTCGAGCCCCTCGAGGAGGAGGAGACGACGTCGAGCGGGATCGTCCTGCCAGACACGGCGAAGGAGAAGCCGCAGCGCGGCCGCGTTCTCGCCGTCGGCCCCGGCGCCCGGAACGACAAGGGTGAGCTCGTGCCGATGGAGGTCGCCGACGGCGACGAGATCATCTACTCCAAGTACGGCGGCACCGAGATCAAGCTCGGCACCGACGAGGTTCTGATCTTGCGCGAGTCGGACGTGCTCGCGAAGGTCACCGCCAAGGGGTCCAAGTCCAGGAAGAAGAAGGAGCTCGCCGGCGCAACCGCCTAGCGGGCCGCGAAGTCACAGGAGGAACGAATGGCACACAAGGAGCTGAAGTTCGACGAGGAAGCCCGACGCTCGCTCGAGCGGGGCGTGAACATCCTCGCCGACGCGGTCAAGGTCACTCTTGGCCCGAAGGGTCGGTACGTCGTGCTCGACAAGAAGTTCGGCGCGCCGACGATCACGAACGACGGCGTCACGATCGCACGTGAGATCGAGGTCGAGGACGTCTTCGAGAACCAGGGCGCCCAGCTCGTGCGCGAGGTCGCCACGTCGACGAACGACGTCGCCGGCGACGGCACGACGACCGCGACCGTGCTCGCTCAGGCGATCGTCCGCGAAGGCCTGAAGAATGTCGCGGCCGGTGCGAATCCGATGGCGCTCAAGCGCGGCATCGAGCAGGCCGTCGACCAGGTCGTCGAGGACCTGAAGAAGCAGTCGGCGGAGATCTCGGGCAAGGAGGACATCGCCCGGGTCGCGACGATCTCGGCCCGTGAGCGCGAGATCGGCGACGTCATCGCCGACTCGATCGACAAGGTCGGCAAGGACGGCGTCGTCAACGTCGAGGAGGGCCAGACCTTCGGGCTCGAGCTCGAGTTCACCGAGGGCATGCAGTTCGACAAGGGCTACCTCTCGCCGTACATGATCACCGACGCCGAGCGCATGGAGGCCGTGCTCGACGACCCGTACATCCTCGTCGCCAACCAGAAGATCGGCGCGG
>DASQWH010000102.1:0-7413 GCA_035640335.1 Gaiellaceae bacterium | reverse complement strand
ACGATCTTCTCGTTCGTCGCCACGAGGTCGTCGCGGCTCATCCCGGGCGATCGCGGCAGCCCCGCCGTGATCACGACGACGTCCGAGCCGGCGGTCTCCTCGTAGCCGTTCGAGCCGACGACGTTCGGCTCATAGCCGAGGACCGCGCCTGCCTGGTTGATGTCGAGCGCCTTGCCCTGGGGCAGGTTCTCGATGATGTCCACGAGCACGACGTCGCAGTAGTCGCGCCGCGCGACTTCCTGCGCGACGGTCGCTCCGACCGCACCCGCGCCAACGACGGTCACCTTGCGTCTGCTCACACGCGCACCCCCAACTTCTCGATGACGGCGTCCGCCACCTCGCTCGTCCCGACCGCCGTCGGGTCGTCGCGGCTCGGCTTCATGTCGTACGTCACGCTGCGCCCCTCGGCGATGACCTCGGCGATCGATTGCTCGAGCCGGTCGGCCGCCTCGCGCTCGTCCAGGTGCTGGAGCATCAGCACCCCCGAGAGAAGCTGCGCCATCGGATTCACTTTGTTCTGCCCGGCGTATTTCGGTGCCGAGCCGTGCGTCGGTTCGAAGACCGCGGCGTCGTCGCCGAAGTTCGCGCCCGGAGCCATCCCGAGGCCGCCGATCATCCCCGCGCAGAGATCGGAGAGCACATCGCCGTAGAGGTTCGGCAGCACGAGTACGTCGTACTCCTCCGGCCGCTGGACGAGCTGCATGCACATGTTGTCCACGATCCGGTCGTCGAACTCGATGTCGGAGTTCTCCTCCGCGACCTCGCGCGCGACGCGCAGCCACAGGCCGTCACTGAACTTCATGATGTTCGCCTTGTGGACGGCCGTGATCTTGCGGCGGCCGTTCCGGCGCGCGTAGTCGAATGCGAACTCGAAGATCCGCCTCGTTCCGGTCACCGAGATCGGCTTGATCGAGATGCCCGCGTCCCGGTGCCGCAGCTTGCCGCCCTTGGACTCGATCCAGCTGATCAGCTCGTCCGCGTCAGGCGAGCCCTGCTCGTACTCGATGCCTGCGTACAGGTCCTCGGTGTTCTCGCGGACGACGATCAGGTCGACCTCCTCGAACCGAGTCCGGACACCTTGGTACGTCTTGCACGGCCGCACCTGTGCGTATAGGTCGAGCCCCTTGCGCAGGCCGACGTTGACGGAGCGGAAGCCGCTCCCGACGGGGGTCGTGATCGGGCCCTTGAGCGCCACGCGGGTTTCGCGGATCGCGTCGAGTGTCTCGTCGGGAAGCGGGTTGCCGCCGTACTGATCCATCACTTCCTCGCCCGCGTGCCGCACGTCCCAGTCGAACTCGACTCCGGTCGCCTCCAGCACGCGCCGAGTCGCCTCGGTCAGCTCGGGCCCGGTCCCGTCGCCCGGGATCAACGTCACGCGATGTGCCATGCCGCGGCGACTCTATCGGCCGCTGCGCGGCCCCTATACCCTTCCGGCTCCATGAACGACTTCAAGCCCGGGCTCGAAGGGGTCGTCGCGGTCGAGACCGAGATCGCAGAGCCCGACCGCGAGGGTGGCTCTCTGCGCTACCGCGGAGTCGACATCGAAGAGCTCGTCGGCCATTACCCGTACGAGTACGTGTGGGGGTTGCTGGTCGACAACGACCTCGACTCGAAGATGCCCGACCCCGAGCCGTACGAGCCGATCGGCCTGACCGGGAACGCGCCCGCCGATCTGCAGGCGGAGACCGCGCGGCTCGCGGGTGCCTGGAAGCTCGGGAAGCTGAACGAGATCTCGGACGACCAGGCCCGTGAAGACCTCGGCCGTCTCTCGGCCCAGATGATGGGCATCGTGGCGCGCTCCGCCGCCGTCGCGGAGGGGCGCGAGCCCGCGCGGGACGACGTTGTCGCGCAAGGGGCAACGGCTGCCGAGAAGTTCCTCCTCCGTTGGCGCGGCGAGGCCGATCCCGCGCATGTGAAGGCGATCGACACCTACTGGATCTGCACCGCCGAGCACGGGCTGAACGCCTCGACCTTCACGGCCAGGGTCGTCGCGTCGACCGGCGCGGACTGCGGCGCCGCGCTCTCGTCCGCGGTCGGCGCGCTCTCCGGCCCGCTGCACGGCGGTGCGCCGGCCTACGTCAAGCCGATGCTGGAGGAGGTCGCGGAGATGGGCGACCCAGAGCGTTGGGTCCGCGAAGCCCTGGCCGCCGGCAAGCGCATCATGGGCTTCGGGCACCGGATCTACCGCGCCGAGGATCCCCGCTCGCGGCTGCTCAAGCGAACGGCGAAGGAGCTGGGCTCGCCGAACGTCGAGATCGCCGAGCAGCTCGAAGAGGTCGCGCTAGCCGCGCTCCAGGAGAGGCATCCCGAGCGCGTGCTCGCCACGAACGTCGAGTACTACTCCGCAGTCGTCCTCGACGTCGCGGAGATTCCGCCACCGCTTGCGCCCGCGATGTTCGCGTGCTCGCGAGTCGCGGGCTGGTCTGCCCACATTCTCGAGCAGAAGAGAACCGGCCGACTATTCCGCCCCTCGGCGCGCTACGTCGGGCCGGCTCCACGCTCCCTCGCCACTGTCTGACCTGGCCTCAGCCGCCGCCGAAGCAACCGCGCTCGCGGAACAGGGGGCGGAGAAAGAGCTCGCCGGGTTGCGCACGAAATGGCAAGACGAGGTCGAAGATGCCGCGCGCTCGCAGGACTACCGCGAACGGGCAGTCGCCTACCGCGCGATCGGCCAGTTCCGCTACCGGCAGAAGACCGAGCTCCTGCGCCGCGGGCTTGAGGACGAGAGCCCGGCCTGCCGCGGCTCGGCGCTCGTCTCGCTCGAGGCCCTGTCGCGCGACCATCCGGGCCTCGTGAACGGCGTGCGGCCGCTGCTGCACGAGCTCGCGAGCCACGACGACAACCAGGCGGTTCGACGGCTGGCGGTGCTCTGCCTCAAGAACGGCTCGCCGCAGCGCGAGACGATCCTGCTCCTGAACGCGCTCGGCGACGACGACGAACAGGAGCGCGCCCTCCGCGGCGCCGCGAGCAAGGTCGCCGAGCTGCTGCGCAAGCGCGCGGCGACCCGCCGCTAACCCGTGACGAGCGCGAGCGCGAAGCCGTCGTGGCCCTTCGCCCCGACCGTCTGCACGACGGTCGCCGTCACGCGCGGCTCGGCGGCGAGCAGCTCGTAGAACCGCCGCACGCCGAGGACGACCGGGTCGTGGCTCTCTGTTTCTGCGACCGCCCCGCCGCGCACGACGTTGTCGGCGACGATCAGCGTCCCCGGCCGGGAAAGGTCCAGCACCAGCGGGAGGTAGGCGGCGTTCTCGGCCTTGTCCGCGTCGACGAAGACGAGATCGAACGGCCCCGCCCCTTCGTCGACGAGCTCGGCCAGTGCGTCGAGCGCACGAGCCGCGCGCACCTCCGCGACAGCGGCGAGGCCGGCGCGCTCGAGATTGCGGCGCGCGAGGTCGGCGCGCGCCGCGTCGGCTTCAACCGTGACCAGCCGCCCGTCGGCGGGCAGCGAGCGTCCGAGCCAGATCGTGCTGTAGCCGCCGAGGGTGCCGAGCTCGAGGACGGCCCGAGCCTCGACCGCCCGGGCGAGGACGTACAAGAGCTTCCCCTGCAGCGGCGAGACGGCGTGTGGCGGAAGCCCGTCGAGCGCGCCGTCGAGCGCCGCGTCGGATGGAACGAGCAGCTCCGTCAGGTACGAATCGACCGCGGTCCAGCGCTCATCCGGGGAAGGCACGCCGCCGCATCATGTCGCACCGACGTTATTCGCAGCCGCAGGGCTGTCGACCGCAGGCCGGGCACGACCGGCGGCGTCTCCACACGAGCAAGCTCTTGCCGACGCCGCTGAGCACCATCAGGTAACCGACGCCGCTCGTGAGCGCGAAGAGCATGGCGAGTTGAGGATCGAGTGGCGCCATGATGTAGGTGTTGCCATCGGCGCGCCGTCGAAAACCTTGAGTCGTTCTGCGCGGTCGAGTGACTACCCGCGGCGCGATCTGCGGCGGGCGTGCGGGTGCGCCGCGAAATAAGCCTCCCGGCGACGCCGGTCGCTGACGTGTGTGTAGAGCTCGGTCGTCGCCAGGTCGGCGTGCCCGAGCATCTCTTGCACGCTGCGCAGGTCGGCGCCTCCTTCGAGCAGGTGCGTCGCGAACGAGTGCCGCAGGAGGTGCGGATGGACGCGCTCGGGGTCGAGCCCCGCGGCGACGGACAGGCGCCGCAGGATCAGGAATGCGCCCGCCCGGGTGAGGGCACCGCCCTGCGCGTTCAGGAACAGCTCGGGCCGGTGGCGCCGGTCGAGGAACGGGCGCCCTCGCGCGAGGTAGCGCCGCAGAGCATCGACCGCCTGCCGGCCGATCGGAACGACGCGTTCCTTGTCGCCCTTCCCGACGGGACGGACGAGACGCGCGTCGAGGTCGACGGCACCCCGCTCGAGCCCGACGGTTTCGCCGATGCGCAGACCGGCGCCGTAGAGGAGCTCCACGAGCGCCCGGTCGCGGAGGGCCCGCGGCGTCGTCCCCTTCGCCGCTTCGACGAGCCGCTCGGCCTCGCCCGGCGACAGGGTGCGGGGAAGGCGGCGCGCTCGGCGCGGTGACGCGAGCTCGGCCGCGGGGTTCTCGTCGCGGACGCCGATGAGCACCAGATGGCGGAAGAAGGTACGAAGCGCAGCCGCCCGGCGCGAGATCGTCGTCGGGGCCCGTCCTTCGGCGCGCAGATGCGCGAGGTAACCCTCGAGCTCGTCCGGCGTCGCCGAGCTCGGCGCGCGGCCGAGCCACGCGGCGAGGCTGTCCAGGTCGCGTCCGTACGCCTCGACGGTCCGCGGCGCGAGGCGCGCGGACGCCGTCGCCAGGAAGCGGTCGACCTCAGGATCGCGGATGTGCTCGGTCATAGATGCGCCGCAGGCGGCGACCGTCGACATGGCTGTACATCTGCGTGGTGGAGAGGGAGCTGTGGCCCAGCAGCTCCTGGATCACGCGCAAGTCGGCACCCCCCTCGAGCAGGTGCGTGGCGAACGCATGGCGCAGGCGGTGCGGGTGGGGAAGGAGCCGGCGAAGGGTGCTCGTGTCGAGCCGCCGTCCGCGGACGGAGACGAAGAGCGCGTCCTCGGCGCCGCGTACGAGCTCGGGGCGCGCTTCGCGTAGGTAGACGGCCAGGTGGTGGGCCGCCTCTTCGCCGAGCGGCACGACTCGCTCCTTGCCGCCCTTGCCGCGGACGTGGATCGCCTCCTGCTCGAAGTCGACGTCTGCGAGATCGAGGTCGATCGCCTCGCGGCTGCGCAGGCCGGCCGAGTAGACGAGCTCGACGAGGGCGCGGTTGCGAAGGGCGAGCGGATCCTGGCCGTCGAAGGCATCGAGCAGCCCGTCCAGCTCGTCAGCTTTCGGCGCCTGCGGCAAGCGTCGGCGGCGGCGTGGAGCGAGCGACCCGTCAGGAAGGCGCGGCGCCCCGACCGCGAAACGGAGCAGCGCCCGCACCGCGGCGAGCTTCCGCGCGATCGTGGCTGGGGCGAGCTTGCGCGGGTCACGGCCGCTCCTCGCCGCTCCGAGCTCGGCCGCGTAGGCGCTCAGCGTCGCGGCGTCGACGGCTGCGAGGTCGGCGCCGCGCGCGTGTAGCCACGACACGAACTCGGTGATGTCGGTGCGGTAAGCACGCCGCGTCGCCTCGGATAGGGAGGCGGACTCCAGGAAGCGCTCGAGAAGTGCGCGGTCGGACACCTGCACGGCATTCGCGTCGGAGCTCACTTCGCCTCCCCCGTAACTTCTGCGCACGCCACCACGTTCTTTAGTCAAGAGCTGTCAACACAGAGGAGGAGTCCATGACCCTCGGGCGCTTCGGCCTCGCAGTCCTCGCGGCATTCCTCACCCTGGGCGTAGCGCAGGCTGCGTTCGCCGACGGAGGGAGAAAGCCCCTCGACGGTGAGGAGCTGGTGGCACAGGACGCGGCGGTCGACTTCGACTGCAATCCCGCCGGTACCTCGACGATCACGTTCGCGGCGAGCGGGATCGCCACCGGGCCTTATCCCGGCCCGTTCACCGTCTCCGGCACTGTGACGATCGGGCCCCAGACCGAGCCGGGTCCGCGGCCGGGCACGAACTCAGGGCTCGTCGTGCGTTTCCGGGAGACGTTCCTCATCGAGTCCTCGCTGGGGACGGTCAGCGGTGTCAAGAAGCTGACGCATCCCAACGACAACTCGCTCGGCACGTGCCAGGACGTGACCGACTTCGACGTCGGGGACGTCGTCGACGGTGACGGCACCGTGGTCGACGTCTTCGTCCAGCCGCGCTACGTTGCCAAGATCCGCGAGCCGGGCGGCAACTTCCACGACCGCGGTGACGCGCTCGTCTCGTTCAGCGAGCTCGAGCTCGACGGGTGCGCGGTCTTCTGTCCCTTCCGCCAGGCCGGGTTCAGCCAGGGCTTCATGTCGCGCACGCCGCCGGCAGGCGACGACCTGGACAACACGGACATGGACGACGAGATCGAGAACGAAGTCCCGACGCCCTAATGGACTGAGTCGACGATCTCTTCCGAGAGGCTCGGAAAGGCAGACAGGAACTCGGCGCGGGCGTCCTTCAACCGCTCGATGCCCGCGTCGAGCTCCTCCTTGCGGCCGGTCGCCTCGTAGAGACGCCGTGGCTGGAGGATGTCGAGGTCCTCGGCGTCGATGCCCGGCACCGAGCTCGCGACGAGGTAACCGAAGTCCGGGTCGCGCTCCCACTCGATCGTCCCCTCGGCGATGCCCTTGACGATCGCGGAGGAGTGCTTGATCTTGACCTTCTTCGACCGGTCGTCGTCCTCAGGACCGCCGACCCGGCCGGTGTTCATCAAGTAGACCTCGAGCGAGTGCTCTTCGAGCAGCTCGAGGAAGCGGTTGCCCTGCAGGTCGTGCGGGAGCGGGAAGAAGGGGTTCGTCCCGGGCACGCGCAGGAACTTGCCGGCCTCGTCGGCGCCGCCGGCGCTCGTGCCCTGCGTCTCTCCGAGCATGAAGAACGCCGCCGCCTGCGGGCCCTCGAGCTTCGCGACGGCCGGGATCACGTTCTCGTTCTTGTTCAGGATCAGGAGGAAGTGCGCCTCGTCGATCTCCTCGTCGACGCCTGACTCGATGACGCGGAAGGGGAAGGTCGCGCGTCCGTTCTGCGTGTAGGTCGTGTCGTAGAAGTCGACCTCGTCGCCGTGCTGGGAGACGTTCTCGAGGTATGAGTCGGGCTGCGTGACAGCGCCGTAGATGGTCGGCTCGTCGTCGGGGTTGAGACCGAACGTCTTCGCGAAGCAGCCGTTTTCCGTCGCCATGATCCGCCCGTCGGGCATCCACGCCACGAAGTCGTCCTGCACGGGCAACGAGCCGTTCTGGCGCGTGAACGTCGTCGTCGTCTTGCCCGTTCCCGAAAGGCCGACGATCAAGCCCACTCGGCGCCCACGGCGAGTGGGGATGATCTTGCAGCCCGCGTGCAGCGGAAGCCCGCCGCGGTCGTGGACGAGCTTGTTCCA
>DASQWH010000101.1:0-3047 GCA_035640335.1 Gaiellaceae bacterium | reverse complement strand
CGAGGAGCTGGGTGTCCGCGCCGCCGGCGTAGACGACGACGAAGGCGACCGCGAGCGCCGCGGCGAGCACGAAGAGCGTCGCCACGGCGAGCTCGGCCCGCTGCGCGGGTGGAGCGGGCTCGACGACGGGCTCAGGCGCCGGGAGCGCGCGACGCCTGCGTCCCCGGCCGAGCAGGAGGACGATGAGCGCGACGAGCCAGCGGCCGAGCGTTCTCACTTCGCGCGGCCTCCGATCACGACTGCCGTCCCGACAAGGACCGTGCCCGCCAGGAGCCACGCGACCATGCCCTCCGGAATCGGCCCGAGGTGCCCGATCCCCCATCCGCCGCGATCGTCCGGGTGCTTCGTCAGCTCGACGTAGCGGATGATCGAGTCGACCTGCCGGTCGTCCAGCTGCCGCCGCGTGAACCGCGGCATGAGATACGGGCCGATGCGCACCGCTTCGGCGATCTGGGTCGGCGTCGACCGCTCGAGCGGCGGCGCGACCGCGCCGACGACGAGCCCGCCCTCGCCGACGATCTGGTGGCAGCCGGCGCAGTTCTCGGCGAACAGCCGCATCCCCTCGCTCACCGACCCGCGCTCGGGTCGGGGCCGAGGCACGGGCGCGCCGCCGAACGAGCCGACGTACTCGACGAGCGCCTGGATCTCGGCGTCGCTGTAGGGGCTGTCCGCGCGGACGGGCTGGTCGCCGGGCTCGTCGAGGGGCATGTAGCCGGTCGTGAGGTAGAAGTCCGCGGCCTGGGCCCCCACTCCGCGCAGCGGCGGCCCGTCGAGCGTCCCCCCGCCCTCGCGCCCATGGCAGCGGACGCAGCCCTGGAGGTAGAGGTCGCCTCCGCGCGGCGTCGCTGCGCTCGACGGCGACGTCGCCGCCAGCGTCAGCGCCGCCACGATGAGTGCAAGCCTCGTCATCCCTGGTCGCACGACTCGAGCGAGAGGAGCTGGAGGCCGCCGAGCGCGATCAGCAGCAGGAAGAAGAGGCCGGCCAGCATCCCCACGACCGAGAGGAACTGGACCGTCCCGGCCGGCGTTCGCCGCCCGCGGTACGCCGCGCCGATCGAGCCCGCCGCGACCAGGCCGGCCGCCAGGGTGACGGCGACGATCCAGGGGGCGGATTCGCCGCCGGGGCACAGTGCCTCCTCCAGCCCGTAGCCGGCCACGAGCTGCGCCGACCAAGCCCCGGCCGCGCCGAAGAACCCGTACCAGACCAGGAAGCGGGACATTACAGTCGAGGCGAGAGGTAGAGCGCCGCGAAGATCACCACCTGCAGCGCGGCGACGAAGTGCCAATAGATCGCCGCGACCTGCACGCCGAGGTGGCGGCGCGGCGTGTATGCGCCCCACCACGCGCGCACCTGGACCCACGCAACGAGCAGGAGCCCGGCCGCGAGATGGGCGGCATGGGCGCCGGTCACGGTGAAGAAGAGGGATCCGTACGCGTTCGTCCGCGGCGTGAGGTCGCGGGCGACTGCGTCCGTCTCCCAGAGCTGGAGCGCAAGGAACACGGCGCCGAGCAGGAAGCCCCCGGCGAGACCGCCGACGAGCGCGCGCCGGCTGCCGCGACGAATCCCGCTTTCGCCTGCATGGACGAACACGCTGCTCGCTGCGAGCACGATCGTCATGACCGCGGCCCGCGCCAGCTTGGGGTCGCCGATCCCGTCCGGCGGCCAGCCGTCGACGGTGTTGAAGCGCACGTAGAAGTACGAGGCGAGCAGGATCGCGAAGAGCGTCGCCTCGGTCGCGATCAGCAGCACCATCCCCCACCAGCCGTTCGAGGCCGATCGGCGCGCAACCGGAACCGCCGCGACAGCGCTCACTGGTCTCGCAGCTCCGGCTGTGGGCGGTGCCAGCCCGCGATTGCACCGGCGACCAGCACGCCGGCGACGATCGCGAGGCCGTTGTGGTCGAGGAGGAGCGCGAAGAACACGAGCGCGAGGGTCAGTGCGAGCACGAGCGGCCAGATCGACTCGCTCGGCATGTGCAGGACGTCGTCGGTTTCCGCTTCGAGCACGCTCGTCCCGAGCGTCTGGTGCCCGTCGGCCAGCAGGAGCTCCCCGCGCTCGAGGCGAAGCGCGTCTCGTC
Organism: Gaiellaceae bacterium; assembly: GCA_035640335.1. Lineage (GTDB taxonomy): Bacteria > Actinomycetota > Thermoleophilia > Gaiellales > Gaiellaceae > VAXT01. The sequence continues at coordinate 969 of DASQWH010000101.1, read as the reverse complement.
GACGGTCTTCGACGTCCCAGTTCGGGTCGGCGCTGCGCACGACCGGCACGACCGGGAAGTTGTAGTGCGGCGGCGGGGACGACGTCGACCACTCGAGCGTGTTCCCGCCCCATGGGTCCGGCGAGGCGGGCGCACCGCGCGCGAGCGTCCACACGACGTTCGCCACGACGACGAGGATGCCGAGCGCGAGCACGAAGGCGCCGATCGTCGACAGCAGGTTGTACGCGTCCCATCCGAGCCCGCCCGGGAACGTGTAGACGCGCCGCGGCATCCCGAGCAGCCCGGAGATGTGCATCGGGAAGAACGTGAGGTTGAAGCCGCTGAAGACGAGCCAGAAACTCACCTGGCCGGCGAGCTCCGAGAACATCCGTCCGCTGATCTTCGGGAGCCAGTAGTGGATGCCGGCGAAGATCGGGAAGACGGCGCCGCCGAAGAGGACGTAGTGGAAGTGGGCGACGACGAAGTACGAGTCGGTCGTCTGCTGGTCGAACGGGACGGCCGCGAACATCAGGCCGGTGAGGCCCCCGATCACGAAGACGACGACGAACCCGAGTGCGTAGAGGAACGGCGTCCGCAGCACGGGACGCCCCGCCAGAACCGTCGCGATCCACGCAAACACCTGGATCCCGCTCGGGATCACGATCATGAAGCTCGCCGCCGAGAAGAACGTCATCGTCACCTGCGGCAGGCCGGTCGCGAACATGTGGTGGACCCAGACGCCGAACCCGACGATGCCGATCAGCACCGTTGCGAGCGCGACCCAGGTATAGGCGACGATCGGCCGCCGCGAGAAGACCGGGATGATCGAGGAGACGATCCCGACGGCGGGCAGGAAGATGATGTAGACGTCGGGGTGGCCGAAGATCCAGAACAGGTGCTGCCAGAGCAGCGGGTCGCCGCCGCTTCCGCTCTCGAAGAAGTGGAAGTCGAACTTGCGCTCGAGCTCGAGCATCACGTTCGCCGCCGTCA
>DASQWH010000100.1:0-4418 GCA_035640335.1 Gaiellaceae bacterium | reverse complement strand
TACCTCGTCTTCGACTACGCCGAGGCGTTCACGGTCATCGACGTCAACACGGGCCGCTTCGTCGGCTCGCGCTCGAAGAGCTCGGGCGCGCGGCTCGAGGACACGATCACCGCCAACAACCTCGAGGCGGTCAAGGAGGTCGTCCACCAGCTTCGCCTCCGCGACATCGGCGGGATCATCGTCATCGACTTCATCGACATGGCGAACCCGAAGAACCGGGCGACCGTCGAGGAGGCGCTGAAGAAGGAGCTCGAGCGCGACCGGACGAAGACGTACGTGGTCGAGATCTCGCCGCTCGGCCTGGTCGAGATGACGCGGCAGAACGTGACCGAGGGGCCGCGCGAGATCCTGACGAGCAAGTGCCCCACCTGTCACGGCGACGGCATCGTGCTCTCGATCGAGTCGGCCGCGATGGACACGGAGCGGAAGCTTCGGGCTGCCGCCGCCGCCTCGAAGCGCGGCGTCGAGGCGATTCGCGTCGAGCTCGAGAGCCACGTGGCCGAGCACCTGATCGGGCCTGGCGCGAGCCGGCTCACCGAGCTCGAGGAGCTCGCCAAGCGCCGCTTCTTCGTCGAGCGCAAGACGGGCGTCGACCTCGACCACTTCGCCGTGCTCGCAGAGGGCAAGCTGGCCGACCTGGCTCCGGAGAGCCCCGTCACCGAAGGCCAAGAGTTGCGGCTCGAGCTCGTCGAGGTCGGTCTGCACGACGTCGATTCGGCAACCGCGAAGCTCGATGGGTACACGGTCTGCGTCGCCGACGCGGCGAAGCTGGTCGGCAAGAAGGTCAAGGCGCGGATCGAGCGCGTGCTCGACGGCACCGCATACGCGACGCTCCTCCAGCCGGCGGCAGGGAGAGCCGCGGACTCGCCGATCACGGCTGAGGCCGAGGCCGAGAAGCCGACGCGCGCGCCGCGCAGGAAGGCGGAGGAGGACAAGGCGAAGCCGCGGAAGGCGGCGGCGAAGCCCAAGCCGCCTCTCCGCGCTAGCGGACCAGCGGAGGGTGTTCCGGGGGAACCGGGAGGTTCCCCCGCGACCGACGAGGTGTCTGCCGAGGAGCCGCCCGAGGAGCCTGTCGCCGAGCAGAAGCCGAAGCGCAAAACTCGCCGCGGCTCCCGCGGCGGTCGCGGCCGCAAGAAGAAGACGTCCGCGGCGGCTTCGAACGGCGCCGAAGCCGAGGCAGAGGCCGCGCCGGTGGCCACGATCCACGTGCCGGCGGCCGACCTCGGCGACAAGGAGGCGTCCGTCGACGGCGAGGCCGTCGCGGAGGACGGCGCACAGCCGGCGAAGAAGAAGCGCACGCGTCGCGGCAGCCGCGGCGGCCGCAACCGGCGCAAGAAGACCTCGGCCGCGAAGGCCGACAGTGCTGAACCGTCCTAGCCCCGCGCCAACCGCAGGTACCGCACGATGAAACCGTCGAACCGGCCGAGATCGGCAAGGTCGCCGAACGACAGTCGCGGCACCGCATGGTCGAGCGTGGAGGTGACGGTCACGCGCACGTCGGGCGCCGCGCGGGCGAGCGCGCGTGACTCGGCGGGCGGGAAGTACTTGTCGTGCGGCGCCGTGGCGAGCTCGACGGGCATCGTCAGTCGTCGCGCCGCATAGAGCGGCGAGAGCGCTCTGATCCCGGCTCGCTGAGCCGCCGGCAGCTGGGCGTAGAGCCGGGGAAAGCGGTGCGGGTCGCGATTCCGCAGCAGTTGGACGAGGCTCGCCGCCGCGCCGCGGTATTCGGCGGGGCTCACTCCGCCGAGCGGTGTCGGGTCGTCGTCGTCGACCGCCTCGAGCTCCGCGACGAGCCTCGTTCGCTGCCGGCCCGCAGAGAGCCCGGCCGCCAGCGACCGCGCGACCGCCAGGTCCACGTACGGGTCGGTCTCGTACGGCCTGCCGTCGTAGAGCCCGGTCGTCGCCAGTCTCATCACGCGGCGGAGGTCGACCCACGGCGCCTCGCCGCCGACGACGGTCACTCGGCCGGCGAGGGCGGGGCTCTCCGCGGCGAGGAGCGCGAGCGTCGCGCCGACCGAGACGCCGTAGAGGCCGACCCGGGCATCCCGTGCGTCGGACGACTCCGCGGCGGACCGCGTCGCGCGAATCGTGGCGGCGGTGGTTGCCGGCGTGATCGCGCCGAGGCGGAGGCCGGGTAGGTCGGGGACGACGACGAGGAAGCCCGCACGGGCGAGGCCGCGCGCGAGCCTCTGCACCTGTGGATGGTGGCGCCCGCGCCGGGTCGCGCCGTTCACGAACACGATCGCCGGCCACGGCCCGTCGCCGCTGCCTGGTCGGGCAATCGTGGAAGGCGCGCCCCCGACGACGGTCTCCGTCACGTGCGGCTCCGGGGTCAGCACCCGTACGGTCCAGGCGAGCACGGGCCAGTCCTCCGTCGTCGCGAGGACTGCGACGGCGCGGAGCTGTGCCGCCGTCCAGTCGCGCTCGACGATCGCCACGATCGCGACAGCGCCGAGCAGGACCACGATCGTCGCCGCGGCGATCCGGAGTCTTCTGCGCATCAGAGCCAGCCGAGCTCGCTGAACTGCGGGACACCGCCGTGCCAGACGGCCCAGATCCCGATCATGAGGGCGCACACGCCGAACGCGCCGGCGAACGTGCCGAGCAGCGGCCGCCTCGCGAGCACGGCCCACGGCACGAAGACGGCGGTCGCGGCCAGCTCGAGCCACCAGGTGCCGCCCTCGACAGTGCTCGTGAAGAACGTCCAGCCCAGCGCGATCACGGCGCAGGCCGCGGCAAGCCGGCCGACCCGGACCGGGCGCCACCGCTCGGCGAGGCAGAGCCCGCCGACGAGCGCGAACAGGCCGCCGTGCCATTCGATGTGGCCCCAGTCCTCGTCCCAGAAGTGCGTCACGTCCTCGGCCTCGCCGCTCAGCTCCTCGTGGCCGATCGAGTTCGCGGCGAGATGGATGCCGTGCCCGTCGACGTATGTGATCGCCGCGAGGATCGCGACGACGAGCGCGACGCGCGGTGCAGAGCGTCCGAGCACGAGCGCCGCGGCGCCGACGACCGCGAACGGAGTGACGAGGTCTATCCGGTCCCCAGCGGTCTCGCCTGCGAGGCTAGGGAGGTGGTGGAAGACGAGGACCGCGCCCGCGAACGCGAGCAGCGCGCGGCTCGTCTCGCGCCCGGGTTCGTCCCTTCTCAGCGACATGTTCGGCTACACTGGACGCGTTCCGCGGGCAGTCCCGGCCCGCGTTTTTCACGCCATGACGTACGCGATCATCTCACTGGGTGGCAAGCAGTACCGCGTCCAGGAGGGCGATCGGCTCGTCGTGGACCGGCTCGGCGAGGCCGAGGGCAAGACGTTCAATCCGCCGATCCTGTTCGTCGGCGGAGACGGCAAGGCCGAGCTCGGCCCGAAGGGGACGACGGTGACCGCGAAGGTCGTCGGCCACGTGCTCGGGGACAAGATCCGCGTCGGCAAGTACCGGCGCCGCACGGGCTACAGCCGCCACACCGGCCATCGCAGCCGGCTGACGGAGGTCGAGATCCAGTCGATCGGCCGCAAGACGGAGCGGGCCGCGGCCAAGAAGGCGGACGAGAAGCCGGCCGCGAAGCGGCCTCTCCGCGCGAGCGGACCTGGGGAGGGGGCTCCGGGGGAACCGGGAGGTTCCCCCGCTAAGGCCGAGGCGAAGTCGCCTAAGACAACGGCGAAGCGCAAGCCCGCCGCGAAGAAACCCGCGGCTGCGAAGAAGAAGGAGAGCTAGATGGCGCACAAGAAAGGACTCGGGTCCTCGCGCAACGGGCGCGACTCGCACGCGAAGCGTCTTGGCGTGAAGATCTTCGACGGCCAGCAGGTGAAGGCCGGGATGATCATCGTCCGCCAGCGCGGCAGCCGCTTTCGCGCGGGCCCCGGTGCGGACATGGGCCGTGACGACACGATCTTCGCGACGCGCGACGGCAAGGTCGCCTTCAGCGCGAACGGCGAGCGCCGGGTCGTAGCAGTCACCGACTAGAGCCATGTTTCACGACCGCGCCCGCATCTCGGTGCAGGCCGGGCGGGGCGGCGACGGCGCGCTGAGCTTCCGGCGCGAGAAGTTCGTACCGAAGGGTGGTCCGGACGGCGGCGACGGCGGGCCGGGCGGTGACGTCGTCCTCGTGTCCGACGACTCGCTGCGCGACCTGTCCGCATTCCGCGGGAAGACGCGGTTTCGCGCGGGTCGTGGCCAGGCGGGCCGGGGCTCGAACAAGCACGGCGCGGCCGGAGACGGCATCGAGCTGCGCGTTCCCGCCGGCACGCAGGTGTTCGAGGCAGGCGAGCTCGTCGCCGATCTGGCGAGCCCCGGTGCACGGGTCGTCATCGCGCGCGGAGGCCCGGGCGGCCGCGGCAACCGGCGCTTCGCCTCGTCGACGCGCCAGACGCCCCGCTTTGCCGAGGTCGGCCTACCCGGCGAGGAGGCGGTGCTCGAGCTGCG
>DASQWH010000099.1:0-7276 GCA_035640335.1 Gaiellaceae bacterium | reverse complement strand
GCGCCGAAGCTCCGGCTCGCGATCACGGCCGGGATCGGCTCCGATCACGTCGACCTGCAGGCGGCAATGGATCGCGGCCTGACCGTCGCCGAGGTCAGCTACTCGAACAGCATCAGCGTCTCCGAGCACGTCGTGATGATGATCCTCGCGCTCGTCCGCAACTACATCCCGTCGTACAAGTGGGTCGTCGACGGCGGCTGGAACATCGCCGACGCCGTCTCGCGCTCGTACGACCTCGAGGGGATGCAGGTCGGGACGGTCGGTGCAGGGCGGATCGGCTCGGCCGTGCTGCGCCGGCTGAAGCCGTTCGAGGTTGGCCTGCACTACACGGAGCGCCACCGGCTGCCGGCCGAGGTCGAGGAGGAGCTCGGCGTCACGTTCCACGCGGACGTGGAATCGCTGGTGCAGGTCTGCGACGTCGTGACGATCAACGCGCCGCTGCATCCGGAGACGGAGCACATGTTCGACGACGAGCTGATCTCGAAGATGAAACGGGGCGCGTACCTCGTGAACACGGCGCGGGGCAAGATCTGCGACCGCGACGCCGTCGCACGGGCGTGCGAGAGCGGGCAGCTCGCGGGCTACGCGGGCGACGTCTGGTTCCCGCAGCCGGCCCCGCGCGATCACCCGTGGCGGACGATGCCGAACCACGGGATGACGCCGCACACGTCCGGGACGAGCCTGTCCGCGCAGGCGCGGTACGCGGCGGGCACCCGGGAGATCCTCGAGTGCTGGCTCGACGGGCGGCCGATCCGCGAGGAGTACCTGATCGTCGACGGCGGTCAGCTCGCCGGAGCGGGCGCGCACTCGTACAGCGCCGGCGACGCGACCGGCGGCTCCGAGGAGGCAGCCCGCTTCAGGAGCCGCTGATGCGAGCCGGGTGGACCGCGATCCTGCGGCGCTCGTGCGTGTCGCGACCCGCCTCGTCCGACTTGACATCGAGCTCCCAGTAGAGCTCTCCGTGCGCGGACTTGTAGTTGGGCAGCGCGTCCGGTGGGAGAGACAGCTCGAACTCGAATGACGTCCCTGTCACGAGCTCGCCCTCGTACAAACGGCCGCTCGGAATGCTGATCGCGACCTCGGAGTAGTCCTCCGTTTCCTCGTGGTACTCGAGGAGCGCCTCGAGCGCACGCGAGCCACCGCCCTCGACTACGAAGACCGTTCCTTTGACGGTCTCCCCCGGCGCGTAGCGCTCGCGCTCGAGCTCGAGCTGGAAGCGAGGGCTCATGGCCGCACGAAGAACTCGCTCCTCGCCTCTGCGTCGAGCCGCCCACTCCTGTGCCCGAGAGCCGCCACCTCCCATTTGAAGGACAGGCACTCGCCGGAGTACGAGAAAGGAGCATCCGGCGGAATCGTAAAACGGCGTGTCTTTGCTCCCGAACCGGGCTCGACCGGGCTCCAGGTTTCGTGCACGACGTCGCTGGAAGTCGTTCGGTAGGGAGTCGTCGAGCCATCGGTGTCTCGGACCGTTTCCAACTCGTCGTAGTACTCCGTGCAGACGATGCCGACCTCGACATCGCCGAGCTTTCCAGGCTTGGAAATCGTGACCTGGACCTCGACGTCTCCGCCACGGTGCGTTTGTCGGTCGACCGCGCTCACCTCGAGCCCACGAGTAACCAGGCGGCGCAGCAGTTGGAGAGGTTGAACCTCGCGGCTCTTGCCGAGGGAGAAGCCAAAATCCATCGCCCACCGACCTTACGCCTGCCTGTCTAAGCTCACAACCCGTGGAGCAGCGGCTCAGCCTCGTCACGCTCGGCGTCTCGGATCTCGCGCGGGCGCGCGCGTTCTACGAGGCTCTCGGCTGGACGACGCGAGCCGCGCCGGACGACGACGTCGTCTTCTTCCAGACAGGGTGCATGATCGTCGCGCTCTGGGGTCGCGACCAGCTGGCGGAGGACAGTGGGGTCGAGGACGCAGGCGGCTGGGGCGGGGTCACTCTCGCCTACAACACGCGGTCGCCCGACGAGGTGGACGAGGTGATCTCGCAGGCCGAGTCCGCCGGCGCGACGATCCCGCGGCACGGCGCGGAGACGTTCTGGGGCGGTTACTCGGGTGTCTTCGTCGACCCCGACGGGCACCCGTGGGAGGTCGCGCACAACCCGCGCTGGACGATCGCCGACGACGGCTCGACGAAGCTCCCGTCGGCGTCGTAGTGGATCCAGCGCAGCTTCTCAACGTCTGGGACTACGAGCGCGCAGCGGAGGAGAAGCTCGACGCGGCCGCGTTCGGCTATTTCGCGGGCGGCGCGAACGACGAGTGGACGCTGTTCGAGAACCTCGAGGCATTCAACCGCTGGGTGCTCAGGCCCCGTGTGCTCGTCGACGTCTCGAGCGTGAATGCGGCTACGAGCGTATTAGGCGTCGAGGTGAGCTTTCCTGTGCTCGTGGCGCCGATGGCGTTCCAGGGGCTCGCGCATCCAGACGGCGAGCAGGCCATGGCCCGAGGTGCGGCCGCCGCCGGGACGGTCATGTGCCTCTCCACGCTGTCGACGGTCAGGCTCGAGGACGCAGCTGAGGCCGCTCCCGACGGCGCGCGCTGGTTCCAGCTGTACTGGGGCCCCCACCGCGCGAAGGTGCAGGACCTCGTCGAGCGCGCCGAGGCTGCCGGCTACAGCGCGATCGTCGTCACCGTCGATCTGCCAGAGGTCGGCCGCCGTGAGCGCGACCTGCGCACCGGCTTCGAGGCGCCGACGCAGCTCAGCGACGTCGTCGACAACTCGCTCACGTGGCGTGACCTCGAGTGGCTGCGCGAGCACACGTCGCTGCCGCTCCTCGTCAAGGGCGTCCTCACCGCCGAGGACGCGACGCTTGCGTGCGAGGCGGGCGTCGAAGGCATCGTCGTCTCGAACCACGGGGGCCGGCAGCTGGACGGCGTCGCCGCCTCGCTCGACGCGCTGCCCGAGGTTGCCGAAGCCGCCGGCGACCGGGCCGAGGTGCTCCTCGACGGCGGCGTCCGACGCGGGACCGACGTCGTCAAGGCGCTCGCCCTCGGCGCCGACGCCGTCTTCGCCGGCCGCGCGGCTCTCTGGGGCCTGGCCGTCGGCGGCGCCGAGGGCGTCGAGCGCGTCCTCGCGCTACTACGCGACGAGTTCACACTCGCGCTCGCGCTTTCCGGCTGCGCCTCGCCGGCCGAGGTCACGCGCGCCCACGTCGGCCCCGCTACTCGCGTTTAGGCCGCCCGTCCCCGGGAAGCCAGACAGAACCGAACGAACACGAGGAGGGGTCAAGTGAAGACGATCAGAGAGTCGATCGAGGTCGAAGTGCCGGTCCAGACCGCGTACAACCAGTGGACCCAGTTCGAGGAGTTCCCGCAGTTCATGGACGGCGTCGAGTCGACGACGCAGATCGACGACACGCACCTGCACTGGGTCGCCGACGTCGGTGGCAACAAGCGTGAATGGGACGCCGAGATCGTCGAGCAGTTTCCGGACCAGAAAATCGCATGGCGCGCCGCCGGCGGCAACGGCCCGAACGGCGTCGTCGACTTCGAGCCGCTCGGCGAGGGCCGGACGCTCGTCACGGTCGAGATGGCCTACGAGCCCGAAGGCCTGACAGAGCAGCTGGGCTCCGCGGTCGGGATCGACTCACGCCAGGTCAAGGAAGACCTCGAGCGCTTCAAGCAGCTCGTCGAGGCCCGCGGCGTCGAGACCGGCGCCTGGCGCGGCGAGGTGCGCTCGGGCGAGCCGCGGCCCTAGAGAACGCGCGAGGCTGGTGTCAGACACCCCCGCCGGCGGTGTCTGACACCGGCGCGATGCCCCGCCAGATCGTCTCGAGGAGCTCCTCGGCGTAGCGCGGTGTCACCGGGGGCAGACCGAGCGGCAAGAGGCGGACGAACGGCGGGCTGGCGAGCAGGTCCGCGATCTGCTCGACGTCGGCATCCCGCCGGAGCTCGCCGCGCTCAGCCGCCCTGCTCAGCACCTCCAGCATCGCCTCGCGACGAGGGCGCACGAGGCCGTCGGCCCACGCCTCCGCGAACGCCGGATTCCGCTGCAGCTCGCCGATGACCCCGGGCAGGAGGCGACCGAAGAGCGGGTCGGCGAAGACCCCGGCAAAGTCGCGAATCATGCCGAGCAGCACTGTGTAGACGTCCTCGCCCTCCGCTGGCTCGTCCAGCTCCGCCGACAACTCGCGCAGGGCGGCGACCATGAGCTCTTCCTTCGAGGTCCAGCGCCTGTAGATCGTGTTCCTGCCGACGCCGGCACGGGCGGCGATCGCCTCGACGGTCGCCGCCTGGAAGCCGCGCTCCGCCGCGAGCTCGAGGGCCGCGTCCATGATCGCCCCGCGCGCGGTCGGGCTCGGCGGGCGGCCCCGCGGGCGCCGAGGCGTCTGCGTCCCGCTCCGGTCGGCGGCCATATTCGGAACGTACCAGTTCCGGAATAACGGGCGTTTACGAGAACGTTTAATCTCGTAAAGGCAGAAAAGGAGGGATTGTGTACAGGCGCATCCTGGTCGCCGTCGACGGGTCTCAGTCCGCTGAGGCGGCGCTCGACGAGGCGATCGCCCTGGCGCGCGACCACGGCGCGCGGCTCACGCTGATCAGCGTCGCTGCGCCGCCACGACTCGTGCTCGCGGGGCCCTATCTCGCGCCCGTGCCCGCGGAGTCCCAGCTCCGGCAGACGGCGGAGGAGATCGTCGAGCGAGCGGCGAGCCTCGTCCCCGACGACGTCGCCGTGTCGACTGTCGTGCGTACCGGTCCCGCGGCGCAGGCAATCCTCGAGCGCGTCGAGGCCGCCGGCCATGACCTGGTCGTCATGGGCTCTCGTGGCCTGGGTGGGCTTGGCATGCTCGTCCTCGGCAGCGTCAGTCGCGACGTGCTCGCGCGCAGCCCGGTTCCGGTCCATCTCGTGCGCGCCGGCCTCACGGCGCACTCCGCCTAGCGAGCCATGGACGAACGTCCGCGAAACGAGCTGGCGGCACTCCTTTGGATCGCCGCCGCGCTGCTGGCCGTCCTCGAGCTTGCCTGGTGGTGGTCGATGCTCGTCTATTCCTGAGCGCGCTAGGCGTCCCGGGCGGCCGGGCTTTCCTCGGGCGGCGGCAGGATGACGACCGGGCACGGCGGGTGTTGTGCGCACTGCTGGCTCACCGAGCCGAGCAGCAGCCCGACGAAGCCGCCGTGCCCCCGTGAGCCGACTACAAGCAGCTCGGCGTCCCGGCCCGACTCGATCAGGATCTGAGCCGGTGCGCCGACGATCGCGGCAGGCTCGATCTCGACCCCCTCGGCGGCGTTCCGGCCGACCCGTGCGAGCGCGCTTTCGATGATGCCCTCCGCCTCGGCGCGGGCGGCACCTTCGAGGCGGTCGGCTTCCTCCGGCGAGAAGACAGCCGGCGGCGCAAACCCGGCGGCTCCGCTTCCGGCATCGGGCACCGGAACCCGCGGGAGCTGATACGCGTGGACGACCTGCAGCCTCGACTTCCGCAGCCGCGCCTCGGTCAGAGCGAAGCGGAGGGCGTCATCGCCTCCCGGCGAGCCGTCGACTCCGACGACGATCGTCACTCGGGCTTCGCCTCCTTTGCTACGCGGAAGAAGGTCCCCGCAAGGTACCAGCGCCGAAATCGCATGAAACCGGATCGCCGCATGAGTCCGGGACGCGTGGCGGAGGAGCTAGCAAGGTCGGATGGTCGTTCGCGGGATATCTCGTAGCAGTTAGATTCGCTCCATGCTCCTCGCCCCGGTGGAGTACGCGCGGCCCAAGACGCTCGCCGAGGCGCTCGAAGCTCTCGGGCGAAGCCCGAACGCGCGCCCGCTCGCGGGTGGACAGACGCTGATCAACGTCATGAAGGCGCGCGCCGCGCAGCCCGACCTGCTCGTCGATCTGGCCGACCTCGAGGAGTTGCGCGGGATCACGGGAAGCGGTGGCGAGCTGGAGATCGGTGCGATGACGACCTACGCCGAGCTGATGGACTCGAGCGAGGTGTTCGGCACGCGGCCCGTCATCTCGCGCGTTGCCGGCGAGATCGCAGACGTCCAGGTGCGGAACCGCGGCACGATCGGCGGCAACGTCTGCCTGAGCGACCCGACGAACCACTTCCCGCCGCTGATGGTCGCGATGAATGTGCAGATGACGATCGCCGGGCCCGGCGGCGAGCGCCAGGTGCCGGCGAGCGAGTTCTTCCTCGGCGTCTACATGACCGCCGTCCAGCCGGGGGAGGTGCTGACGAAGATCACGATCCCGCCTGCCGACGGCGACGGGTTCGCCGCGGTCACGATCGGAAAGGACGGCACCTGCATCGTCAACGCGGCGGCGACGAAGAACGGCGACGTGCGGTACGCGATCGGGTGCGTCGGCGCCGTCCCGGCGACGAGCCTCGACGACATCGACCCGCCCAGCGACGTCCACGGCTCGGCCGACTACCGGCGCCACCTCGCGAAGATCCTCGTCGATCGCGCGGTCGCGGAGGCCGGCGGATGAACATCCAGGTCACCGTCAACGGCGAGCGCTACGAGCGCGACGTCGACCCGCGCATCCTGCTCATCCACTTCATCCGCGACGAGCTCGACTTGACCGGCTCGCACATCGGCTGCGACACGGGTAACTGCGGCGCCTGCACGGTCATGTTGAACGGCGCCGCGGTCAAGAGCTGCATGCTCCTCGCGGTCCAGGCCGACGGGGCCGAGATCGAGACGGTCGAGTCGCTCGCGCGGGACGGCGAGCTGAACGGTCTTCAGCAGGCCTTCTCCGAGCACCACGCGCTCCAGTGCGGCTACTGCACGCCCGGGATGCTGATGAGCGCGAAGCACCTACTCGACCACAACGCGAGCCCGACCGAGGGCGAGATCCGCAAGGCGATCCAGGGCAACATCTGCCGCTGCACGGGCTACGTGAACATCGTCGAGGCGATCAAAGCGGCTGCGAAATGACCGAGACCGTCACCGAAAGAGTCGAGGCGCCCGAGAAGGGCTTCATCGGCATCTCGACGCCGCGCAAGGAGGACAAGCGGCTCGTCCAGGGCCAGGGCACGTTCGTCGACGACGTGAAGAGGCACGGCATGGGCTACGTCCACTTCGTCCGCTCGCCGTACGCGCACGCGAACATCACGGCGATCGACGTCTCGAAGGCGATGGAGCTCGAGGGCGTCTACGGGACGCTGATCGGCGAGGAAGTCGCGGCGCAGACCGACCCGTTCTTCGAGCTCTCGACGCCCCCCGGCCAGCACATGAAGGACTACGCGCTCGCCGTCGGCAAGGTTCGGCACATGGGCGAGCCGGTCGCGGCCGTCGTCGCGTCCTCACGAGAGCTCGCGCGCGACGCGGCCGAGCTGGTCGAGGTCTCGTACGA
>DASQWH010000098.1:0-4156 GCA_035640335.1 Gaiellaceae bacterium | reverse complement strand
GAGGCGATGCTCGAGTTGGCGCAGTCGCTGCTCGCCGACAACGCCGAGCACGTCGCCGCCTGCTGCCGCATCGAAGGAGCGGAGCGGTGAGGCCGCGGCGAGTCGAACTTCTCTACTTCGACGGTTGCCGCAACTACGAGCGGACGCACGCGCTGGTCGAGCGTGTCGCCGCCGAGCTGGAACTGGCGTCGACGATCGACCTCGTCGAGGTAGACGATCCGGACGCAGCGGTCGCGCATCGCTTCCTCGGCTCTCCGACGGTGCGGGTCGACGGCCGCGATGTCGAGCCCGGGGCCGACGAGCGGCACGAGTTCGTGCTCGCCTGCCGCGTCTACCAAACGGACGCAGGCCCGGTAGGCGCGCCCAAGGAGGAGTGGGTCCGTGACACCTTGACGGAGGCCGCCGAGTGAGCGTGCCGGCATACGCTCGGAGCGGCCAGGTATTGCCCGCATCCGTTGCGGCAGCACTGGCGGCCGCCGACATCCCTGCCTCCAAGGTCAGCGCCGCCCGGCGCGCCCGCCTGAGCGGCAGCGAGCGCGAGCTCTACTTCTGGATCCTGCGCGGCTTCGCAACCTCCGGCCGTCCAAGTCGCTCGCAACTCGACGCCGCGGCCGCCCGGCTCGGAGCCAACCCGAACTCGGCGCTGGCCACACTCGCGCGCGAGGACCTCATCCACGTCGACGCGGCCGGCGAGATCGTCGTCGCGTATCCGTTCTCCGGCCGGCCGACCTCGCACCGGGTGCGCTTCCCAGGCGGGCATGAGGCCTACGCGATGTGCGCCATCGACGCGCTCGGCGTCGCCCCGATGGTCGGTCAGCCCGTCGCGATCGCCTCGCACGACCCGCTCACCGGTGAAGAAGTCCACGTTCGCGTTGCGCCGGATCTCGAAGCAGAATGGTCACCAAGGTCCGCGGTGGTCGTCACCGGCTCGCACCGGCGCGGCGCCGACTCCTGCTCTGCCTGCTGCCCGGTCCTCAACTTCTTCGGCTCCCCAGGCACAGCCGAGCGCTGGCTCGCCGAGCACCCGGAGATCATCGGCGAGCAGATCTCGATGGACGCCGCGATCCTCGCCGGAGACGCAGTCTTCGGCGACGTCCTCGGGGACACGTGATGCCGACGGCGGTCGACCGCGCTCGCCTGCGGCAGCTGCTCCGCGAGGATGCCCAGCTCGTCGAGGTGCTACCGCGCGCCGAGTACAGAGACGAGCACCTCCGTGGCGCGATCAACATCCCGCTCAAGGAGCTGGACGCAAAGACGACCCGCCAGCTCAAGCGCACGCAACCGGTGGTCGTCTACTGCCACGACTACACCTGAGACATGAGCCCACGAGCCGCGTCGCGGCTCGAGAGCATCGGGTTCGAGCAGGTCTATGACTACGTCGCCGGCAAGGCCGACTGGGGAAGCGCCGGACTCCCGCTTGAGGGGCAGAACGGCAGCGAGACACGCGCTAGCGCGCACGTCCGAGAGGACGTCCCAACCTGCCGCCTCGACGACCGCCTGCACGACGTCTGCGAGCAGCTCGACGAGAGCGGCTGGGACACCTGCTTCGTCGTCGACGACCAGCGCGTCGTCCTCGGCCGTATCGGCCGACGCGCGATCCGCGGCCGGGCGGACGTCTCGGCTGAACAGGGCATGACGTCAGGCCCGAGCACGATCCGCCCGAGCGCCCGCCTCCACGACGTCGTCGAGCGGATGCGGCGGCAGAACCTGACGAACCTGCCGGTCACAACTTCAGAGGGCCAGCTCGTCGGACTACTTCTTCGCGAGGACGCGGAGCGTGCGGTTGCCGACGCCGAGCGCACGCGCTGAGCCAGCTACACGGGTGGCGGCTCGCGACGAAGCCCTGTCCACGTCTACACGTTCGTTCGCGAGCCCCGCTCACGCACGGTGCCGATGACGTCGAAAACGGCAGCTCAAGTCATCAGCGCCTCTGGAGGTTCGATGCGCTTCGTCGGCGCTCCATTTCACGCGACAACGCGAACCCATTTTTGCTCCTCCCGCATCTCACAAGTCAAGAGGCGAACACCTCGCCCCCGAGCGGGTCGAAAAGGAGGCTCGAATGAGATCACGACTCGCCTTGCTGATCATGGGAATGGTCCTCGCCGCTGCCGCGCCCGCCGCCGCCGGCGGCTCGGAGATCGGCACGAGCCCAGTCTTCTCGATTGGCCCGGGCCACACATTCATCGACTTCGTGCCGGGAGCGTCGTCGACGCTCGTCCGAACCTCGAACGGCATCAGCGTTTCGTTGCAGACGTCGGAGCTGCCGGCCGGCCACGCTGTCACGGTCTGGGCGCTGATCTTCAACAACCCGAGCGCCTGTGGCGCCGGCGGCTGCGACGAGACCCGCGGCGATCTCGGAGTCCCTGCGGTACAGGGATCACTGCAACGCGTCGCCGGTCATGTCGTCGGCACCGAAAGCAGTTTCGCCGGCCATCTGGGGATCGGCGAGGCCTCGCAGACGGCGTTCGGACCCGGGCTGCTGAATCCATACGGGGCGCAGATCAACCTCATCGTGCGCGAGCACGGCGTCGCGGCATCCGGGGAGCTGCTGCTACAGCAGTTCCACAACCCATCGCCGAGGTTCTGCAACGTCGCCTGCTCGGACATTCAGAAGTCGGTTCACCTCCCCCACGCGTAGCGGCGAGTGAGACGGAGCCCGGGCCGGCCGTCCGGGCTCCGCCCGCTTCATGAGACAAAAGCAAGAATCACGCAGTCGTCGCGGGCGGTACGCGCTCGATCGCGGGTCCTCGAGCCCGATTCTGCCGCTGCGCGTGGGACCGGCTCGTACCAAACGCCTGGCGCCGGGTCACGCCGTTGGCGGCTCGTGACGGACGCGATCGACGACGGCGTCCGCTACAGAGCCGGACGAAGGGGGCCGATCGGCCTCGCGCAGCGCACGAAGCCGCTCGACCGTCCGCACGAGCGAGTCATAGGCGGCCTGGCAGAGCTCGCAGCGGGCGAGGTGGGCACGTGCGCGCCAGCCCCGGATGCCGCGCGCCTCACCGTCGGCGATATCGGACAGACGCTCGCGCGTCTCTTCACACCCGCCGAGAAGAAGCCGCTCGAGCACGCTCATGTCCGATTGGATGCGTCGTCCGGCCACAGCGATTCCTCATCGTACGATCCGCCGGGCATGCCGGAAAGAGCGAATGATCGCGAATTGGTCGAGCGTGCGGCGGCGGGTGATCTCGACGCCTTCAGGCAACTCGTAGAGGCGTACGAGCGCCGGGTTGCGTCCGTCCTCTACCGCCTCCTCGACGACCGCCGCGACGTCGAGGAGGCAACCCAGGACGTGTTCGTCCAGGCGTGGCGCGACCTGCCCCGCTTCCGCGGGGACGCGCAACTCTTCACGTGGCTGTACCGAATCGCCGTCAACGAAGCGCTGATGCGCAGGCGGCGAAAACGGCCGGAAACCCAGGAGCTTGACGAGCGCATCGCCGCCGCGCCCGATCCCGAGCCCGGACTGCAAGACCTGCTCGTGCGCGAGCTCGCCAGGCTGCCGTTCGAATACCGGGCGGCAATCGTCCTCCGCGACGTCGAAGGGCTCAGCAACGCGGAGGTCGCCCGAGCGCTCGGCATCTCCGTGGCAGCAGCGAAGAGCCGCATCCATCGCGGCCGTATGCAGATCCGCGACGCGCTCGCGGGCTGGGAACAGGACTAGCGAACGATCCGCGGTGAGGGCGGAACGCGTCGCGATGACGCCACGCCCGGCCGCCAGCTTTTGTAACGAGGCGGGGACGGAGTTACGCTTGCGCGGTCAATCGGAGGGAGGAACGATGCGACGCACTGCGGTAGCGCTCGCGTTCGTGCTCTCGGCCGCGGCCTTCGCTTCAGGAAGCGCTGGCTCTGCGACCTCGAAGTCTGCGTTCGAGGTGTTCGTCGAGGAGACGACCTCGGCGGCGAGGAACGGGCTGACGCTCCACTCGGCGCTCGAGGGCTCCTTCGACGTCGCGGCCAAGACGGCGAGCGGAGACGGCGTCTACGAGGTGTTCGCCGGCGCGACCGAGATCGAGCATGGGACGTTCACGCTTACGCGGCTGGTGGCGTTCCAGTTCTACGGCTGCGGCGAGGTGACGACACCGGACGGGCCGGTCTCGCTTCCGCCCGACTTCTGCGGCGGCCGCGTGATCTTCGCGTTCCACGCGACCTCGTCGAC
>DASQWH010000097.1:0-4501 GCA_035640335.1 Gaiellaceae bacterium | reverse complement strand
TCCTCCGCGCCTTCTGGGACGCGGCGCGCGAGATCGATCCCGAAGGCGGAGCCGCCGCGGACGAGTCGGCGATCATGCGCTGGTGCGGGGACGGCGACCTCGCGCGGCTCTGGGAGCAGGTCGGCCTGTCCGACGTGCGCTCTGGCTCGTTGACCGCGAGAGCGTCCTACGACGACTTCGAGGATCTCTGGTGGCCGCTGCCGACCGGGGTCGGCCCCGCCGGCGCGTATACGAAGTCGCTCGACGACGAGCGACGCGGCGCGCTGCACGACGCGTTTCGGCGCAGGCTCGGCGTCGGCGACGAGCCGTTCGAGCTGACCGCGCGAGCGTGGGCGGCGGCCGGGACTGTGCGCTGAGAGCGCTAGGGAGTCGCGGCTCGGACGGCTCTGAGGACGTGGTCGATCCGCCCCCCGCGCAGCGCCTCGCCGAGCTTCTTGTTTCCGCCCAATCCCGCGCGGGCGTTGAGCACCGCGTACAGCCGGTCGTCGGAGAGTCCTGCCTCGCGCCCGGCGCGGACGACACGCGAGACGGCCGGCAAGGGCCGCCAGTCTTCGTCGAACTGCCAGAGCGGATAGACGTACTCGGTCGACCCCTCGCGGCGAAACGCAATCAGCTCGCCGGCGCGTCGCATCGCCTCGAGCTTCCGCGGCTCGCTACCGAGCCGGACGGCCAGCCACGAGGCGGTGAGCGCGTCCTGGGGCGCCTTGACGGCCATGCCGCCCTGGAGCCTATCCGGGTATGAGCGACGTGCGGGACCTACTGCGCCGCGATCTCGACCCGGCCGAGTACGAGGCGATCCGCGAGCTCTGGAAGCGCCACTCGATCGCCGAGGACGAGCGCGACATCCAGGGCCTGCTCTCGACGCTGATCGAGGACTGCGTCTACGAGCTGCCACAGTCGGGCCACGTCTGGGAGGGCCATGAAGGCGCGGCCCGCTTCTACGGCGAGCTGCTGACGGCTTTCCCGGACATCGACTTCGAGCTGACGGACATCGTCATCGGGCCGCAGGGCGTCTGCGAGGAGGCCCGCGTGACCGGCACGCACGAGGCCGACTGGCGCGACTTCCCTGCGAGCGGCGAGCGCATCGAGTTCCGGGTCGTCATCTTCTTTCCGTGGGACGCCGACGCACAGCTCTTCCGCGGCGAGAAGGTGTACGTCGACCTGCCGCGCTAGACGCGCGTCATGAGCGCCCGCACGCCGCGGACGTAGAACTTCGTCTCGGGGAACATCCCCCGCGACCGGACCGACGTCGGCCCCTGCACGTACCCGGCGAGGGCCAGCGAGACGTCGCCGTTGAACTCACGCAGCATCTGCCGCAGGAAGAGGACGCCGACTCGCACGTTCCCGTCCATCGTGTGCGGGATCCGCTCGCCGGCGAGGTACTTCTCGACGTAGTTCCAGGTCACCGGCGTCACCTGCATGACGCCCTCGGCGCCCTTGGCCGACGTGAGGTGGTTGGCGTAGCCCGACTCCCACCAGGCGACCGCGCGGACGAGCCGCGAGTCGACGCCGTAGCGCTTCGACCAGTAGTCGAGCGCGGCCCGCACGTCGAACGGCTGCTGGCGGATCGCGACTCGGACGACGACGTTCCCGGCCTGGCGCGGGATGCGCAGCCGGATTCCTGCGAGGAGCGTCCCGCGCGGATTGAGGCGGTTGGCGCGTGCGATCGTGTTCACGCTGAGCCGGTAGCGCGACGAGATGGCCGTCAGCGTCTCGCCCGGACGGACCCGGTGCACGTTCGCGGCCGGCTGCGGCCTGGCGGCTTGTACGCGCGGTCCGCGCCACGCGCACGAACGCACGCCGCAGAGCTCCTGCGAAGTCCCCGGGCCGACCACCCCGTCCGCCGGCAGGTGCGCGCGCCGCTGGAACCGCCGCACGATGAGCTCGGTGTGCGGGCCGAAATGGCCGTCAACGCTCCCGATGCGGTACCCGCTCCGGCGAAGGAGGAACTGGAGGACGGCGACGTCGTAGCCGATCGCTCCGCGGCGGAGGACGCGCTTGCCGTAGAGCGGTTTGCCGAGCCGGCCGAGAGCACGCCGCGTCTGTGGGCCGGCGAGGCCGTCAACCGCGAGCCCGCGACGGCGCTGGAACGCACGCACCGCCGCCTTCGTCCTCGGGCCCTGGACGCCGTCGATCGCTCCGCGGTAGAAACCGTGCGCGCGAAGCGCGGCCTGGAGCCCGGCGATCTGCGGGTTCGCCGCCGCGGCGGAGTCGGCGACCGCGAGCGCTGCGCAGAGGGCGGCGGAGAGTGTCAGGACGCGATGCACCCGCCTGCGTTTGGCGGACCACGCCCGAATTCCTCCTCCTCACCGTAAACCGCTCCCGTTTGACAGACATTTCTGCTAGTTTCGGGGCCGAGAGAGGGACGGGAAGAACCCCGCGGTTGCGGCAGGCGGTTCCCATCGTCCAGAAGCCTCCCCTACCCCAGGTGCCTGGCGTCGGGCACGTCCTGGGCAGTCGCTTCCCGCTCCCTCTCGAGCTCAGGCCCCCGAAGGCAGAACGTCGAGAGCGAGGAGCGCGTCGACCGGCTCCTGCGCGCTGCAGCTGCCGAAGCCGACGAAGAGCTCCGTGCGGACGCGCGCGATCTCCTCAGGCCCTGCCGTCCGGTCACGCCACGCGAATTCATGCTCGGTGAGCCGGAACGCGGCTGCGTCTTCCTCCTCGAGCGCATCCGCCTCGTCGCCGAAGATCGCCGCGGCGAGCAGGTTCAGGAAGCCGTGCTCGTCGTCGCTGCGCACCGGATGATGGAGGCCGGCCGTCGCCTTGAACGCGAGCCCGCGTCGCCTGCACGCCCAGATGAACTCCGCCAGAGCGCCGGGCCGCGGGACGCGCTCGCCCCCGCAGCGAACCTTCGCGCGCAGCCCGAGCGCGGCGAGCTGGTCGAGGCGGATGGCGTCAGCCGGCTGGACCTCGACGTAGATCTCTGCCGCCGCGTCCACGAGGACGTCCGGGTCAAGCGCGGGCGGCGCCTCGACTGCCTCGATCCGATCGTCGGGCGGCGGAAGCGCGCCCGAGTCGAGCACGACCGAGAGCGGCAGCGGCTCGCCTGTGACTTCCGGGAGCTTCGACGCGGGGACGACGAACCGGTTGACGAGCCAGCCGTACGGGCCGCTGCGGAAGCGCCGGTCCTCGGCCAGCGCCTCGTCGGGCGGCAGGCTCGCGGGCGGGAACAGCGGCGCGTGGTCGATCAGGCGCCCGAGGAGGGCGCGACGGGCGTCGGTCGTCGTCTCGGTCCGCGCCACCTCGCGAGCGTACAGACCTGCGCGCCCGATGCCGATAAGAACGGAATGGACGCAACCCAGTTTCCCTGGCACCCCCTTGGCAAGCTGCTCGTCGACCGCGGCGTGCTCAACGAGACGCAGCTCGAGCTCGCGCTCGCCGAACAGCAGCGGACGGGCCGTCTCCTCGGCCAGATCCTCGTCGGTGCCGGCTACCTCACCGCCGTCTCGCTGGCGCTCGCCCTCGCCGACCAGCATGGGGTCGAGCTCCGGCGGCGCAGGAAGACCGACTGGCTCGAGTCGGAAGCGGAAGCGCCTTCGCCGCAGGCTTCGCCGCCGCAGCAGTGGCGGCCACTCGGGGCGCTGCTCGTCGAGAGCGGATTCGTGACCAAGGAGCAGCTTGACGAGGCGCTCACCGAGCAGCGGCACGATCCCGGTCGGCGCCTCGGGGAGATCCTCGTCGTGGGCGGCGCGCTCTCGGGCCCCGATCTGGCCCGCGCGCTCGCCGAGCAGCACGGCGTCAGCATCGCCCCCGACGAGCTCGACGCTGAGACCGTGCTCAGGCCGTCCACCCCGGGCGAGCCCGTCTACCAGATCTGGGACGTTGGCCTCAAGCCTGCGTACGAGCTGCAGGCCGTCGTGCACGAGGCGGCGAACTTCCTCGACGCCGTTGACTTCGCAGCGGAGTACGTCCAGGACCGCGACCCGCACGCGCTGGAGATCACGGTCGTCGACGGCCGCCGCAAGGAAACCGTGTGGACGTACAGCAAGATGCGGGCAGATGCGAAGGCGGCCCAACAGGAGGACCTGACCGGGCGCTACGGCTTCGATCCGCTCCGCTGGGGCCGCGAGCACGCCGGCTAGTCAGCGACGCTAGAGCCATCCAGCGGTCAGAGAGCCGCGTACGGCTCGGTCGACATGTACTTGAAGCCGCTGTCGACGGCGAGCGTGACGACGACGTCCTCGGGGCCGAGGCGCTCGGCGACCCGCAGCGTCCCGACGAGGTTCGCCCCGGTCGAGATCCCGGCGAAGATGCCCTCCTCGCGGCTGAGGCGAAGCGTCATCTCGACGGCCTCTGCGTCGCTGATCACCTCGACGGCGTCGATGCGGCCGCGGTCGAGGCGCAGCGCGCAGTCGCTGCCCACGCCTGGCCACGCGGCCTGGCGATCGCGATCAGCGTCGGCCTCGACCTCCATCCGCGCGGCTGCGCCGACCTCTGCGACACGGCCGAGGCGGGCCAGGTCTTCCTCTCGCCGGCCGTGGCGGGCCGGCTCGAGCGCGAG
>DASQWH010000096.1:0-16065 GCA_035640335.1 Gaiellaceae bacterium | reverse complement strand
GGGCACGTCGAGATGGTCGCCCGCGAGACGATCGAGGTGCTCGCGCTCGGCGAGTGACCTGGACAGAAACGGCCCAGTGACATAGACCTTGCGGCGAGGCACCATGACGCCTCGTCGGCGAGATCTGCCATCCGGAACGGTCACGTTCCTCTTCACCGACGTGGAGCGGTCGACTGACCTTTTGCGCGACCTCGGCGATCACGAGTACTCGCAGGCGCTCGCCGAGCACCGCCGCCTCCTGCGCAAGGTCTTCGAGCGGCACGGCGGAGTCGAGGTGGACACGCAGGGAGACGCGTTCTTCGTCGCCTTTGCCACTGCTCGAGGCGCGCTCGCAGCAGGGCAGGACGCGACGGAGGCCTTGTCCACCGGCCCGGTGCAGGTGCGGATCGGAGTGCACACGGGGACTCCGCTCGTCACGGACGAGGGGTACGTCGGCATGGACGTGCATCGCGCGGCGAGGATCGCAGCCGCCGGTCACGGGGGACAGGTGCTCGTGTCTGCTTCGACGGCGGCGCTCGTCGAGCGCGAGCTGCGCGAACTCGGCGAGCACCGACTGAAGGATCTGCAAGCGGCGGAACGGATCTACCAGCTCGGCGAGGATGACTTCCCGCCGCTGAAGTCGCTGTACCGGACGAACCTCCCGGTGCCGTCGACGCCGTTCCTGGGCCGCGAGGCCGAGCTGGCGGACGTCGTGCGCCTGCTGCGCAGAGACGACGTTCGTCTCCTTACTCTCACGGGACCTGGAGGAACGGGCAAGACGCGACTCGCCCTTCAGGCGGCCGCCGAGGCTGCGGACGATTTCCCGGACGGGCTCTGGTGGATTTCCCTTGCGCCACTACGCGACGCGTCGCTGCTGCTGCCGGCCGTCGCGCATGCGCTCGAGGTGACCGAACAGCCGGACAGACCCCTGGCCGAGACGCTCACGGCCGCGCTCCGCGGGAAGAACACGCTGCTACTGCTGGACAACGCAGAACACCTCCTACCGGCCGCCGCCCGCGAGATTGCCGGAGTCGCGTCGGTGGTCGGCCCTGTCCTGTTGGTCACAACCCGGGAGCGGCTCCAGCTCCAAGGCGAACAGCTCTATCTGGTCCCGACGCTCCGTGAACGCGAGGGGCTCGAGCTCTTTCATGCGCGCGCCCGTGCCCTCGACCCCGAGTTCGCGGCGAACGGCGCAGTCGGGGAGCTCTGCTCCCGCCTCGACAACCTGCCTCTCGCGATCGAGCTCGCTGCCGCGCGCACGCCGCTCTTCACGCCGAAGCAGCTGGTCGAGCGCCTTTCCCAGCGCCTCGATTTACTCCAAGCCGGCCGCGACGCTGACCCACGTCAGCAGACCCTCCGCGCCACGATTGCGTGGTCGTACGACCTTCTCGACCCCGATGAGCAGCGCCTCTTCCGCGGCCTCTCCGTCTTCGCGGGCGGCTGCACGTTCGAGGCCGCGGAGGAGGTCTGCGAGGCACGCGCGGACACGCTCCAGTCACTCCTCGACAAGAGCCTCGTCCGCCGTCGTGACAATGAGTCCAGCTCGCGCTACTGGATGCTCGAGACGATCCGTGAGTATGCGGTCGAGCGGCTCGAAGAGGAAGGTGAAAGCCTGCAGCTCCGGCGCGGGCATGCGGAGTGGGCCGGACGCATGGCCGAGCAGGCCGCCGTGAGGCTGATCGGGCCGCATGAACTGCCGGAGCTCGAACGCGTCGACTCGGAGTACGCCAACGTGAGCGCGGCGCTCGCGTTTGCTGCTCCCCGAAACCCCGACCTGACGGCGACGATCGCCGCGTCTCTCCGGCGATGGTGGAGGGCGCGGGGCCGCCTGCGCGAGCTCGAACGGTGGGTCGAGCCACTGCTCGAGCGCGACATCACGCCGTCTTCGCGCGCCAAGGCGCTCGCGGCACTCATCTCGGTCGCGGCTCCGCGGGGCGACGGCGAGCGGCTGCAGGCGCACGGAGAGGAGCTGCTGCCGCTGGCGCGCGCGATCGGTTCGGACAGCCTGCGCTCGAGTGCGCTGTTCGCGCTCGGATCTGCAGCGTTCTTGCGAGGGGACGTCGAACACGGCCGAACGCTCTACCTCGAGACGATCGAGATCTCCCGCACCGCGCACCCGAAGCTCGTGCCGCTGTATCTGGGAGATCTCGGCTGGTTGCTGCGTTCGGCGGGTGAGCTCGCCGAAGCGCGTGAGGTCCTCGAGGAAGCGCTCGATCTGGCACGCCGGGAGGGGAGCCCGTATGAGTTGTCGGGCGTGCTCACGCAGCGCGCGAATCTCGCGCTCGACGAGTGCGAGCTCACAGACGCCCTCGTGCTCTACAGCGAGGCGCTCGGGTTCTGCAAGCAGTTCGGGCTGAGACAGCGGCTTCCGATCTGCCTCAGCGGTATCTCCACGGCGCTTGCGGGCCTGGGGCGGCATGAGGAGGCGGCGCGGATCCGGGCGGCGGCGAACCGGGTCGCCGAGGAGCTGACGATGTCGAGCAGTGCAGAACTGAACGAGGAAGACGAGAGACTGTCCTCCGAGCTTCGCGATCGGCTCGGCGAGGAGCGCTACGCAACACTGGCCGCCGAGGGACGCTCCCTAAGCGAGGACGACGCAATTGCCGTCGCGCTCTCCGCTGCGTCTGGCGCGACGGCCGCGCACCGCTAGCGTTGGGCCGATGTTCACCGGAATCGTGCTCGAACGAGGTCGAATCGTCGCGGTCGAAGGCCACGAGAGTGGCCTGCGCCTCGACATCGACGGCCCGCAGACGGCGGCGCGGACGAAGCCGAGCGACTCAGTCTCGATCGACGGGTGCGACCTGACCGCGCTGCGGGTCGAGGACGGCCGCATGTCGTTCGAGGCCGTGCCCGAGACGCTGCGGCGCACGACGCTCGCGCACCTCGTCGAGGGCGACGAGGTGAACCTGGAGCCGGCGCTCCGCGTGGGCGACCCGCTCGGCGGCCACTACGTCCAGGGGCACGTGGACGGTGTCGGCCGCGTAACGTCGGTGGAGCCGGAGGGCGACGGTCGCCGCATGTGGATCGAAGCGCCGCCGGAGCTCCTGCGCTACTGCGTGGAGAAAGGCTCGGTCGCGGCGGCGGGCACGGCTTTGACCGTCGCCGAGCTGCGCGACGGCGCGTTCTGCGTCGCGCTCATCCCGTACACGCTCGACCACACGACGCTCGGGTCGCTCGAGCCCGGCGACGAGATCAACCTCGAGGTCGACGTGCTGGCCAAGTACGTGGAAAGGCTCGTCCAGAGCCGCACCTGAACGCGCCTCGTTACGATTCGAGCCCATGGCCACTGAGCAGACAGCGTTCGCGAAGACGAGCCCCTTTGCGGCGATCGAAGACGCGATCGAGGACATCCGGCAGGGCAAGTTCGTCGTCGTGGTCGATGCTGCCGACCGCGAGAACGAGGGCGACCTGACGATCGCGGCCCAGTTCGCGACTTCCGAGGCGATCAACTTCATGGCCACCCATGCGCGCGGGCTCGTGTGCCTCTGTCTCACCGAGGAGCGCTGCGACGATCTCGGGCTGCGCCAGATGGCCGACAACAACGAGACGCCGCTGCAAACCGCCTTCACGGTATCGATCGAGGCGCGCGAGGGCGTGACGACGGGCATCTCGGCGCAGGACCGCTCGCGCACGATCCAGGTCGCGATCGACCCGACGAAGGGCTCCGGCGACCTCATCCGGCCCGGCCACGTGTTCCCGCTGCGCGCCCGCGAGGGCGGCGTCCTCAACCGCGCCGGCCAGACCGAGGCGGCCGTCGACCTCGCGCGGCTGGCGGGGCTCAACCCGGCCGGCGTCGTCTGCGAGGTGATGAAGGGCGACGGCACGATGGCGCGCGTCCCCGACCTGATCGAGTACTGCGAGACGCACGGCTTCAAGCTGATCACGGTCGCCGACCTGATCGAGTACCGGCGCCGCACCGAGAAGCTCGTCGAGCGCACGACGACCGTGCAGCTGCCGACGGCGCACGGGGACTTCACCGCCGTCGCGTTCCGCGAAAAGCTGACGGGCAAGCATCACGTGGCACTCGTCCGGGGCGAGGTCGACGGCGCCGAGAACGTCCTTGTCCGTGTCCACTCGGAGTGCCTGACCGGGGACGTCTTCCACTCGTTGCGGTGCGACTGCGGCGAGCAGCTGGAGCTCGCGCTCGAGCGGCTCGCGGCCGAGGAGCGCGGCGTCCTGCTCTACATGACGCAGGAGGGCCGCGGCATCGGTCTGCTGAACAAGCTGCGAGCGTACGAGCTGCAGGAGGCGGGGCTCGACACGGTCGAGGCGAACCTCGAGCTCGGCCTGCCGGCCGACGCGCGCGAGTACGGGATCGGCAACCAGATCCTCGCCGACCTCGGGCTGACGACGATTCGCATCCTCACGAACAACCCGAAGAAGCTGACCGGCATCGAGGGCTTCGGGCTCACCGTCGTCGAGCAGCTGCCGATCGAGACCCGGCCGACCCGCGAGAACCGTCGCTACCTCGAGACGAAACGCGACAAGCTCGGGCACCGGCTCCACCACCAGGATCTGCGCTTCGAGCAGAGGTCGCAGGACGAGTGAGCGACCGGCTCGAAGAGATCGAGGCCCGCCTGAACGAGCTCGCGCCGGCGGCGGAACCGGAGCCGGAACGGCAGGCGCCGATGACCGACACGGACGTCGAGGAACGCGAGCCGCAACTGCGGCCGCCCGAGCCCGAGCACGCCGAGGGCGAGCTGCGCATCCCGGAGGGCTACAGCGTGCTCGCGGGCTCGATCGACGGGCGGAGGGCGGTCGCCGTCGTCGTCAGCAAGTTCAACGCCGAGATCACGAACTCGCTCCTCGAACGCGCGCTGGCCGAGCTAGACGAGATCGGCGTGCCGCGCGACGCGATCATGATCGTGCCCGTGCCGGGCGCCTTCGAGCTGCCACTCGCGGCCATGGCGCTTGCGAAGACGCGCCGCTACGCGTG
The DNA here is from genome assembly GCA_035640335.1 of Gaiellaceae bacterium. Lineage (GTDB taxonomy): Bacteria > Actinomycetota > Thermoleophilia > Gaiellales > Gaiellaceae > VAXT01. The sequence continues at coordinate 11,150 of DASQWH010000096.1, read as the reverse complement.
CATCATCGCGCTCGGCTGCGTCATCCGCGGCGAGACGCCGCACTTCGAGTACGTGGCCGGCGAGGCGGCGAGCGGGCTGCAGCTGGCGGCGATCGAGACCGGCGTGCCCGTGTCGTTCGGTGTCCTTACCGTCGAGAACCGCGAGCAGGCCAGGGAGCGCGTCGAGCGGGCCGCGGATGCCGTCCGCAGCGCGCTCGAGATGGCCGATGTCTTCTCGCAGCTGCGGGCCCAAGCGGCGGGGCCTTTGCGCTAGCTACACTGCCGCGTCCATGGCCAAGGTGTGCGCAATCTGTGGCAAGAAGCCGTCCTTCGGACACAACCGGAGCCACTCGATGGTGGCCACGAAGCGGCGCTTCGAGCCGAACCTCCAGCGCGTCCGGGTTCTCCTGGGCGGGCGGCCCACCCGTGCCTACGTCTGCACGCGCTGCCTCAAGGCCGGCAAGGTCGAGAAAGCGCTCTGAGAGAGCGGCTCGCGTCGACTCAATCGTTTCGACCGGTCATTTCAGACGAACGCACGAGCTGAGCTCGTGCGTTCTGACGGTCGGCACGCAAGCGGTGCCTCAGGCACGCGCTGCCTCAAGGCCGGCAAGGTAGAGAAGGCGCTCTAACGCGACGTTATAAACGCGCGGTAGTGACGGATCACGCGACCGTGCTCGCGCTCGCGCGCGCCGCCGAAACTTCGCTCGAGGCGAACCGCGCGCGGCTCGACGACCTGAACGTCTTCCCGGTTCCGGACGGCGACACCGGAACCAACATGCTCCTGACCGTGCGTGCGGTCGTCGAGGCGCTCGAGGACGTCGACGGCAGCCGGGCCGAGCTTGCCGAGCTGGTCGCGCACTCTGCGCTGCTCGGCGCGCGTGGCAACTCGGGCGTGATCCTCTCGCAAATCGTGCGTGGCGCGGCCGACGTTCTCGGCGCGTTGGAGGAGATCGACGCCTCCGCGGCGGCAACCGCCTTGCGCTCCGCGTCGGACGCCGCGTACCGGGCTGTCCGCGAGCCAGCAGAGGGGACGATGCTGACGGTGATCCGCGAGCTAGCGGCGGAGGCCGACCGGCGTGCCGACGAGGAGCGTTCGCTCACGGAGCTCCTGCCCGCCCTCGTCGCGCACGGCGACGACGCCGTCGCCCGGACGCAGGAGCAGCTCGACGTCCTGCGCGAGGCCGGCGTCGTCGACGCAGGTGCCGCCGGTCTGGTCGACGTCCTCCGCGGGCTCGCTGCCCACGTTCGCGGCGAACCCCTACCCGAGGCTCCGGCGACGGAGGCGCTCAGCACCGAGGCGATTCACCAGGAGGTCTCCCGCTACCGCTACTGCACGGTCTACGTGGTGGCCGGCGAGCGGCTCGACTCGAAGGCGCTCGAGCAGGCCCTCGTCCCGCTCGGCGACTCGTTGCTCGTCGTCGGCGACGAGCGGGCGCTGAAGGTGCACGTGCACACGAACGACCCCGGCGCGGCCCTGCGAGCAGGCACCGACCTCGGCGTGCTCGAGCGCGTCGAGATCGCGAACATGCAAGTGCAGAGCGCCCAGCGCGAGGAGCGGCTTTCGGCTTCGCAGGCGGACGCCGTCGAGCGCGCGACGGACATCGTCGCGGTCGTCACCGGCGAGGGCAACCGGCGCCTGTTCGAGAGCCTCGGCGCCGCGGCGATCGTCGACGGCGGCGAGACGATGAACCCGTCCACCGACGATGTCCTCGACGGCATCGAGCGCACCCGCGCGCCCGAGGCCGTTGTGCTCGCGAACAATCCGAACGTCGTGCTCGCGGCGCAGCAGGCCGCGCGTCTCGCGAGTAAGCCGGTCCAGGTCGTCGAGAGCGGCTCGCTGCAGGCGGGTCTCGCAGCGGTGATCGCCTTCGACGGCTCGCGCTCGGCGGAGGAGAACGCCGCCGAGATGCAGGCCGTCCTCGCGGACGTCGCGACCGGCGCGGTCACTGTCGCCTCGCGCCGTGTGAGCGTGAACGGCCTCGAGGTGGCCAAAGGCGCCTACCTGGGGCTCGTAGGCGACGAGCCGGTCGCGGGCGGCACGAGCTTCGATCCCGTGGCGTCCGCGGTCGTCGAGCGCCTGCTCGCAGAGCCGCGCGACGTCCTCACGCTCCTCACCGGCGCCGACGAGCCGGAGCTCGGCGCGCTGCTCGCGCGGCTCGCCGAGCACCATCCCGAGGTCGAGCTGGAGGTCCATCCGGGCGGCCAGCCGCACTACCCGCTGCTGCTGTCGGCCGAGTAGCGGCGTACAGTGAGAGTGTGACTCCTCCGGTTCGCGTTGCTCTCGTAGAAGACAACGCCGTCTTCCGCGAGGCGCTCGAGCTCCTGCTCGGGCTCCGTTCCGACATCGACGTCGTCGCCTCGACCGCCGACGGCACGCAGGTCGTCGAGCTCTGCCGCGCGCACCTGCCTGACGTCGTCGTCATGGACTACCGGCTACCCGTGCTCGACGGCGTGCAGGTCACGAAGACGCTGCTCGAGCAGTGCCCCGGCGTCGCTGTCGTCTGCCTGACGGCGTCGGCGAACCTCCGTGAGGTCGACGCCCTCTACGCGGCCGGTGCCGTTGCCTGCCTGACGAAGGACGAGCAGCTCGACGAGATCGTCGCCGCCATCCACCGCGCCGCCGGCCGCGAGCTTGCACCTACACCCGAATGAGAGCCGCAGCGTTGAATCCCGTCGTGTGGACCGGTCAGTTCAGACGGTCGCGCAGGCAAAGCCAGCGCGACCTGGAGGCGGCACCGCAAGCGGTGCCTTAGTCGCGCCTGCTTGCAGCTCGACGGCTCGAACACCGCAATCGTCCTCGACTCGACGGCCGACTTCCCGGACGCGACCGAGCGCTTTCCGAACTGGCGAGTCGTCCCGCTCTACGTCCGTTTCGGCGCCGAGAGCTACCGCGACTACGTCGATCTGGGACCTACCGACTTCTATGCGCGGCTCCGCGAGGCCGCCGAGCTGCCGACGACGTCGCAGCCCACACCCGCCGACTTCGCGGCCGCCTACGACGAGCTGACGGCGTACGAGCGCGTCTACTCGCTCCACATCCCGCGCAAGCTCTCGGGGACGTGGCAGAGCGCGAGCACCGCGGCCGAGGCGACCGGCGGCAAGGTCCGCGTCATCGACACCGAGACCGCGTCGGCGGGGATTGCGCTGCTCGCCCTGGCCATCCAAAGGCGGCTCGAGGCGGGCACGACCGATGACGAGATCGACGAGCTCGTCGGGGGCTTCAAGCGCGACGCACACCTGATCTTCACGCTCGACACGCTCGAGTTCCTCGCTCGCGGCGGGCGCATAGGCCGGGCGCGCGGCATGGCCGGACAGTTGCTGCACATCAAGCCGATCCTCACGCTCGAGGACGGCGAGGTGCTGCCGCTCAAGCGTGTGCGCGGCAACCGGCGCGCCTTCCACGAGTTCGAGACCGCCTTCCTCGGCAGCTCGACCGACGGGCCGGGGCTGCGTGTCGGGATCGCCCACGCCGACGCGCCGGAGCGGATGGAGGCCCTGAGGAAGCTCGTCGAGGCGCAGCGCCCGCAGGCGACGATCGACCTCGCGACGACGCTCGGCCCGGTGCTCGGGACGCATGCGGGCCCGGGCACGATCGGCTTCTTCTGGTGGTCTGACTCGGGCTAGGAGCGCCGGCAGCGGACGACTAGGTAGACCGGGACGGCCTCGCTGCCGCCTTTCGACTCGTACCAGCCCGCCTCCGGCACGGGTTCCGCGATGCGCTCGACGGCGAGGCCGTGGTCGGCGAGCGCGTTCAGATACGTCGCGAGCATGCGGTGGTTCGCTCCGACCTTGCCGCGGAAACCGGGGCTGTCGGCGAGCCACCAGCCTTCCTCGAAGTAGCCGCGTCCGGGCGGCCAGCTGCTCGGCGCGTCTGTCCCCGAGCCCGGGAAGCACGGGTGCACGATCGAGAAGACGAACCAGCCGCCGGGGTCGAGAACGCGCGCCACGGTCGCGAGCGCGCCGTCGAGGTCGTCGATGTCGGAGAGCGCGAAGTGGCAGACGACGCCGTCGAAGCGCTCGCCGGCCAGCGCCTCGGGCGACGTGACGTCTGCGTGGACGTACGCGATGCCGAGCGGCGAGTCGGCCTCGAACGCTCGCGCCTTCTCGAGCAGCTTGGTCGAGAGATCGGCGCCGACGACCGAGGCGCCGCGGCGCGTCAGCTCGCGGCTGACACGGCCCTGCCCACACGCAAGCTCGAGCACACGCGCGCCCGAGACATCGCCCGCGAGCCCGAACACGGCCTCCGCGACGGAGTCGCTGACGTCGTCGCCCACGAAGTTGTCGTAGAAGTCGGCGATCTCGTCGTAGCGCGTGCCCACGACGTCCCTAGACCAGCTCGTTCGACCGCGCGGCCAGCTGGTGGTCGCGCTCGGTGATCGCGTCCTGTACGTGCGTCCACCACCGCAGCTTCACGCGGTTCCAGTGGATCTCGACGTCCGGATGGTGCCCTTCGCGCTCCGCCAGCTCGCCGACGCGGTCGACGAAAGCAAGCGCCTCCGCGAAGTCCCGGAACGTGTATTCACGCTCAAGTGCACCTTTAACTTCCGCGTAACCGTCGGGTAACTGCACCGGCTCTAGTATCGCCGTGAGGCAAAAAACCGTTTGCCGTTGCTCGAACGAAGGACCGAAAGTCGACAGGTCAAAGGAGGATGATGTCTCGCATTCGAATTCTGCTCGCCGGCGCCGCCGTCGCGCTCGTGGCCGCCGCGCCGACAACGGCCGGCCCTTCGATGGCTCCGGCGAAGCTCACTGGCACGGTCGGCCCGGGCTTCACGATCACGCTGAAGAAGGGCGCTGCGCAGGTGCGCACGCTCAAGGCCGGCCGCTACACGATCACCGTCAGCGACAAGTCGAATATCCACGACTTCCATCTCAAGGGCCCGGGTGTCAACCGCGTCATCACCGGGACGCCGTTCAGGGGCACGAAGTCGGTGACCGTGACCCTCAAGAGGGGCACGTACACCTACGTCTGTGACCCCCACGCGTCCACGATGAAGAAGACCTTCCGGGTCACCTAGTTCTTTTCCCCACGCGTGCCGGCCGCCTTCGGGGGGGTGGCCGGCCTCCTCTTACCGGGTCCCCGCGGTCCGCAGGCTCGCGCCGGGATCGCGGGGCCCGAGCCCGAACGCCGCATCCGGCTCCTCGCTTCCGTCGAGGAGCCGCGCGACGTACTCGGCGAGCGCGGGCCCGTGCTTGAAGCCGTGACCGGAGCCGCCGCCGACGAGCCAGACGCGCTCATGCTCGGGGTGCCGGGCGACGACGAAGTTCGTGTCCGCGGTCAGCGAGTACGGGCAGGTGCGCGTTCCGACGAGCGGCGCGTCCGCGAGTGCGGGGAAGCGGAAGGCGAGGTACTCCCGCGCGGCGCGCTCGCCTTCGGCCGACGGTGAGCGATCGTCAGCGTCTGGGTCGAACTCCGGCCCTTCGACGTCCGGGCTCGCCTTGAAGCCCCGGCCGTCGAGGTCGCCGACGCCGTAGACGGCGCCGTCGTAGTCGACCCAGCCCGGTACGCCGGGCGTCTGCCAGCCCGCGGGCGCGCCGAAGAAGTACACGTGCTGCTTCGTCACGCGCAGGTCGACGAGGCCCGGGAAGAGCTGCGCGAGCCAGCCGCCGCACGTCCACATGACGACGTCGGCCTCGAGCCGTTCCTCGCCAGCCACGACCGCGGCGGCGTCCGGCCGGGCAGTCGCCGTGACGAACCGCGCGCCGCGCGCGACCGCCTGCTCGGCGAGCACCCGGGTCGCGTCGCGCGCCCGTAGCACTCCCGCCTGCGGCTCGAAGAGGACGAACGACAACCCCGCTCCGTTGAAGCTCGGAAAGAGGCGCGCGGCCTCTTCGGGAGACAGCCGCTCCGTCGGGATGCCCTCGTCGACCAGGACGCGCTCGCTCTCCGCCTCCCAGCCGTCCTCGCGACGGGCGAGCCAGGCGACGCCGGCCTGGACGAGAAGCTGCGCCCCGGACTCCCGCTCGAGCTCGAGCCAGAGGTCGAGCGCGCGGCGGGCCGACCGCGTGTACCAGCTCGCCGAGCCGTGCGCGAAGCGGATCAGCCGCGACTCGCCGCCCGAAGCGGCGCGTACGTGCCCCGGCACGTACTGCTCGACGAGCGTGACCTCCCACGCCGACCCCGCGAGCTGGTGGGCGAGAGAAGCACCGAAGACTCCGGCGCCGACGATGACGGCGCTAGGCATCGAGCGGCGCCTCCTCGATTTCGCCGTCTCGGATCCGCCACGCCGCGAGCTCGCCGGTGTCGGCGCGCAGAATCAGGTACGGCCGGCCCTTCCAGAGCCCGACGTTCTCGACGTCGGTTCGCGACGGGCGAGGCGGGGAGGCGGCGTGCGAGTGGAAGACGGCGAGCTCGTAGCCCTCGTCCTCGAGGAACCAGACCTCAGGGTTCGCCTCGAGCCGGAACCTGTACGGGGAGGCGTCGGCATTGCGGCCGCGCTCGTAGCGGACGGCCTCGCGGTCGCGCATGACCACGAGGCCACAGGCTTCGTTCGGCGCCTCGTCACGAGCGTGCCGCTCGAGCTCCCCGCGGATCTGCGGCGGGATCCGGATCGGCGTCAACGCGGGCCGGCGCAGAACTCGACGTAGTCGACGTACTCGGTGATCGTCGGCTCCTCCCCGCACACGGGGCACGCGGGATCGCGCCGCACGGCCACCTCCGTGAACGAGGCCGGCAGCGCGTCGAACAGGAGCAGTCGCCCCACGAGCGGCTCGCCGATCCCGAGCACGACCTTCAGCGCCTCGCTGCCCTGCAGCGAGCCGATGACGCCCGGGAGCACGCCGAGCACGCCGCCCTCGGCGCAGCTCGGCGCGAGCTCGGGTGGCGGCGGCTGCGGGAAGAGGCAGCGGTAGCACGGGCCGGTGCCCGGAGCGAACACCGTCACCTGTCCTTCGAAGCGGTAGATCGACCCGTGCACGACGGGCACGCCGTGCCAGACGGAGGCGTCGTTGAGCAGGTAGCGGGTCGGGAAGTTGTCCGCGCCGTCGACGATCACGTCCCAGCCCTGGCCGAGGATGTCGTCGACGTTCTCGGCGGTCAGCCGCTCGGCGAACGGCACGACCTCGACGTCCGCGTTCAGCGCCGTCAGCCGGCGCCTGGCGGAGTCGACCTTGCGCTCACCGAGCGCGGCCGTCGAGTGCAGCACTTGGCGCTGGAGATTCGTCTCGTCGACCGCGTCGTCGTCGACGATGCCGAGCCGGCCGATCCCGGCGGCGGCGAGGTAGAGGGCCGCAGGCGATCCGAGGCCGCCGGCGCCGATGAGCAGGACGCTCGCGTCGAGCAGCCGGCGCTGCCCTTCAACGCCGATCTCGGGAATCAGCAGGTGGCGGCTGTAGCGCTCGCTCTGCGCCTCGTCGAGGCCGGCCGGGCCCTCGACGGGGAAGCCGGCCCGCCGCCACGCGACGATGCCGCCCGCGAGCGAGACCGCGTCGTAGCCGGCCTGCTGCAGCCCGCGGGCCGCGACGAGCGAGCGGTTGCCGTGCGCGCAGTAGACGATCAGCGGGCGCTTGCGGTCGGGCGCGACGTGCGCGATGCGCTCCGCGAGGTCGCCCATCGGCACGTGGACCGCCTCCGCCAGCCGGCCGCTCGCCCACTCGACCGGCTCGCGCACGTCGAGCAGGAGCGGCGCCTCGTCCCCCTCCAGGAGCTCGTGCGCAGCGGGTGCGTCGATCTCGCGGTTCACGGTGCTCCAAGGATAGGGGCGAAGCTAGTTTGGGGGCCGTGAGCGCGCGGCTGCGTGTGGGGATCCTCGTCGCCGTTGCGGCCGCCGTCGCGGCTGCGGCGACAGTCGCGTTGGCCGTCATCTCCGGGAACGACGAGCGCGGCGGCGCCGGCCCGCGCGAGGGCGTCCCGCCGCTGGCGCTCGACCTCGGCGTCCGCACGGATCCGGAGGCCGTCGCCTTGCGCCGAGCCGAGCGGCTCTACGCGGCGAACCGCCGCGACGAGGCGGCGCGCGTCTTCGCGCGCTACGACTCGCCGCAGGCGGAGGTCGGAGCGGCGCTCGCGCAGTGGCCGGACTCGAGCCTCGATCGCCTCGAACGAGTTGCCGCCGACCATCCGCGCGACGCGTTCGTGCAGCTGCATCTCGGGCTGGCGCGCCTGTGGGCAGGCGACGACCCGAGCGCGCTCGCCGCGTGGCGCGCGGCCGCCCGCGTCCAGCCCGACTCCCCGTCTGCGATCAGGGCCGACGACCTCTTGCACCCGAACTTCCCGCGCGGACGGCCGTTCTTCGTGCCGAGCTTCCCGCCTCCGCCCGGTCTGGCGCGCCTGTCACCTCCCCAACAGCTCGTCTCCCTGCGCGCCCGCGCCGGAGGCGGTGCCGCCCGCGACAGGCTGCTCTACGGGCTCGCCCTGCAGCGACTCGGCCGGCCGGTCTCCGCCAGGCGCGAGTACGACGAAGCCGTCAGGCTGGCCCCCGGCGACGCCGACGCGCGCGTGGCTGCGGCCGTGGCCCGCTTCGACAAGGCCCGGCCGAGCGACGCGTTCTCGCGCCTGGGGCCGCTGACCAGGCGCTTTCCGCGCGCGCAGACTGTGCGCTTCCACCTCGGGCTGCTTCTTCTCTGGCTCGCCCGCGTTCAGCCCGGCGCCGTCGACGAGGGAAAATCCCAGCTCAGACGGGCACGCGCCCTTGCTCCACGCTCTCGACTCGGCAGGGAAGCAACGATCCTCCTCGACAGTCTTGAGAGCAATGGAGCCAACTAGTCGGAGATAGGACTCATGGACCGAAAGATGAGTCTTTCGGCCTATAGACGTGCACTGATAGTGACTGAAACACTGCCCCGTCCAGACAAGGCGTTGACAGGCCCTAAACCGCGGCTACGGTGTGATACGGGGAGAGGGGGAAACTCGTGAGGGCAGGGGAGCAAGCTGGCACGAGGAGCCGTGATGGAGGCAGCGTCCTCCACTCGGAAGAAGCCTGGGAACTGCTTCAGGCGGGCCGGCAGACGGGGCGCCTAGACGCCGAAGAGGTCGCGCTCGCGCTGGACGAGCTGCACCTCGACGCCGGCCAGATCGATGAGTTCTACGGCATGGTCGACGAGCTGCAGATCGAGCTCGTTTCGGCGGACGACGACAGCGCCGACGATTCCCTCGAGCTCGAGGGCCCGGACGTCTCCACCGACGCGCTGCAGCTCTTCCTGAAGGACATCGGCAAGGTCGACCTGCTGACCGCGCCGCAGGAGATCGAGCTGGCGAAGCGCATCGAGCGCGGCGACCACCTCGCCAAGCAGAACATGGTCGAGGCGAACCTGCGTCTCGTCGTCTCGATCGCGAAGCGCTACCGCAACCAGGGCCTGCCCTTCCTCGATCTGATCCAGGAGGGCACGATCGGCCTCGTCCGCGCGGCGGAGAAGTTCGACTACCGGAAGGGCTTCAAGTTCTCGACGTACGCGACGTGGTGGATCCGGCAGGCCGTGGCGCGGGCGCTCGCCGACAAGTCGCGGACGATCCGCATGCCTGTCCACGTCGTCGAGAAGCTGAACAAGATCGTGCGCTCGGAGCGCAAGCTACGCGGGGAGCTCGGCCGCGAGCCGAGCTCGACCGAGATCGCGCGCGACCTCGACCTCTCGACGGAAGAGGTCGACCACATCAGGCGTTCCGCGCAGCTGCCGGTCTCGCTGGAGAAACCGGTCGGCGACGACGAGGAGTCGGAGTTCGGGCACTTCCTCACGGACGAGAACGTGCTCCTGCCCGAGGAGGCGGCCGAGCAGGCGCTGCGCAAGGACGCGTTGCGCAAGATCCTCGACTCGCTCTCGCCGCGCGAGCAGCGGATCCTCGAGATGCGCTACGGGCTCGACGGCGAGCAGCCGCGCACGCTTGACGAGGTCGGCCGCGCGTTCAACGTCACGCGCGAGCGGATCAGGCAGATCGAGAACCAGTGCCTGAAGAAGCTCCGCGCGCTGGCGGACTGCCAGAAGCTCCGAGAAGTAGCCTGACGGCGCAAACGGCCGCGTCCGGTGCCTGGCAACGGCCACGGCTCGAGAGCCCCTAGACTCTCCCGCCAATGGCGGAGCCGCCTGCCGACTGGCTCGACGAGCTCAACGAGCTCCTGCGCATTCCGAGCGTCAGCGCCGACCCGGCCCACCGCGAGGACGTGCGGCGCGCGGGCGAGTGGGTGCGTGACTTCATCCGTGCCGCGGGCGGCGAGGCGGAGCTGCAGGAGGGCGACAAGCATCCGCTCGTCGTCGGCGAGCTGCGCGCGTCGGAGGGCGCCGACTCGGCACCGACGGTCATCGCCTACGGGCACTTTGACGTGCAGCCGCCGGAGCCGCTCGAGCTCTGGGAGAGCCCTCCCTTCGAGCCGACGATCCGCGACGGCTGGCTGTTCGCGCGCGGTATCGCCGACGACAAGGGCCAGCTCTACTTGCAGCTGAAGGCGGCGGCGCTGCTCGCCGCGGAGGGCTCGTTGCCCGTCAACGTGCGCTTCCTCTGCGACGGCGAGGAGGAGTCCGGCGGGCACACGATCGTCGACTTCCTCGCAACCGACGAGCGCGGCGGCGACGCCTGCGTCATCTTCGACGCGCACATGCTCGCGCCCGGCGTCCCGGTCTTCGAGCTCGCGACGCGCGGGATCGCGTACTTCCACGTCCGTGTGCGCACTGGTGAGCGCGACCTCCATTCCGGCCTCTACGGCGGCGCGGCGCTGAACGCCACGCATGCGCTCATGCAGACGCTCTCGGGCGTGCTCCCGCAGGACGGCCGCCTACCGGAGCCGCTGCGGGCCGGGATCGTGCCGCCGACGGACGAGGAGCGCGCGGGCTGGGGCGAGCTCGAGAGCGGGGAGGCCGTGCTCGCGGCGCAAGGGGCGCGGCCGGCCGACTCGCGCGCGGCGGACGAGCTCTACGAGCGGACGTGGGAGGAGCCGGCCGTCGACGTGCATGGGCTGCTCGGCGGGTCACCCGAGCTGCAGAAGACCGTGCTACCGGTCGTGGCCGAGGCGAACGTGTCGATCCGGCTCGCGCCCGGCCAGGACGCGGACGAGATCTCCGCCGCGTTCGAGCGGCTCCTGCGTGAGGCGGCGCCTGAAGGTGCGGACGTGGAGATCGAGCTGCTGGCGGTGGGGCCTGCTGCGCTAGTCAAGCCCGACGAGCCCGCGATCCAGCTCGCGCTCGACGCCTTCGAGCGGGCCGTCGGCGCGCGGCCGCTGCTGCTCCGGGTCGGCGGGTCGCTCCCG
>DASQWH010000095.1:0-20489 GCA_035640335.1 Gaiellaceae bacterium | reverse complement strand
GCAGCCGAACTGCACCGCCCTGCGATTCCGCTTCCTCCGGCGGCTTCGCGTGGAAGATCTCCTGCAGGGTGATCACGTCGGACTCCATGCGCAGCACCTCGGTGATGTGCGAGAGCCGGCGCGAGCCGTCGACGAGGCGCGTGATCTGCACGAGTAGGTCGAATGCGCTGGCGATCTGCTCCCGGATGGCCCGTAGCGGCAGGTCGACGCCGGCCGTCAGCACGAGCGTCTCGAGCCTCGAGAGCGCGTCGCGCGGAGAGTTGGCGTGGATCGTCGTCAGCGAGCCCTCGTGGCCCGTGTTCATCGCCTGGAGCATGTCCAGGGTCTCGGGGCCGCGGACCTCGCCGACGATGATCCGGTCGGGGCGCATGCGCAACGAGTTGCGGACGAGCTCGCGGATGCGGATCTCGCCCTGCCCCTCGATGTTCGGCGGGCGGGCCTCGAGCGTGATCACGTGCTCCTGCTGGAGCTGGAGTTCGGCCGCGTCCTCGATCGTGACGATGCGCTCGTCCCCGGGCACGAAGGCCGAGAGAGCGTTGAGCGTCGTCGTCTTACCGGTACCGGTTCCGCCGGAGATGAGGACGTTCAGCTTCCCGCGCGCGCACGCGGCGAGGAATTGGGCGGCCTTCGGCGTCAGCGTGCCGAAGTTGATCAGGTCGTCCATCGTGTACGGGTCGCGCGAGAACTTCCTGATCGTCAGCGTCGGCCCCTTGAGCGCGAGCGGCGGGATGATCGCGTTCACGCGGCTCCCGTCCGGGAGGCGCGCGTCGACCATCGGCGACGCCTCGTCGACGCGGCGGCCGACCTGGGAGACGATCTTGTCGATGATCCGGAGCAGGTGGGCGTTGTCGGCGAACGCGACGTCCGTGCGCTCGAGCTTGCCCTCGCGCTCGATGTAGATCCGGTCGAAGTTGTTGACCATGACCTCCGTGACCGAGTCGTCGCGGAGGAGCGGCTCGAGCGGGCCGTAGCCGAGGATGTCGTCCGTGATCTCGCGGACGATGCGCCGCCGCTCTTCACGCGTGAGCGGCGTGCGGTCGAGCGCGAGCTGCTCGGTCACCTCGCGGAGCACGCGGTCGCTCAGGTTCTCGGTCGTCTCCGTGGTGAAGAGCTGGGGACCGAGCTTCGCGATGCACGCGTGGTGGATCCGCGTCTTCAGCTCCGCATAGGGATCCGACGCGTTGTCCGGCTCGGGCTGCTCGACTGCGAGCGCAGGCCTCTGCGCGCCGGCCGGCTGGTCTCCGTCCTGCGGCGACCCGTTCTGGTTCTCGCCGCCCTTGATGCGATCGTGGAGGCCCATCGTCTACTTCCTCCCTCGGCCGAGCAGGCGCTTGCGGCCGTTCTTGGATGCCGCCGCCGGAAGCAGCGACTTGGCCATCTCGCGCACGGCGCGCGAGAAGTCCGACTTCGGGTCCGAGAGCACGGCCGGGTTGGAGCGGTTGACCGCGAGTGGGACCGCGCGGTCGCTCGGCACCTCGAAACGCACCTTCGACTCGAGCGCGGCTTCCACCTCGCCCCGCTTCATGCCGACGTTCGAGTTCGCCCGGTTGAGGACCACGCGGATCCGCTCAGGCGGGAACGACAGCAACGTCAGGGTCTGCAGGCTGAGCCGGACGTTCTTGATCGTTGGGACGTCGAGCCCGCAGACGAGCAGCAGGTCGTCCGTCCGGTCGAGCGTCGCCAGCATCGGGCCGTGGAAGAACGGCGAGGTGTCGACGACGATGACGTCGTACGACTCCTTCGCGACCTCCAGGAGCCGGGCCAGCTTCTGCTCGGTGACGAGCTCCGCGTCCTCCGGCCGGATCGGCGCCGGCAGGACGTCGACGCCGCTCGAGTGCCGCGTCGTGTAGCCGGACAGCTTCTCCGGATCGAGCTCGCCTGGGGCGACGACCAGGTCCTGAATCGTCTTCTCGGGCTCGATGCCGAGCATGATCGCCGCGTCGCCGAACTGGAGGTCCAGGTCGAGGAGCAGCGTTCGCTTGGCGGCGTGCTTCGAGAACGACGCGGCCAGGTTGGTCGCCGTGACGGTCTTGCCCGTCCCGCCCTTCGGCGAGAACACGGTCACGACACGGCCGTCGCCGTGGCCCTTGCCTGCGGCCCGCCGGCCGGCGTGTCCGGCCTTGCGGATCGCGAAGACGACGTTCTCGGTCAGCTGCGGGAGCAGCAGGACGTCGGCGACGTCTGCGTCGAGCGCCTCCTCGAGCAGCGCGGACGACTCGCCCGACGCGAGCAGGACGATCGGCGCACGCGTGTACTCGCGGATCGAGGCCAGCTCCTCGGCCGGCAGGGCCGACGAGCGGGTCGCATGGAGCACGACCTGGAGATGGCCGCCCGAGAGCGGGCCGCCGCCGTCGCGCACGTAGTCGCTCCGGCCGACGAGCTCGATCTCGCCGTGGCGCTCGAGGGCCTCGCAGAGCTCGTTCAGGCCCTCGCAGCTACCCGTGACGTAGATCCGTGACTTCTCGCGAGTGGTGACCTCCATCTCGAGAGTCATCTAGCGCCCTCCTCTCAGCTTCCGGCGCTGGCCGGCGCGGAGACCGTCGCCGAGCACGGACTCGGTCGTCTCGATCGACTCTGGGCTGTCCGCGGCGTCGGTCACCGGCCGCAGCTGCAGCGTCCAGTCCCCGTCAGTGACGACGAAGAAGAACTTCTGCGCCTGCGCGTCCGTGACCTGGAACATCGCCGAGAAGGGCTGCTGCGGGTCGCTGCCGATCTTGCTCTGTAGCCGGCTCGTGTTCGGGGCCTGCAGGACGAGGATGTCGCGGAGCACGACTCGGGACGCCCTGCGGTCATTCGAGTTCGGCAGCTCGAGCGAGGCGACGACGTCGACGCGGTCGCCCGCCTTGAGCGTGCCGGCGAGGAGCTGGTGCTCGGTGCCGGAGATCTGGACCGCCCGCAGGTTGCCCTTCAGCTGGGCGCGGACCCCCTGCTCTTCGGCCGCGCGGAAGCGGCGCGTGGAGATCTGCTCGCCCGCGTAGATGGGCTCGACCGCGACGAGGCTGTCGATCTGGTTCGGCTGCGAGATCGCGCCGGGCACGACGCTGCGGCGCGGCACGTGCTCGACCTTCAGGAGCTTGCGGTTGGCGATGTCGCCGCCGTTCGTGCCGAGGGCGATGTCCTTCGACGCCACGTAGACCGCGACGTTCTCCTCGCCCTGCTGGACGTTGCGCTTGTAGTTCGTGACGTAGAACGTCGTCAGCAATCCGGCGACGATCGCCAGGGCGACTGCGATGCCAATGTTGCGGATTCTGTACGTCATTGCACCAGCTCTTTCTCTTCTCGGAGGACTATGCGGCTCAGGGAACTATTCGAAGGGACACGGGTCGGTAAACAGAGTCATCGTCAGTAGCGCGTTCAACTTGAATCGGTCTCGAATGGCCTATTCGACGAGGTGGACGGAGCGGGCGCCGAAGTCCTCTTCGTTCCCGTCTTCGCTCTGGATGCCGTCCCAGATCACGCGCGTGAACTGGCCCTGGATCCTGGCGTTCTGCGCGCCGTTGATCTCGTAGCCCGAGACGCGGAAGCCGACCCAGCCGACCACGTAGTACTCGAAGCCGGCCCCCTGGGCCCGCGTCTGGGTGTAGATCGGCAGGAGAATCTCCTTGCCGACGCCGATGCGTTCATCAAGGGCCCTCGTCACATGCGACGAGTTCGGCTTCATTCCCGGATCGGAGTAGTACCACTTGTTCCGCGGCATGTACGCGTCGAGGCCGTGACTGATCCACTCGCCGATGTCGTCCGACGACGTGCCGCCGTACGACCCATCGATGTTGATCAGGCGGAAGGCGCCGGGACCGACCTTCGTGAAGTCGATTTCGGTCGCCTCGTCGAAGCGAGGATTGCACTGGAGCTGCGCGTTGCAGCGCAGATACTGGTGCCGGTAGTCGATGCCGATCGGCGCTGCCCACTTCGCGTCGCCCATCGCGCCGGCGCGTGCCTTGGCCGTCGAGCGGGCCGTGACGGAGTCGATGCCGAAGAGCCTCGTGAAGACGCCGGCTGCAGACTTGCGCGCCGTCACCTTGATCGTGTCGTTGGCGACGACGCCGGACTCGAACTCGACGTCCTGCGACTGAACACCGCCGCCGTTGCGGCCGGCGTAGTCGAGGGCCGCCGTCCGGGCGCTGCTGGGGAAGTCGGGGAGGTCCTGAGCGCCTGCCAATGCGGAGGCATCAGCAGTCGCCTGTGTTCCACGGTGAGCTCGGTACCACGCGCCGACGTCGAGCACCGCTGCAGCCATTCCGAGTAGGACGATCATGAAGACGAGGGTGAGCACCATCGCCTGGCCGCGCTGGTTTTTGATTCTCAGGTTCATTCCACACGCTCTTTCGTCGTGCTCGAGAGTCGTCCGGATTTGACGACGAGCCCGAGCAGGCTGATCCGATACGGATACGTCGCGTTGACCGTGACCTCGGCGTTGGCCGTCCAGCCTGGGTTGGCGTTCACGTTCACCACGAGGTCGCTCTGGCGCAGATCCGTTGCTGCGTTGCGCACCGTCTGCACGACGGCGCCGTTCGGGTTCTGCAGATGCCGGCCGACGGCGCCTTTCCTGGCGCCTGCGCGGACGGCGTCCGTCAGCGTGATGTAGTTGTTGAAGACGATTCCGAACTGAATGACGCCGAACAGGAGCAGGGCGAGAATCGGGAGCACGAGTGCGAACTCCGTCATCGACTGTCCCTGTTGGTTTCTGAAAGAAAATCTCTTGTTCATGCACCTGTTCCGTTTGCGTCTCGGGAAGTGAGATGGCGGGCCCTCCGCGTCGGAGGGCCCGCCTCTTGCCAAGCCGGTCAGGTCTTAGGTGATGTACCCGGCGACCCTGGTCACGGCGTTGACGATGTTTCCGGAGAGAAGAGCAAGAGCGCCGAAGACGGCGATCGTGATCACTGCGAGCACGACGCCGTACTCGGCCATCGTCTGGCCCTCCTCACGCTTGCGAAGCGAAGCGAAAAGGTCAAAAAGCCTCAGCACCTGTTTCACCTCCCTTCTGCGGTGACGAAGGGAAGGAACGGTCGCGTGCTGCGTGCGATCGGAGCCTGTGTAGCTGTGGGCGAACTGGTCGGTCACGCCGGTCGAAACCTCCGTGGAACGTCAGTGGCGTGGCCGCGCCGCCTATGGCTCAGTCGCCAGATCATCGGTAGGAGGCCGAAGGCGGGCCGATCCCCCGCTTTAGGGATCTGCAAAGGCGGTTCCCCAATTCGGGTGAGAACCGCGGAGCGAAGAGGCGCCGATAGGGGGAGCGATCCGTTGCGGCCACGGACGTCACATCGGAGATCCGCGTCGAACGGCCTCGGCGCTCGACACAGGACTGGAGCAGGAAATGCCACAACGGAGACATCGCCTGACGAACAGCACGGTCGCGCTCGCGCTGACCGCGGCTGCCCTGGCGCTGCTCGCGATGCTGCCGAACCGGCGGCGCAAGATTCGCCTGGCGCCTCGCCGCCTGGCCGCGAGCCTCGCCTTCACGACCCTCTTCTTCGCGGGTGCGGCGTTCACCGCCGGCGCGGGCAACGAGGTTGCACAGTTCCTCGAGCCGGGCGAGCAGAGCGCCGCCACCACGACGGACACGACGACGACCACGACGGAGGAGCAGCCGGCCGCAGAGGCCGCCGCCGCGCCCGAGGGCTGGCAGCTGAGCCAGAAGTCGTCGTCGGCTGAGTCCGAGAAGCTCTCGAGCGCGACGGCACAGCCGTCGGCCTCGAGCGGCGCCTACCGCGCCCAGGAGCGCTCCGCGCCACAGAGCGCTTGGCGCTCTCGCGCGAGCGCGCCGACGCAGGCGCAAGCGCAGTCCTCGCGTGTGCGTGTACGCCCCGCGGCCACGCCCGCGTGGGTGAAGCGCGCGGCGTCGTTCAACCGCGCGGCGCCGATGGTGACGCCTCTGCCGCGCGCGCTGCGGACCGTCGAGCGTGAGCCGGAGGCAGACGAGCCGGGCGTCAGCGCGACTGTCTGGCTCCACCGCGCCCTGCCGGACCCGACGCCGCCGTCGCGGCGCCTGAGGCCCGCGTTCGCGCGGCGTCTCGCGACCGTCTCCGCACGCAATCACGTCGACTGGGCGCTCGTTCTCGGCGTGCTCCGCGCGAGCGGCGAGCGCGGTGCCGTCCCCGCCTCGCCTGCACGGCTGCAGTCACTTGCCGCGCAGCTCGCGAAGCTCGGTGCGCGCCGCAGCCCGTGGTCGGCGGTTCTGGCCCTCCGCGGCCGCACGGCGTTCGCCGACCAGGCGACCGCGCTCCAGCACTACAACCGCGCGGTCGGCCTGCGCGCGCTCGTCAAGGGCCTCGAGTGGGCGAAGCCGTCCCTCTCGAAGCGCATCCTCCGCGACAAGCGGATCTCCATCTACCCGGGTGGCCGCGCCGACATCCAGGCCGGCCGGGTCAACGTCCGCATCATCGCCCTGATCGCCTACCTCGCCGAGGCGCATGGACAGGTCACCGTGTCGTGCCTGATCTCCGGCCATCGCCTCTACGCGCGGCCGGGCGTCATCTCGGCGCACATCTACGGCCTCGCCGCGGACATCTCCGTCCTCGGCGGCCTGTCGATCATGGGCAACTCCGCCCCGGGCGGGATGACCGAGGACGGCGTCCGCAACATTCTCCTCCTGCCGTCGGAGCTCCAGCCGCGGCAGGTGATCTCCCTCCTCGGGATGGGCGGCCCGTCCTTCCCGATGGGCAACCACGACGACCACATCCACGTCGGGTACTAACGGAGTGCAGACCCTCAAACGGCTGGACGGGATGATCGTCTGCGAGCGCTGTCAGCTCGCGGGATCCCCGTTCAGCCGGATGAGGGGCCTGCTCGGACGGGACGGGCTCGAGCCGGGCGAAGGCCTGCTGCTCAGGCCCGCCTCGTCCGTTCACACGTGGTTCATGCGCTTTCCGATCGACGTCGTCTTCCTGACCCGCGACCTCGTCGTGCTCGGCATCGCCGACGGGCTCGAGCCCTGGCGTGCCGCCGGCCGCCGGGGAGCGCGCGCGGTGCTCGAGCTGCCCGCGGGCGAGTCCGCCCGCCGCGGCCTCGTGGTCGGGGACGAGCTAATGCTGGCCGCCTGATTCCCACCCCACCCTGAACGGGCCGCTTCGGCCTTGACCTGCCTGCGCGCCTTCCACTAGCTTGGAGGCGAGATTAGTCCTCACTAACCGGAGAGGGGCGGAGGGTGGAAACGGCAACGAAACAGACTGCGCCTGCGGCCGCGCTGGACGGCGCCGTCGTCACGGCGCAGGAGATCACGCGACGCTACGGCGAGGGCGAGACGGCCGTCGACGCGCTGCGCGGCGTCTCGCTCGACGTCGTGCCGGGCCAGCTGACCGCGATCATGGGCCCGTCGGGCTCGGGCAAGTCCACGCTCATGCACATCCTGGCGGCGCTCGACCGGCCGACGAGCGGCTACGTGACGATCGCGGGCACGCGGCTCGGGGAGCTCAGCGACACAGAGATCACGAAGCTCCGCCGCAAGCACATCGGCTTCATCTTCCAGTTCTTCAACCTGCTGCCGATGCTGACCGCGGAGGAGAACATCGCCCTGCCCCTGTCCATCGCCGGACGCAAGCCGGACAAGGCGAAGTTCGACGAGCTGCTCGGCAAGGTCGGGCTCGCCGACCGCCGCAAGCACCGTCCGTCGGAGCTCTCCGGCGGCCAGCAGCAGCGGGTCGCGATCGCGCGCGCGCTCGTCTCCGACCCCACCGTCGTCTTCGCCGACGAGCCGACAGGCAACCTCGACTCGAAGACCGGCGGGGAGATCCTCGAGCTGCTGCACGACTCGGTCGAGACCTTCGGCCAGACGATGGTGATGGTCACGCACGAAGCGCGCGCGGCGGCCACGGCAGACCGGATCCTCTTCCTCGCGGACGGCCGCATCGTCAAGGACCTCGGGCGCGCTGACGAGCAGCAGATCATCGAGACGGTCAAGGACCTCACGCTGACGTGATCCGCGTCGCGCTCCGTGGGCTCGCCGGGCGCAAGCTCAGAGCCGTCCTCACGTCGATCGCGATCGTCCTCGGCGTCGCGATGATCAGCGGCACCCTCGTCCTCACGGACACGATCGACCGCGCCTTCAACACGATCTTCACCGAGTCGTACGCGGACACCGACGTCGTCGTCGCGGGCAGGGCCCCCGACATCTCGGTCGACGGAGAGTCCCCGCTCGGGCCGCCGTTTCCGCAGACGGTCCTTGCTCGCGTGAGGGAGGTCCCGGACGTCGAGGCGGCTGCGGGCAGCGTCAGCGACCAGGACGCGACGAAGATCCTCGACAAGAAGGGCAAGGCCATCAACACGCAGGGCGCCCCCTCCTTCGGTCTCGGCGTCGACTTCTCGCAGCCGCAGTTCAACCCGCTGCGGCTGAACGAGGGCCGCTGGCCGACGGCCGCGGACGAAGCCGTCATCGACGCGGGGACGGCCGACAGGGAGAACTTCCGCGTCGGTCAGACCGTGCGCATCGCGACGCGCAAGCCGGTCCGCCGTTTCAAGCTCGTCGGAATCGCGCAGTACGGCAGCGTCAAGTCCCTCGGCACGGCGACGTTCGCCGTCTTCACGATCCCGACCGCGCAGGACCTGCTCGACCGCAAGGGGAAGCTCGACCAGATCCAGGCCGCGGGCAAGGCGGGCGTGACACCGGAGCAGCTGAAGGACGAGGTCGCCTCCGTCGTGCCCGCCAACCTCGTCGAGGTCCGCACCGGCCAGGAGCAGGTCAAGGAAGAGCTGAAGGGCGTCGAGTTCACGAAGTTCATCCGCTTCTTCCTGCTCGCGTTCGCGGCGATCGCGCTCTTCGTCGGCGCGTTCGTCATCTTCAACACGCTCTCGATCACGGTCGCCCAGCGCATCCGCGAGTTCGCGACGCTGCGGACGATCGGCGCGTCGCGGCGCCAGCTGCTGACGTCGGTCACGCTCGAGGCGCTCGTAATCGGGGTCCTCGCGTCGGTGACCGGCCTGTTCGCGGGCTTGGGCCTCGCCGCCGGGCTGAAGGCGCTCTTCAAGGCGCTCAACCTCGACCTGCCGACGACGAGCCTCGTCTTCGCCACCACCACGGTCGTCGCTTCGCTCGCGGTCGGCATCGTCGTCACGCTCGTCGCCGGCCTGTTCCCTGCCATCCGCGCGACGAAGGTGCCGCCGATCGCAGCGGTGCGCGAGGGTGCGACGCTGCCGCGCTCGCGACTGGCGCCGTTCCTGCCCTACATCGCGCTCGTGATCATGGCGCTCGCCGTCGCGCTGCTCGGCTACGGGATGTTCGTCGACGACGTCGGCACCGCGGCCCGCCTGCTGTCGATGGCGCTCGGCTGCCTGTTGCTCTTCATCGGCGTCGCGCTCGTGTCGTCGCGCGTCGTGCCGACCCTCGCCGTCGTCGTGCGCCCGGTCGCGAAGTGGGTCATGCTCGCGATCGGGGTCTTCATCTACCCGCTGCGGCTCGGGACGTGGTTGACCAGGCGCGGGCTGTACCGGCCCGGCCTCAGCACGGGGGAACGTGTGCTCGCACTCGCCGGCGCCTTCGCGCTGCTCTTCGTCGCCGGGCCGGCCGTCCTCATCGGGTTGACGCTCCTGCTCGGCCTGCTCGCGAAGTTCGTCGTCTACGTCGGCTTCGCCGTGATCGCAGTGCTCGTCCTCGTGCTCTTCGCTTGGTTCGTCTACTCGATCGTGCGCGCGATCGCCTCGAAGGGCTGGGCGAGCGATCTCCCGTCGCTGACATTCGACCCGGCTACGGATCGCCTGTCGGCGGAGAACTCGCGCCGGAACCCGGGGCGCACGGCGGCGACGGCGGCGGCGCTGATGATCGGGCTCGCGCTCGTCACCTTCGTCGCCGTGCTCGCAAACGGCATGAAGGAGTCGAACCGCGGCGCGATCGAGCGGCAGGTGAAGGCCGAGTACACGCTGACTGCGCAGGACGGGTTCACGCCGTTCGTCGCTGGCGCCGGGGACGCCGTCGCGCGGTCGCCGGTCGTCGAGGTTGCCTCAAGCGTCCGGTCGGATCTCGGCAAGGCGGCGGGCGACAGCGGCTACGTGACCGGGATCGACCCGAAGACGATCACGACCGTCTACAACTTCGAGTGGAAGGACGGCTCGGACGCCGCCGTCAGGAACCTCGGGCCCTTCGACGCGATCGTCGACAAGAAGTTCGCCGAGAGCAAGAACCTCGAGATCGGCAGCCGGTTCAACCTGCTGACGAGCAACGGCAAAAACACGCTGCTCGAGGTGAAGGGCATCTACGAGGCGCCGCCTTTCTACCCGCTGCTCGGCAACGTGAGCATCCTCCAGTCGCGCTTCGACCAGCTCTACGAGCGGCCGCAGAATCAGTTCACGTTCGTGGACGTCAAGGGGCCGCCGACCGAGGGGGCCGAGAAACAGCTCGAGCGCTCGGTGGCGAATTTCCCCGACGCGAAGGTGCAGACGCGCGGGGCGTGGATCGACCAGCAGGACAAGGACTTCAACAACTTCCTGATCATGCTCTACGTGCTGCTCGCACTCTCCGTGATCGTGAGCATCTTCGGGATGGTGAACACGCTGATCCTGAGCGTCTTCGAGCGAACGCGGGAGCTCGGCATGCTGCGCGCCGTCGGGATGACGCGGTTTCAGGTCAGCCGCATGGTGCGGCAGGAGAGCGTGATCACGGCGCTGATCGGAGCGGCGCTCGGCCTGCCCCTCGGCGTCTTCCTGGCGGCTCTCGTGACGAGGGCGCTCGCGCAGTTCGACGTGCAGTTCGTGCCGCCCTGGAAGAACCTGATCCTCTTCGCGCTGATCGCGATGGTCGTCGGCGTGCTCGCAGCGGTGGCGCCGGCCCGGCGTGCCGCGCGGTTGAACGTCCTGCGCGCGCTCCAGTACGAGTAGCGCACCGCCGAGCCTGCTAGCTGGTCAGCTCCTCGAACCGAGGCTCGTCGCGGATCCGATCGAAGTCCGGATCGTCTTTCGCCATCTCCCGGATGCCCTCGAACAATTCGATCGCGCGCCCGAGGTGCTCGAGCGCGTCAGCGGTCCGCCCGACGAGGCTCTCGCAGCAGGCGACGTTGTAGTAGAGGCGCGCGTCATCGGGATGGGCCTCGAGCAACTGCCGCCCACGGTCGGCGACCTGGGCGTACTCGCCGGCCTCGTAGAGGGGTCTGAGTGATTCCCACGCCTCGGATGCGCTCTCGATGGTCTCGGGCAGCGCGATCCACGGGTGTCGTCGCCAGTCGTACCCCGATTCGGTTGGCGCCGCGAAGGACGGGTCCGCGAACGAGCCGACCGAGACGACGATCAGGTCCGGCTCGTCCGGCTCCGTGTAGAAAACCTGCGAGCCGCACTCGGGGCAGAAGTGAAAGACGTGCTCCTTCTTGTCCGCTTCGTCGGAGACGCGGACATAGTCGTTGTAGCGACCGGTGACCTGCACTTGATCCGGTCTGAAGGCCGCCTGCATCCCGAAGGCGCTTCCGGTCCGGCGCTGGCACGCAAGGCAGTGACAGATGGAGACGACGAACGGATCGCCCGCGACCTCCAGACGAAGTTGCTCACAGTGGCAGGCTGCATGGCGCGTGGTCATGGGCGTGATCGTACGGGCCCACCACTGGAGAGCGCGCCCGGAGTCCCCACCCTGGGAGGGGAGGACGTCCACCCGCCACCCGCGGTGAGCGTACCGCTCGCTTCCGGACCGCACGGTGACGGAAGCAAGCCAATATCGTCACGACCATGCTCTGGGCGATCTCCGGCGGCGCGGGCTTCCTCGGCCTCCACCTCGCGCGACGGCTGCTTGCCGACGGTCACACGGTTCGCACGCTCGACCTTGTGCCCCTCGACGACGACGAGCTCGAGCGCGACGTCGACGAGCTGCGCGGCGACGTCCGCGATCCCGCCGCCGCGCGCGGCCTCGTCGCCGGAGCGGACGTCCTCGTCCACGCGGCCGCCGCGCTCCCGATCCGCGGCTCCCGCAACGAGATCCGCTCTGTCAACGTCGACGGCACCGCCACGCTGCTCGCCGCGGCGCTCGATGCGGGCGTCGGCCGCGTCGTCCACGTGTCGACGACTGCCGTCTACGGCGTGCCCGAGACGCACCCGATCGCCGAGGACGCGCCGCTCGACGGCGTCGGCCACTACGGCCGCTCCAAGATCGAGGCCGAGAACGCCTGCCGCGCGTTCGCCCGCCGCGGTCTCGACGTCGTCATCGTGCGGCCGAAGACATTCATCGGGCCCGAGCGGCTCGGCGTCTTCGAGATCCTCTTCGAATGGGTCGCGGAGGGCCGCCGCATCTACGTCCTCGGCGACGGCGTGAACCGCTACCAGCTACTCGCCGTCGAAGACCTCGTCGACGCGCTCGCGCTCGCCGCCAACACCGACGTCGCGGGCGAGACGCTGAACATCGGCGCCGAGGAGTTCGGCACCGTCCGCTCCGACCTCGAGGCGCTGATCGACCACGCTGGCTCGACGAGCCGCGTCACGCCGGTCCCGGCCCGCCCGGCCGAGCTAGCGCTCCGCGGCCTCGAGCTCGCGCGCCTTTCGCCGCTCGCGGAGTGGCACTACAAGACCGCGCACCGCGACTCCTACGTCGAGGTCGCGAAGGCGAAGCGGCTCCTCGGCTGGCAGCCGCGCTTCTCGAACGCCGACGCCCTGATCCGCACCTACGACTGGTACCTCGCGAACCGCGGCCGCCTCGCCGGCGCCGGCACGACACATCGCGTCCCCTGGAACCAACGCGCGCTCGGCCTCCTGAGGAGAATCAGCTGATGGAGCGCGACTACTGGGACGAGCTCTTCGACGAGATGTATCTGCTCACGTACGCGGCCCTCGACCGCGGCGGCGCGCAGGACGAAGAGGCGCTCGCGGCCGCGCGGCTCGCCGGCACCGAGCCCGGCGCGGATCTGCTCGACGCGCCGTGCGGTTACGGGCGCCACTCGATTCCACTCGCCGCCGCCGGTTACCACGTCGTCGGCGTCGACCGCTCGCCGGTGCTCCTCGACGAGGCTCGTCGCCGCGCAGGCGAGGGCGAGTGGCCGCGCTGGGTCGAGGCCGACCACAGAGAGCTGCCGCTCGAGGATGCGTCCTTCGACGCCGTGCTCTGCCTCTTCACCTCGCTCGGGTACCGGGGCGAGGAAGGCGACGAGCGGACGCTCGCCGAGTTCCAGCGTGTCCTCAGGCCCGGGGGTCGGCTCGTGGTCGAATCGATGCACCGCGACCGGCTCATGCACATCCTCCAAGAGCGCAGCTGGGATCCGCTCCCGGACGGCGGGACACTGTTCGAAGATCGTCGCTTCGACTACGCGCAGGGCTTCATGGAGGAGGACTTCGTCGTCATCAGGCCTGACGGAACGCGCAGGCAGATCACGTACCGGGTCCGTTGCTACACGGCGACAGAGCTCGGCAAGCTGATCGAAGGAGCAGGCTTCGTCGAGCTCCAGTACCTCGGCGGCCTCGACGGCGGCGAGCTCTCGCGAGAGAAGCGGCTCGTGATCGTTGCGCGCAAGCCGGACTAGACTCGGCCGCGTGGCGGACCTGACCTCGTACCGGGACCGGTTCCCGATCCTCGAGGACACGACGTACCTCATCAGCCACTCGCTCGGGCCGATGCCGGCCGAGGCCGAGCGGCGACTCGCCGAGTACACCAAGGTCTGGCGCACGCGCGGCATCCGCGCCTGGGGCGAGGGCTGGTGGGACATGTCCAAGACCGTCGGCGACCAGCTCGGGCGGCTGATCGGCGCGCCGCCCGGCTCGACGGTCATGCACCAGAACGTGACGATCGCCGAGGCTGTCGTGCTCTCCTGCTTCCGGCTCGACGGCGAGCGCCGGCGGATCGTGTACGAGGAGGAGAACTTCCCGTCGGTGCGCTACCTGTATCAGGCGCAGCGCGAGCGTGGCGCCGAGATCGTCACCTGCCCCGACGAGGCGGCAATCGTCGACGCGATCGACGACAGGACGCTGCTCGTTCCGATCAGCCACGTCATCTTCCGGAGTGGCCGCATCCAGGACGTCGAGCCGATCGTCCGCCGCGCGCATGACGTCGGCGCCTACGTCGTCCTCGACGCGTATCAGTCCGTCGGAACGGTCCCGCTCGACGTGACGGCGCTCGGCGTCGACTTCGCGGTCGGCGGCAGCGTCAAGTGGCTATGCGGTGGTCCTGGAGCGGCCTGGCTCTACGTGCGGCCGGATCTCGCCGAGACGCTCGCGCCGACCCTCGTCGGGTGGCAGGCGCACGCGCGCCCGTTCGCGTTCGACGCCGAGCTCGAGTACGCAGTCGGCGCGGCGCGGTTCCTGACCGGCACGCCGAACGTGCCGGCGCTTCACGCGGCCACCGCCGGCTACGAGATCGTCGAGGAGATCGGCGTCGAGCGCATCCGCGCCAACTCACTCCGACAGACGGAGTTCTTCATCCGCCTGCTCGACCAGGCCGGCTTCGACGTGGTCAGTCCGCGCGAGCCGGAGCGCCGCGGCGGCTCGGTCGTCGTGCGCGTCCCGAACTTCCAGGCGGTGCACGCGGAGCTCGACGCCCGCGACATCATCTGCGATTTCCGGCCCGACGCGGGCCTGCGCTTCGGCCCGCACTTCTTCACGACCGACGAGGAAATCGAGGGCACGGTCTCCGCGCTCACGGAGATCGTCGAGCGCGGAGCCGATCTGCCCAGCCCGCAGACGGCGAGCTACTAGCCCTCGACCGCGTTCGCATCTTCCTCGGCGGCGAGCTGCAGCGATCCTTGCCGGGCGGTCTCGTCTCGCGGGCCTTCTCGAGGATCGTCGTCTTCTTCCCGTCGAGCGACTCGGCGAGCTTCGTGCACCGTTCCTCTGTCTCCGCCGCGTCGTCTCGGATCTCGGCGAGCGCCTCCTTGAGATCGTCGTCCTCGACGAGCCTCGAGACCTTTCGCCCGCGCCGCGCGCCGCCATTGCGAGGCCCGTCACCTCCGCGAGCTTCGTCTCCAGTGTCGTCAGCTCGGCCATGACCCCTCTCCTCTCGTTGTCGGTTGCAGCGGTGCCGTGCCCCGGCGTAGGTTTCGAACACTCGAGCGAAGGAGGGAGCGATGTACGTCGCACTAACCGTGCGCAAGCTCAAGCCGGGTGCCTACGACGAGTGGCGCAAGGCGTGGGCGCCCGCGGAAGACGAGTGGACTGAGGGCTGGAAGAAGGCCTACGTCGTCCGCAACCTGAAGGACCCGGACGAGGTGATCGCCTTCGGGTTCTACGACGGCGACATCGAGGCGCTGACGAGCGACGAGGAAGGCCGCGCGAGGATCGAGGCGCGCGCCGAGAAGATGGCGCCGCACATCGAGTCGATCGGCGCCGACGGGATCTACGAAGTGATCGACAAGGTCGATGCCCCGACGGGGTCGACCGCGAGCGTCGGAGGGACGGCCCCGGCCTAGCTCGCCGAGAGGAGCTCGACCAGGCGCGCCGCATACCGCGGCGCGCTCGGCTCCTCTTCGTGCTTGAAGAAGCAGAAGACGTCGAGGCCCTCCGCGAGCAGCGGCCGGATGCGGTCCGCCCATGCGCTCAGCGCTGCGTCGTCGTACGGCGGCTCGCGGAGGCGCAGGTAGCGGAAGCGCGCCGGTGCCTCCAGCTCGTTCACGTTCACCGCGTTCGCCGGGAGCTCGACGCCTTCCCAGGACCCGTGGCGGAAGTCGAACGCGAGGCGCAGGTCCGGCGAGAGCGAACCGAGCATGAGCGCGAGCTGCCCTTCGTCGCGCGCGTAGCCGATGAGCACGCGGATCGGGCCGAGGCGGTCGCCGAGTAGGCGCACGCGCTCCTCGAACGTCGCCACGTCAGTCGAGCGGTAGGCGTTCAGCTTCGGCGCGAAGAGAAAGCCCGGCGGGGTCTGCTCGGCCCAACGCGTGAACTGGTCCTCGGCGGGGATGCGGTAGCCGGTCGTGTTCAGCTCGACCGCCCGCAGCCGCTCGGCGTAGTGCCCGAGGAACTCTGTCGGCTTGGCGCCGGCCGGATAGAAATCAGGCCGCCACGAGGGGTAGGACCAGCCGGAAGTGCCGACATAGAGCGCCGCTAGACTCGGCTCCGTGGCAGTCATCCCGCGAGTGTTACCGGACGGGGCCGTAGCGGTCCTCGATCACGGCTTCGTCCGCCTCGACGGCGCGATGGCCGACGACCTGTCGGTCGTCAACGGCGCGCGAGTCAGCTTCGCCCGGCGCAAGGAGGAGATGGACGACTCCGACGCGGGCCTGATTCGCTTCCTGATGCGCGATCGACATGGAACGCCGTTCGAGCACAACTCGTTCCGCTTCCACGTCCGGGCGCCGATCTTCGTGGCGCGGGAGTGGTTCCGCCACCGCGTCGGTTCCTTCAACGAGTTCAGCATGCGATACGCCCGCGCAACCGACGACTTCTACATTCCCGAGCCCGAGGACGTCCGGACCCAGGTCGGCAAGCCCGGCGCGTACTCGTTCGACCCTGTCTCGGCCGAGGTCGCCGAAGCCACGCGGGAGGAGCTGCGCTCGGTCTACGAGACGGCATACGCCACGTACGAGCGCCTAGTCGAGCTCGGCGTCGCACGTGAGCTCGCCCGCTGCGCTCTCCCGGTCGGTGCGTATACCGAGTTCTACTGGACGGTCAACGCGCGCTCGCTCATGAACTTCGTCTCGCTCCGCGCCGCGGAGACCGCGCAGCGGGAGATCCGCCGCTACGCCGAGGCGTGTGAACATTTCTTCGAAGAGAAGATGCCGATCACGCACGCGGCCTTCGTCGCGAGCGGCCGCGTGGCTCCCTGACTAGGTCAGCGGCGCCCGCAGGAGCGGGACGTCGTCGTGCGTGCTGCCGTCGTAGCGCGCGAGCATCAGCCCGTCGAAGTGATCCGGGTCGTACGCGACGCTGAAGCGCACGTTCGTCGTGTCCTCGTCCTCGACGTTGAAGGTGCCGCAGACGACGATCGGCTTGCCTTTGCGCGTCATGAAGAGCGTGTAGTAGTCGCCGCTCGGGAGGGGCTTCAGTTTCTCGACGGTGACGAGCATCGGGCGGTTGCCGTTGTCGTCGCGGCCGCCGATGCGGACGACCGCGAGCCGGCCGCCCGACTTGCCGAGAACCGCAGTCTCTTCGGGCGCGAAACCGGCGCCGAGGCTCGAGCCGTCGTCGCGGGCGCCGACGAAGTAGCCGAGCGCGAAGGCGGCGAGAACGATCGCCGCGGCGAGCACGAGTCCTGTCCGGACGCGCTTCTGAGCGAGGCTGATGATCCGCGCCTGCGGCGTCGGCGGCTGGGCCAGCACGCCGGGCAGCTCTGGCGGCGGCCCGGCCGCGAGGAGCAGCTCGTGCGCACGGCGGAGGCGCGCCTCCTCCTCCGGCGAGAGGCCGTCGCCGACGAGCTCGCGGAAGTCGGGCTCGCGGCTCATTCCAACTCTCCCTCGAGCGCATCGGCCAGGCGGGACAGGGCCGTGCGGGTGCGCGTCTTGACCGTGCCGAGCGGGATGTCGAGGAACTCGGCGATCTCGCTCTGCGAGAGCTCGCTCCAGTAGGCGAGCTCGAGCACCATCCGCTCGTTCTCGGGCAGCTCGCCGAGCGCTCGGTGCACGCGCCAGGCGGTCCAGCTGGCCTCCGCCCGCTCGGCGGGCTCCGCTTCGGTTGAGGGCGTGTCCGGCACTTCAGTCGGCGGTTCCGCGCGCGTGCGCCTGCGGTCGACGATCGCGTTGCGCGCGACCGCGTACAGCCACGGGGCTCCGGGCCCGCGGTCTTCACGGTAGCTGCGGGCCGAGCGCCAGACCGAGGCGAACGTCTCCTGCACGGCGTCCTCGGCACGGCCGCGGTCACCAAGGCGGCGCAGCGCAAGCGCGAACACTGGGCGAGAGTAGCGCCGGTAGAGGACCTCGAAAGCGCCCCGATCGCCCTCCCCGACCCGCGCGATGAGCTCCCCGTCCGTCATCTGGTGCGGGAGCACGACCCGAATCGTTGCGCGTCGAGCGACCGGCGGCAAGCCGATCCGCAGAGCCAGGGGAGTCGCCATCGTTCCATCTGCTACTACGGCCTCCGCGCGTCTCCGGATTGAAGGAGCCGTCCGCCGTCGACGACGAGGGTCGTCCCGGTCACGAACCGCGCGCCGGCGAGGTAGACGACCGCGTCGGCGACGTCGTCCGGAGACCCCACGCGTCCGAGCGGCGTCTCCGCCGCGCGGCGCTCCTCTTGCTCCGGCTCGACGGCAACGGGCCCCGGCGCGACACCGCACACCCGCACCTCGGGCGCGAGCCCGCGGGCGAGGACGCGCGTGATCATCGCCTGCGCGGCCTTCGCGGCGCAGTGGGCGGCGAATGACGGCCAAGCCTGGTAGGCAGCCACGTCTTCGATCATGACGATCACGCCTTTGCTCGCACGGAGGTGTGGCGCGGCCGCCTGGCCGACGAAGAACGAGCCCTTGGCCGTGATCCCGAAGGCCGCGTCCCAATCCTCCTCGGTGACGTCCTCGAGCGGCTTCGGAGCGAAGCCGTCGCCTGCGGCGTGCACGACGAGGTCGAGCCCGCCGAGCTCCCTTGCCGCGCGGTCGACGAGGGCGCGGGCCTCGTCCGGCCGCGCGAGGTCGCCGTCGGCGGAGCCCGCCGCTCGCACGGGCCAGCTCTCGCCCTCGAGCCGGGCCGCGATGGCCGACCCGAGCCGTCCTGTGCCTCCCGTCACAAGCGTCCGCATCGGATTTGAGTCTAGGGATACTGAGTTTCCGCCGTTTCGGGGATGAGGAAATCGAGGTGTTCCGCCGAAAACAAGGACAAATGGCCCGCGTGCTCGGCGCAGTCGCATTCCTGGCGCTCCTCGCAGCGCCCCAGGCGCCTGCCGCCGACCGCATGATCGACATCACCCGGCTCGGCTTCACGCCGAACCGGATCACGATCGACCCCGGCGACCGCGTCGTGTGGACGAACAAGGACTCGGCCCAGCACGGGGTCGTCGCCGACCAGGGCAGCTTCCCGGCGTCCCCCGCGCTCCAGCCGAACCAGTCGTACTCGCACACCTTCACGAGGTCGGGGACGTTCGGGTACAGGGACGCTTTCGACACGAAGGAGCGCGGCACGATCATCGTCAGAGAAGGGATCACGCTGTCCGCGGTCGCACGCCTCGTCGCATTTGGCGGCTCGACATCGTTGACCGGATCCGTCTCGAGCGGCGCGTCCGGCGAGAGAGTGACGATCCTCGCCCAGGAGTGCGGCAAGACGACATCGAGTCAGGTCGGTACGACGACGACCACGGCGAACGGCGCGTGGACCTTCGCCGTCAAGCCGACGATGAAGACGACGTACACGGCTCGTTGGAAGACGAACAGGAGCCCGGCGCTCGAGGTGTCCGTCGCGCCGGGCCTGAGGCTGGCGCGCCTTCGCGCCCGCCGCTTCTCGGTCCGCCTCTCCGCGGCGCAGGTGTTCGTCGGCAAGTCCGTCGTCCTCCAGCGCTACGCCCCCGTGCGCCGGCGCTGGTTGACCGTAAAAAACGTCGTGCTGCGCTCACAGCTCGCAGCGCCGCCGAACGCCGTCACGGGAGCGACCTTCGCCTCGCGTCTGCGGGCCGGCACGCGGCTGCGCGTCATCGTGACCGCGCCCCAGGTTGCGCCTTGCTACGCGGCTTCGGCGAGCAACGTCGTTCGCGCCTGAGCACGGCGTTTCGCCTCAACCCGCACACAATCTTTACAGCGCAACGGCACGTTTCTTACAGCGAGCGGGCACCTTTTCCCCCGTCAGCCCGTTCCACCAATGCCGTCAAAAAAGCTAGGGGGAAATCACCAGATGAAGAAGCTACTCATCATCACCGCTGCGGTGTGTGCCCTCAGCGCGGGTGGGTACGCCTTCGCTGTCGGGCTCGCCACGAAGACCGTGAGCATCCGGAGCACCGGCTTCTCGCCGAGGACCGTGACCATCAACGGCGGCGACACGGTGCGCTGGAGGAACCTCGACACGGTCTCGCACCAGGTCGTCGCAAACAACGGCTCGTTCGCCTCCGGGATCCTGCCGCGCAACGGGATCTACGCGCGGCGGATCGACACTCCCGGCACGTATCCGTACCACGACGGCCTGAAGCCGACGCTGAAGGGCACGGTCCGGGTCATTGGCCCGCCGCCGTCCGTCACGATCGGCGTCACGCCGCCCATCGCGACCTGGGGCACGTCCGTGCGGATCAGTGGCCAGATCACGCCCGGCGCGGTCGGCGACATGGTCTCGATCTTCGCGCAGCCGTATCCGCAGGCCTCGTTCGTGAAGATCGCCGACGTCCAGACCACCACGAACGGCGCGTACGACTTCTCGTACCGCCCCGACATTCTCACGTCGTTCAGGGCCCAGTGGAGGGGCAGGCAGAGCGCCATCGTCCAGACGGCCATCGCGCCCGCGCTCTCGCTCGCCAAGGTTGGTCCGTGGTTCGTGACGCGTGCTCGCGCCGCGAAGTCGTTCGCCAACCGCTGGGTCTACGCGCAGCGCATGAATGCGTTTGGCCAGTGGGTCAGCCTGCGCAAGGTCGTGCTCAACCGGCAGTCGGCGCAGCGCTTCAAGCTGCAGCTTCCGCGCGGCCGCTCGCTCGTTCGCGTCTTCATGGGGACGAACCAGGCGGGCGCTGGCTACATATTCAGCTCGAGTAACGGACTTCTGATCCGCAAG
>DASQWH010000094.1:0-4384 GCA_035640335.1 Gaiellaceae bacterium | reverse complement strand
GCTGACGCTGGCTCAGGCCAGAGCGTTCGCGCGCCTCTCTGAGGCGGCGCCCGACCTCTCTGGGGTCGTCGACATGCGTTGACTTCCGTCTTGGCAAGGACCCTCGCTGACTTATACTACGGCAACCTCGGGCCCGGGGCTATCCAAGCGGCAAACGAGCGAAAGGATGGTCCCGTGAGAGTGAGGCTTGTTTCTCTAGGCGCCATTTTGGGCTTGCTGGCGGCATTCGGCGCCCGTGGTCCGATCTGGCCGTAGCGCACGGCGACAGTTACGTGGAGGTGGCGGCCCGCGGCCGCCACCTCGTTTTTCGTCGAGTTCCCTCGGCCGAGGGACGCGATTTGCCACTACGCGACGATGAATACTGTCGTCAAGAGGCCCGGCGTTCGTTCGCCAACCGGGCCGATGTCAGAGAACGGGGAGGCCCGCTCGCGCGCCGCAGCCGAGAGCGAGGCCTCCCGTGTTCCTCTACTCCTGCGAGATCTGCTCGACCACCCGGCCGGTCTGCTCGGCCGGAGCGTCCTGGGCGACGTCCGCCTGGGCGACGACGCCGGCGAGCCGGCCATCCTCCTCGACGACGGGCAGCCGCCGGACCTGGTGCTGAGCCATCAGGCGCAATGCCTCGTCGAGGTCCTGCTCCGGATCGACGGTGACGAGATCCTTCGAGGCGATGTCGCTGACCTTCGTCGCCTCCGGGTCTTTCCCCTCGGCGATCACGCGCGTGACGATGTCGCGGTCGGTGAGCGTGCCGACGAGCTTCTGACCTTCGACGATCGGCGCGAAGCCGACGTCCTCGTCTTTCATCATCTTGGCCGCGTACGAAATCGGCTTGTCCGCGTCGATCGCGCACGGGTTCGAGCTCATCAAGTCTCTGATCTTCTTGGCCATCTTCCCTCCTGTGTGGTGGGACGCCCGATGGCTACCCGGCGTCCGCGGCGCGTAAACTGAGCGCATGGCCCGCGCCAGCCCCTGATCTAGGGCCCGCCGCCGGCGCCGAGCCGCCGGCCCCCTCGCCGTCCTCCTCGCGATCGAGCTCTTCGACGAGCTCGTCTTCGGCGTGCGCGACGCTGCGTGGCCGCTGTTGCGCAGCGACCTCGGGCTCTCGTACGCCGAGATCGGTCTGCTGCTCGCGCTGCCGAACCTCCTCGCGGGCTTCGTCGAGCCGGCGTTCGGGCTGCTC
This sequence comes from Gaiellaceae bacterium, assembly GCA_035640335.1. GTDB lineage: Bacteria > Actinomycetota > Thermoleophilia > Gaiellales > Gaiellaceae > VAXT01. Next base: position 3,207 of record DASQWH010000094.1, on the reverse strand, counting down.
GCTGACACGGGGCGCAGGCGCTTCCTCGTCCTCGGCGGCGGGGTCGCCTACGCTGCCGCGCTCGCGATCGTCGCGGCGGCGTGGGGCTTCGTGCCCCTCTTCGTCGCGCTGACCCTGCTCGGCCCGGCTTCGGGGGCGTTCGTCGGCCTCTCGCAGGCGACGCTGATCGACCTCGGCGGCGACGGGCCCGAGCGGGGCATGGCGCGCTGGGTCGCAGCGGGGTCGGTCGGGGTCGTGGCCGGGCCTGTACTGCTGTCCGTGGCTCTGCTCGCGGGCGTGGGCTGGCGGGCGACGTTCGCGGCGCTCGCCCTGCTCGGGGCGGCTCTCGCGTTCGCGGCCCGCTGCGTGCCGTTCCGGCCCGCGAACGGCACCGTTCTCGACAGCGTACGCCAGGCGCTCGCGGCCCTTGGGCGCCGCGAGGTGCTGCGGTGGCTCATGCTCAAGGACGCGACCGACCTCATGGGCGACGTCCTCTTCGGGTTCCTGGCGCTCTACTTCGTCGACGTCGTCGGCGTCGGGGCCGCGGAGGCCGCGCTCGCGCTCGCCGCGTTGACGGCCGGCGGCCTCGTCGGCGACCTCGGGCTCGTGGCGATCCTGCGGCGCGTGCCCGCCCTCGCCTACCTGCGCGCGACCGCGGTCGCGGCCGCGATTGTCTTCCCGGCCTTCCTACTCGTGCCCGGGCTCTGGCCGAAGGTCGCGCTTGTCGCCGTGCTCGGCGCGGTTCGGGCCGGCTGGTACGCCATTCCGAAGGGGCGGCTGTTCGCGGAGCTGCCCGGGCGGAGCGGCGTGGCGCTCGCCCTCAGCGACCTCTCCAGCTTGCCGCAGAGCCTCGTCCCGCTCGGAGTCGGCCTGCTCGCGTCGCAGGTCGGCCTCGGCAACGCGCTGTGGGCGGCGCTGCTCGCGCCGCTCGCGATCCTCGTGCTCGTCCCGCGGCAGGAGCGTTTGGCGTGATACTGCTCGTCGCCGGGGTGCGATGCTCGTTCCGAGGCAAGGACGCAGGGAGCCTCAATGCTTTTCAGCATGGGGGCGACTGAGGACGCTGCATCGGGGCGAGCAGCGCGGCCCGGCGGCTCAGCCCGTGTTGCGCCAAACGCTCCTTAATCGGCGGTGGGGGCGTCCTCGGGCTGAGGCTCTTCGCGCTCTTCGGGGTCGGGAGCAGGCGACTCCGGCCGCTCCTCGTTGCGGTCGTCGTCGCGTTGCTCAGAAGTATCCTGATCCTGCATGAAGGTCGTTCTTCCCGACTCGTCAGAGCTCGAACTTCCCGAGGGCGCAACCGGCCTCGACGCGGCGCGTGCGATCGGCCCGAAGCTGGCCGAGCAGGCCGTGCTGGTCCGCTCGAACGGGCGCGTTCAGGACCTGCGCCTGCCGCTCGAGGAGGGCCAGCCGATCCAGATCCTCACCTCGCGCGACACCGACGACCCGGACGCGCTCTACGTTCTGCGCCACTCCGCCGCGCACCTGCTGGCCGAGGCCGTGCGCCGGCTCTACCCGGGCACGAAGATCGCGATCGGCCCGCCGATCGAGAACGGCTTCTACTACGACTTCGAGTTCCCCGAGCCGATCGGCGAGGACGCCCTCGAGCGGATCGAGGAGGAGATCCGGCGCGAGCTCGCCGAGGGCAGGGCGTGGAACCGCGAAGAGGTCAGCGCCGAGGACGCGAAACGCCTCTTCACCGAGCAGGGCGAGGACTACAAGGTCGAGCTCGTCGACACCGCCGAGGGCCAGATCTCCCTCTACACGCAGGGCGACTTCACCGACCTCTGCCGCGGGCCGCATCTGCAGGACTCGGGCCCGATCAAGGCGCTCAAGCTGACCGGGCTGGCCGGCGCGTACTGGCGCGGCGACGAGAAGAACACGCAGCTGACGCGCATCTACGGGACGGCGTTCTTCTCACAGGCCGACCTCGATGCCTACCTCGAGCGGCTCGAGGAGGCGAAGCGCCGCGACCACCGCCGGGTCGGAGTCGACCTCGACCTCTTCCACCTCTCCGACCACGCGCCGGGGATGCCGTTCTGGCACCCGAAGGGGATGGTCATGTGGAACGTGCTCGAGGACCTGCGACGACGCGAGAACCTGAAGCGCGGCTACGTCGAGGTCAAGACGCCTCTGATGTACGACGTCGACACGTGGAAGACGTCGGGCCATTGGGAGAAGTTCAAGGACGACATGTTCCTCGTCCCCTACGGCGAGGAGCGGACGCTCGGGCTGAAGCCGATGAACTGCCCGGGGCACATGCTCCTGTTCGGCAACGCTCTGCGGAGCTACCGCGAGCTACCGCTGCGCTACGCCGAGGCTTCGACGCTTCATCGCAACGAGCGCGCCGGGACGCTGCACGGGCTCCTGCGCGTCCAGCACGTGACCCAGGACGACGCGCACATCTTCGTCACGGCCGAGCAGATCGAGGACGAGATCTTCGGCTGTCTCGACTTCGCCGCCTACCTCTACGACCTGTTCGGCATGGAGGCCCGCTTCGAGCTCTCGACCCGGCCCGAGAACAAGCTCGGCACCGACGAGGAGTGGGACTTCACCGAAGCGGCGCTGCAGTCCGCGCTCGACCGGCGCGGGATCGAGTACACGATCAACGAGGGCGACGGTGCCTTCTACGGGCCGAAGATCGACCTGCACATGACCGACGTCCTCGGCCGCTCCTGGCAGATGGGGACGATCCAGCTCGACTCGCAGATGCCCGCGCGCTTCGGGCTCACGTACGTGGGCGAAGACAACGCCGAGCACACGCCGTACGTCGTCCACCGCGCGCTGTTCGGCTCGCTCGAGCGCTTCATGGGGATCCTGATCGAGCACTACGCCGGGGCGTTCCCGGTGTGGCTCGCGCCGGTGCAGGTGCGCGTCATCCCCGTCGGCGCGAGTCACCGCGACGCCGCGCACGAGCTGGCCGGGAAGCTGGGCGAGTTCCGGGCCGACGTCGACGACTCGGACGAGACCGTCGGAAAGCGGATCCGCAACGCCGAGGTCGAGAAGATCCCGTACGTCGTCGTGTGGGGCGACAAGGAATCGGACGAGGCTTTGGCCGTCCGCGAGCGCGGCGGCGAGCAGTCGACGAAGTCACTCGACGCGCTCCTGGCGGAGCTCCGTGAGGCTGCTACTGTTTGACGCCTGCAAAGCAGGGGCGAAACCGTTCCTCACCTCCGGGGCCTCGAGCCCGGCGGAGGTTCAACCGAGTGAGGTTGGAGAGAAAACGGCCGCTGC
>DASQWH010000093.1:0-6202 GCA_035640335.1 Gaiellaceae bacterium | reverse complement strand
TCCGAGCAACAGGTTCGGAAACCTCGACGTCGTTGTCACTTTCGACAACATACTCGATCGGGATGACGGCATCCGCCCCTTCGGGGACAACGCCGCCGGTGGCAATCGCCATCGCCTCGCCAGCCCCTAGCGGGCGCGGTGCGGGCACGCCTGCGGCGATTCGTGCGACGACCGGGAGCCGACCGGGCGTGTCATCCGCGCGCACGGCGAAACCGTCCATCGCCGAGCTCGGAAACGGCGGGAGGTCGACGCTCGCGCGCGCGTCGTCGGCGAGAAAGCCACCGGCCGCAGCCGCGAGGGAGACCTCCTCGGCACCCAGCGCACGCACGCCGGCGAGCACTCGCGCGTGGGCATCGACAAGCGATAGAAGCTCGGCCATCCCCCACGGAGCCTAAAGGCGAAGTAACCTCGCGCCGTGATCTCCGTCGTCATCCCGGTCCACGACGAAGAGCGCAGCGTCGGCTTGCTCTATGAAGAGCTGCAGGCGGCACTCGAGCCGCTCGGCACGCCCTGGGAGGCGATCTTCGTCGACGACGGCTCGACCGATGGCTCGTTCGCGGCCCTCACGCGCCTGCATGCCGCCGCCCCGAATGTCCGTGTCGTTCGGCTGCGACGCAACTTCGGCAAGGCGGCCGCACTCGCGGCGGGCTTTGCGCAGGCCGAAGGCGACACGGTCGTCACGATCGACGGCGATCTCCAGGACGACCCTGCGGAGATTCCGCGCCTGCTCGCCAAGCTCGAAGAGGGCTTTGACCTCGTCTCCGGGTGGAAGACGCGGCGTCGTGACCCGTGGCGCCGCCGCCTCCTCTCGCGCGTGTTCAACACCGTCACGAGCCGGCTGTCGGGCCTACGCCTGCACGACATGAACTGCGGCCTCAAGGCCTACCGAAGCGAAGTCCTGGGCGGTCTGCGCATCTACGGCGAGCTGCACCGTTTCCTGCCCGTCCTCGCCCACTACCGCGGGTATCGCGTCGCAGAGCTGCCGGTGAACCACCGCCCGCGGCCTCACGGCCGGTCTCGATACGGCCTCGAGCGGTACGTGCGCGGGTTCCTCGACCTCCTGACGGTCTCGTTCATGGGCCGCTATCGCCACAGACCGCTGCATCTGTTCGGCGGGCTCGGCCTGGTGCTCGGCGCCGTCGGCACCGCCATCCTCGCCTACCTGACGGTCCTCAAGGCGACCGGCGAGGCGATCGGGCACCGGCCGCTACTCACGCTCGGCGTGCTGCTCGTCGTCGTCGGGCTGCAGTTCTTCTCACTCGGGCTGATCAGCGAGCTGATCACGAGCCACCACGAGGAACGCGCCGCCGACCGCGAGCGCGCGCAGCTGCACGTCGACGAAGTCCTCCGCTAGCGCGTGAGGGTCCTCTACTTCGGCACGTACGAGCGTGACTACCCGCGCAACGTGCAGGTCATCTCCTGCCTGCGCGGGGCCGGCGTCGAGGTGATCGAGCGGCACGCGCCCGTCTGGGAGGGCAACCGCGACAACTGGACCGCGCGCAAGCGCGCTGCGCTGAGGCTCTTCGCCGCCGAGGCGCGGCTCTGGTGGCCGCCCCGTGGCACGTATGACGTCGTCGTCGTCGGCTACCCGGGCCACTTCGACATGCCGCGTGCCCGGCGGGCCGCCGGCGGGCGGCCCCTCGTGTTCAACCCGCTCGTCTCGCTGCACGACACGTTCGTCGGCGACCGCGGCCTCTACGGGCCGAGGTCGTTCGCGGCACGGATCCTCGCGGCGGTCGACCGTAAGGCGCTACGGCTCGCCGACCTCGTCGTCGCCGATACGGAGGCGAACGGCGACTTCCTCGCGCGCGTCGGGGAGATTCCCCGGGAACGCGTCGACGTGTGCCTCGTCGGCGCCGAAGACCGGCTCTTCCATCGCGGGTGGCGGCCCGACGAGCCGTTCCGCTGCCTGTTCGTCGGCAAGCTGATCCCGTTGCACGGCGTCGAGACGATCCTCGAGGCGGCGCGCCTCGCACCGGAGGTCCGGTTCCGGATCGTCGGCAGCGGCCAGCTGAACGAGCTCCTCGTCGACCATCCGCCGAACGTCGAGTGGATCCCCTGGGTGAACTACGAGGAGCTGCCTCGCGAGCTCTGGGGCGCGGGATGTGCGCTCGGCATCTTCGGCACTTCGGAGAAGGCGAACCGCGTGATCCCGAACAAGGCGTACCAGGCGATCGCCTGCGGGGTGCCGCTCGTCACGGGCAACACGCGCGCCGCACGCGAACTGTTCACGGACGATGCCGACGCACTGCTCGTCCCGCCCGGCGACGCGTTCGCGCTTGCGGGAGCGGTGCGGAAGCTGGCCGAGGACCCGGACCTAGGGCGGCGCATCGGGGCGGCCGGCCGGGAGACGTACGAGGCGCACGCGAGCGAGGAGGTGCTCGGCGAGCGCTGGCGCCAGCTGCTCCAAGGGCTTCTCCAGTGACCGCGGGCGACCCGCACGAGTGGGGCACCTCGCCCGAGTTCGTCGGCCCGCGGCACGAGCTCCGAGAGCGTCTACTCCTCGATCTCTTCCTCAGCGGCGAGCCCGGCGAGCGTGTCCTCAACGCCGGAGCCGGGCTGGGCAGCTTCTCGCGCAAGCTCGCCGAGCGCGGGTTCGACGTGACGAGCGTCGACTCGTCTTCTGCGGCCGTCGACGTGCTCGAGCGGCAGTCGATCGGCGACGTCGCCCACGCCGACCTGAACGAACTGCCCTTCAACGACGAGAGCTTCGACGCGGCCGTGCTCGGCGAGGTGCTCGAGCACATTCCCGACGACGTGGGCGCGTTGGGCGAGGTCGCCCGCGTTCTGCGTGTGGGCGGCGTCCTGGCCGTCTCCGTGCCCGGCAATCCGTCGCGATTCGGGCGCAGCGACCGGTGGGCCGGTCACGTCCGCCGCTACCCGCGCGCAGGGCTGATCCGCGCTTGCGAGGAGGGCGGCTTCCGCGTCCTGCGCTGCATCGCGTGGGGCTTTCCGGTGTCCGCGCTCTACCATCGCCATCTCTATGAGCGACGCCTCGACCGGCAGGGAAGCGCTCCGCCGCGCCGCTGGGAGCGGGTTGCGCTCGCCGGCCTCGGGGTCCTCCTCCAAGTCGACCGCCTTTTCGTCGGCGTCGAGCGCGGCTCGCTCGGTTACCTCCTCCTCGCGCGCCGCGTCTAAACGCCTGCTCTGGATCGCCGTCGGCTCGTATGCCGCGGGCTTCTCGGCGCTGTCCGTCCTGCGGCACGAGTCCTTCAACACCGGGCGCTTCGACCTGGGGAACATGGTGCAGGCGGTGTGGGCAACCGCGCACGGGCACCCGCTCGCAGTCACCGACGTCCAGGGCGAGCAGATCTCGCGGCTCGCAGCGCACGTCGACCCGGTTCTCGTTCTGTTCGCGCCGCTCTGGTGGCTGTGGCCCAGCCCGGCGATGCTCCTCTGCGTGCAGGCCACCGCCGTCGCGCTCGGCGCGGTCCCGGTCTTCTGGCTCGCGCGGAAGCACCTCGGCTCGGAACGTGCGGCGCTGGGCTTCGCGCTTGCCTACCTGCTCTATCCGGCCGTGCAGTGGCTGACGTTGAACGAGTTCCATCCCGTCGCGCTCGCGACGCCGCTGCTGCTGTACGCGTTCTGGTACCTCGACGAAGGGCGACTACTCCCGTTCGCGCTGTTCGCCGTCGCGGCAGCGCTGACGAAGGAGGAGATCGCCCTCGTCGTCGCCGCGCTCGGCATCTGGTACGCCGTGGCTCGGCGCCGGCCGTACGCGGGGCTGGCGATCGGCGTGGTCGGCGTCGCGGTCGCGGTCGTCGCGATCGCAGTCGTCATCCCGCACTTCAACGAGGGTGCCAGCTCGAGCTTCTACGGGCGCTACGACGAGATCGGCGGCTCACCGAGCGGGATCGCGCGCACGGCGGTCACCGATCCCGGCGAGCTCGTCAGCGTGGCCCTCGACGAACGCGGAGTGCGGTATCTGGCCGGACTGCTGCTCCCGCTCGCGGCCCTCTGCCTGCTCTCGCCGCTCGTGCTCGTCGCCGCGCCCGAGCTCGCGATCAACCTCCTCTCGGCGACGCCGACGCAGACGTCGATCCACTTCCACTACACGGCGGGAGCGATCCCGGCGCTCGTGGCGGCGAGCATCCTCGGCGCAGCGGCGCTCGAGCGGCGGCGCGCAGGGCTTGCGGTTCCGCTTGCGGGGCTGGCGGTCGCGGCGACCCTGATCGCGAACTGGCGCCTCGGGCCGTTGCCGCTCTGGCGGTGGGTCGAGGGCGGAGAGACGCTGCAGGCGTACTCGACGCACGTGTCGGCGCACGACCGGGCCGCCGCGCGAGCTGTCGACCTGGTGCCGGACGGCGTCGTGGTCAGCGCGACGAACTCACTGGGGGCGCACCTCTCGGCGCGGCGTCGGGTGCTGAGCTTCCCGTACGTGCAGGATGCCCAGTGGGTCGCGGCGGACGAGACGCAGCCGGGGTACGGCGACCGGATCGCGCCGCTCGCGACGGCGACCCGCCTCGCGCGGCTGCGGCGGAACTCCTTCTGGGAGCTGGTCTTCGAGGAGGACGGGGTGCTCGTCTTCCGGCGCCGCTCCCCGTGAGGGTTCGGCACGAAATCGTGACAGTCGTGTGCGGTTTTCCTCGTTACGATCGCATTGGGGAGGAGGTTGGGGGTACCTGGATTAACGAGGTGAACAAGGCGCAGCCGGGCTAGACGGGCACAGCCTGCGGGAGCAGGTACGCACACAGACCGAAGGCGAGGAGCTGCGCCGCGCGATCCTCCTCGGCGGCCGCGAGCGGAACGACCCACGCCGTGTACCACGCGGCCAGCCAAGGCGTCGCGAGCAGGAAGAGCCCACCGGTCAGCGCCAGCCGCGCCCGGCCGGCCGCCGCTCGGCGTAGGAGCAGCGCGTAGGCGACGACGAAGGCCCCGGCACACAGTCCGACTGCGGCCGCACGGGGCAATCCCGCCTCCTGGAGTCGGTGCGGAATCGCATAGCTCGTCTCCTCCGCGGCGTTGGCGGCGAGCGGCCCGAACGCCTTCAGCCATTCGCTGCCGTAGCGCCAGGTGGCGAGGCCACCGATGACGAGCACCGCGACTGCGAAGCCCGCATGGCCCACGCGCCGTCCCGTCGCACGCGCCTCGAGCAGCCGCGGCGGCAGGAACAGCACGGGCACCCACTTGACGAGCACCGCCGCCACCCACGCAGCCCCGGCCAACCATCGGCGGCCTCCAGCGCCGGCCACAAGGGCGCCGAGCACGAGCGCGGCCACCCAGGCGTCGTTGTGCCCTCCCCCGGCCGCATGCAGCGCGACAAGCGGGTTCCACCCTGCGAACGCACACGCGAACGCCTTGTCTCCGGCCAGACGGACCGCGAGCGCTGTGGCAACGAGCATGGCAACCGCGGCGAGCGACTTGAAGATCCACGCAGCGGCATTCGACGACGAGCCTGCAGCCCGTGCGAGCGGCTCGGAAGCGAGCGTGAACGCGGGGCCGTACACCGAAGTCGTGTCTCGCCAGTCCTCGCCGATGTGCGGAAACGCGGGGTCGTTCGCGAACTCGGCGGGCGGATCGCGGTAGGGATTTCCACCGTCGACGGCGGCGATCCGGCCGTAGTCCCAGTAGGTCCAAGCGTCTGTCGAGATAAGGAGTGGCGCGCCGAGCGGCGCGAGCTGGATCGCAACCGCAATCGCCGCAACGGCCGTCAGTCGCGGGCGGTATCGCCCGAACGCGAGCAGACCGGCGCCGTAGACGAGCATCGCAGCCGCCGCACAGACGAGAAAGGCCCGAGCCCACTTCGCGTCCCCGACGGGGTGGCCGGCGTTCCGTGGCTCGAGCGGCGAGTCAGCGGGCCAGGCGACCAGGACGCACGCCGCGACGAGGGCGAGCACGACCGCCCCGGCGGCGATGACGACGAAGCCGGAGCGCCGCTTACTCAGGCGGAGGCGGGGATGGCGGAGGCGGTGGTCCCGGTTCCGCCGGAGGCGGCGGCAGCGGCTCTGGCGGAGGCGGCGGCAGCGGGTCGGGCTTCGGCGCAGGCGGTGGCGCGGTGCGTCGCGGCTGCCGCGTGCTCGGCGGCGGCGGCGTCGCGGCCGGCGGCTGGTAGTACGAGCGGCTGTAGGAACTAGAGCTCTCGCCGGCGTACTGCCCGCGCGTGAACGGGTGCCAGATCGGCTCGTTCTTCGGCTCGGTGAACTCCCACACGCGCGAGTCGCCGATCGCGCTCTGCATGAAGAGGTGCCAGATCTCGGCGGGG
>DASQWH010000092.1:0-3613 GCA_035640335.1 Gaiellaceae bacterium | reverse complement strand
AGCCCGTTGGCTCCGATCAGCTCCATCGAGGCGGCGCGCAGCTCCTCGACGGAGTACGGGATCTCCATGTAGAGCAACTTTGCGGAGTTGTGCAGGCGCGCGAGATGGTCCGTCAGCCGGAAGACGGCCGGGCCCTGCTCGGTCTCGTAGCAGCGGATGCCCTCGAAGACACCCGTTCCGTAGTGGAGCCCGTGGACGCCGACGTGGACCGTCGCATCGGCCCAGTCGACGAGCCCCCCGTTCATCCAGATCTTGTCGGTTTCCCGCATGTTCTGCCACTCTCCGTTTCTCCCGTGCCAGACTTCATCTGGCTTGGGCGAGCCCTAAGACGCCTAGACAGATGTTATGCGGCGCGTTCGACGGCGTCCATCGGCTGAGCCCGGGCGAGTCGGACGAGGTCGCCGGGCGCGAGCCCCGCCATGTGGTTCGGCGAGCCGGCGCCGATCCAGACGCGCTTGTGGGAGAGCAGGCTCCGGTCGATGAAGACGCGCGCCACCTGCGGCAGGGGAAACGGCGCGACCGCGCCGGCCTCGAAACCGGTCGCCTTTAGCACCTCGTCCGCGGTGGCGATGCGGGCGAGCACGCAGCCGGCCGCCTCGGCGACCTTGGCGGAGTCCGCGCGCCGGTCGCCGGGCGTGAGGACGACGACGAAGAACCGGCCGTCACACGAGAAGACGAGCGACTTCACGATCTGACCGAGCTTGCAGCCGACCGCGCGGGCCGCGTCGACGGCGGTCGGCGTGCCCTGTGGGAACTCCTCGATCCGCGCCTCGGCCGCGTTCTTGCGGAGATATTCGGCGACGCGCTCGACGGGCTCCGGCCACGCAACCATGCGGCGGAGCGTACTCGGCGCAACCCCGCAGCGGGGTCGGCCGTTCTATCCCTGACCCATGGCTGCCGCAGAGCCCATCCGGGTCGCGAGAACGGAGTCGTTGTTCCGCGACGTCAACGAGCGTATCGCCGAGGCCGCGAAGAAGCTGGGCTCGGACTACGCAGAATTCGTCTGCGAGTGCGCGGACGCGGAGTGCAGCGACCGGTTCAGCGCGCAGCTAGAGGAGTACGACCAGGTCCGTGCCGACGGCCGCCGCTTCCTGGTCGCGCAGGGACACGAGGAGCCCGAGTTCGAGCGCGTCGTCGATCGCAGGACCGGCCACGGCATCGTGAGGAAGGACAAGGACGCGAGGGTCGCGGCCGAGGTCTCGCGCCTGAATCCGCGCCCCGCGAACTAACGCAACGAGATGAAGTAGACGTCGTCGAAGCCGGCGGCGTGCAAGTTGTCGACGAGCTCGCCGGGAGGCTCGCTGTCGAGCGAGAGCGCCATCAGAGCCTTGCCGCCGCGGCGTGTGCGCGAGACGGCCATGTTCGCGATGTTCACGCCGGCCTCGCCGAACAGCGTCCCGACCCGGCCGATCACGCCCGGCACGTCGTCGTAGCGGAAGAACGCGAGGAGCGGCGTGAGCTCCATCTCCAGCTCGAAGCCGAGCGCGCTGACGAGCCAGCGGCGATCGTCGCGGCCGATCGTCGTCCCTGCCACGCGGAGCTCGTGGCCGCTCGTTCGCACGGACACGCGGACGAGGTTCGTGAAGTCCCGGGACGCGCGCCGGCGCTCCTCGACGACCTCGACGCCGCGCTCTGCGGCGATCACCGGCGCGTTGACGTAGTTGACGGGCTGGTCGGCACGGCCCTGGAACGCGCCGTTCAGCGCGGCCACGGTCAAGAGGCGAGTGTCGTAGCCGGCCAGGGACCCGTAGTACGCGAGCTCGATGCGTTCCGCGCGTCCGCCTGCGAGCTCCATCGCCAGCCGGCCGAGGGCGGCGGCCAGCGGGATGAACGGCCCCAGCACCTCGAGGTCCTCGGCCCCGATCGACGGGATGTTGACGGCGTTCGTCACGAGTGCGCCTTCGAGCGCCGCCGCGACCTGCTCGGCGACGATCACGCCGGCGCGGTCCTGAGCCTCTTCCGTCGACGCGGCGAGGTGCGGCGTGACGACGACGTTGTCGAGCTCGAGCAGCGGGCCCGAGTAGGGCTCGGCGGAGAAGACGTCGAGCGCGGCCGCCCCGACCTTGCCCGACCGGAGCGCGTCGAGCAGCGCATGCTCGTCGACGAGCTCTCCACGCGCCGCGTTGACGAGGCGCACGCCGTCACGCATACGCGCAAAGGCCTTCGCATCGAGGTAGTCGGTCGTCTCCGCCGTCAGCGGCAGGTGCAAGGTCAGGAGGTCCACCGCCTCGAGCAGGTCGTCGGCGGACTCCGCGCGCTCGACGCCGAGCTCGCGGAAACGCTCCTTGGCGACGAACGGGTCGTTCGCGATGACCCGCATCTCCAGCCCGAGCGCGCGGCGCGCGACCTGCTGCCCGATGCGGCCGAAGCCCAGCACGCCGAGCGTCTTGCCCGCGAGCTCGATGCCGCCGTGCGCGGAGCGCTCCCAGCGCCCGTCTTTCAGCGCCGCGTGCGCCTGCGCGATGTTGCGGGACAGGGCGAGCAGAAGCCCGATCGTGTGCTCGGCCGCCGAGATGACCGTCGACTCCGGCGCGTTCGCGACGACGATCCCGCGCCGGGTAGCCGCCTCGACGTCGACGTTGTCGACTCCGACTCCCGCACGCCCGATCACCTTCAGCCGGTCGGCGCGCTCGATCAGCTCCCGGTCGAGCTTCGTCGCCGAGCGGATGACGATCGCCTCGTAGTCGCCGATCCGCTCGCCGAGGTCGCCGTTCGGGTCGACGTCCACGTCGAAGCGCTCTCGGAGCAGGTCGACGCCCGCATCGGCGATCGGCTCTCTGACGAGAACCCGGGCGCGGCTCACGCCGGGGCGTGCTCGTACGTCTCGAGCGCGCGCGTGACTGCGACGCCCCGCTCGATCTCCGCGCCGGCCTCGGCGAGCGCGAGCTCGATCGCCGCGAGCGCCGTCGTGATGTCGAAAACGTCGAAGAAGCCGATGTGGCCGATGCGGAAGACCTTGCCCCTGAGCGGGCCCTGGCCGGGCGCGAACGTGATGCCGAAGCGGTCTCGCAGGTCGAGGAGCAGCTGCTCGCCGTCGACGCCCTCGGGGACGCGCACGGCCGTGACGACAGCCGAGGAGTCGTCGTCGGGCGAGAAGAGTTCGAGGCCCATCGCCTTCACGCCCTCGCGGCAGGCGCGCCCGAGGCGGGCGTGCTCCTCGAACGCCGCCTCGAGGCCCTTTTCGAGCAGCAGCCCGAGCGCGACGTTCAGCCCGACGACGATCGAGACCGCGGGCGTGAAGGCCGCATCGAGCTTGGCCTGGGCATCGCGCGTGCGCTCCCAGTCGAAGTAGAAGCGCGGGCAACGCGCCTTCGCGCGCGCCTCCCACGCGGAATCCGAGATCGAGATCATCGCCAGGCCGGGCGGCGACATGAGCGCCTTCTGGGAGCCGGTGACGACGACGTCCAGGGCCCACGCGTCCGTCTCGCAGGGCACGGCACCCAAGCTCGAGATCGCGTCCACGGCGACGAGCGCCCCCGCGTCCTTCGCCGCGGCGGCGAGCGCCCTGACGTCCGCGACGACGCCCGTCGACGTCTCTGACTGCGTCACGAAGACCGTCGACGCGCCGCCGATCTCGTTCAGGCGCGCGGTGAGGTCTTCGGCGGAAGGCGTC
>DASQWH010000091.1:0-9826 GCA_035640335.1 Gaiellaceae bacterium | reverse complement strand
GACTTCCTCGATCGCCTGGCCGCCCGCCTCGGCGGCCACGGCGCGGTCCTCGTCGCTCATCGCGCTCGCGATCCACGTCACGTCGTGGTGCGCGACGAAGCTCCGCAGCGCGGTCACGAGACCGCCGCCGCCGCGCCGTAGGACACGATTGCCGTCCTCGTCCCGGGCGTACGAGACGGGGCCCCGGTTCGACACGACGATGAGCTTCCGCCGGCCCGCCATCGGCCGGGACCCTACATACGCCGCTGCTTTCCCCAGTGCGGTCGACCGGTCATTTCAGACGGACGCGCGGGCGAGCCGGCACGTCCTGAAGGCGGCACCGCAAGCGGCGCCTCAGTACGCCGCTGCTTTCCCCCAGTGCGCTCGACCGGTCATTTCAGACGGACGCGCGAGCGAGCCCGCACGTTCTGAAGACGGCACCGCACGCGGCGCCTCAGTACGCCGCTGCTTTCCCCCAGTGCGCTCGACCGGTCATTTCAGACGGACGCGCGACCGAGCCCGCACGTCCTCAAGGCAGCACCGCAAGCGCGCCTCAGCCGGCTGTCAGTGCGGTGACGAGCGAGGTCTCGCCGAGATCGTTGCCGTCGAGCCGGTTGAAGAGCGCGAGCCAGTCGCGCAGGAGCCGCGGAGTGAGGAAGTTGCGCCGCACGACCTCCTTCCCGCGGAAGCCGCGCTCCCGGGCGCGAGCGGGGTCGTCGAGGATCTCACGGCACGCGTCCGCGCAGTCCTCGGGCGTCGTGGCGAGCCAGCCGGTCTCGCCGGGCTCGATCTGCGCCACGATTCCCCCGACCTTGCCGCCGATCGTCGGCCGCGCCTTCCACAGCGCCTCGGACACGGTGAGGCCGAATCCCTCGCGGATCGATTTCTGGATGACGGCCGCCGAATGCACCTGGAACGCGTTGACCTCGACCGAGCCGATGTTGTTCAGGTTGGAGAGGATGAAGATGTCCGGGTCGCCGGCGGCGTGGGCGACGGTGCGGTTGTAGAAGTCCCAGCCCTCGGGGTCGTCGTGCGCCATCGAGCCGACGAGGGCGAGCTGGACGTCCGGGTGCGTCTGCCGCACGAGACGGTACGCGTCGATCACGCCGAGCGGGTCCTTCCAGGGGTCGAAGCGAGAGATCTGCGTGAGCAACGGCCGCTGGACATGGATGCCGAATTGGTCGACTACGTACGCAGCATCCTCGGCCGAAAGCGCCATGTTCTTCGGCGTCAGCGGGTCGATCGCCGGCGGCCAGATGAAGGCTTCCCGGAGCGCGACCTCGGCGGGCACGTACTTGGGCATGTGGAAGACAGAAGCGTCGTAGCGCTCGAGCGACGGCGCGAGGAACGCCAGCACGTTCGCGTTCGGCTCCGAGAGGTCGATGTGGCAACGCCAGATCCAGCGCGCGTCGGAGTCCGGGAAGAAGTCGATCAGGCCCGCTGGCTGGGGGTCGTGGACGATCACGTAGTCGTACTCGTCCTCGAACTCCTCGGCGTTCAGCGCCTGGTAGCGGCGGTAGATCTGCTCTTGCTCGGGCGTGAGGGCGGTCGGGTCGCCCTGGAGCGCGTTGTGGATCGTCTTCGTGACGCCGAAGAACTCGTCGGCGCCCTTGATGATCCGCCACTCGACGTCGAGCCCGGCGTCCTGCATCAGCGGAACCAGTGTGTAGTTGATCTCCGCGACGCCGCCGCCGAACGCCGTCGCCGACAGGTGCACGATCCGCTTTCCGCGCAGCGGCTCGGCCAGCCGGCGGATCTCGTCCATCAGCCCGCGCGTAGCGAGGGAGGCGTAGTCGGCGAGCGACTTGTGTCCGACGTTGACGAGTTGGAACATCGCGGGAGGCGGGGGCGGAAACTAGGTGAAACCTACGCGAAGCTAATCAGGAGAATCGGCTAGGCGTCCAGGAACTTGACGAACCGCAGCCGCGTCCCGCCGCCCTGCCTGCGCTCGCCCGCCTCGAACTCGTCGGCGAGCGCCTGGATGATCGCGATTCCGAGCCCTCCCTCGGTCAGGCCGTTGACGCCCGTCCTCGGCCGGGTCGGGTCGAATCCAGGCCCCTCGTCCTCGACCTCGACGACGAGCCGGTCGGGATGGAGCTCGTAAGCGATGTCGACGACACCCTCGCCCTCGCTTCCATAGCCGTGCCGCACGGAGTTCGAGCACGCCTCGGTGACGGCGAGCTTGAGGTCGCCGAGCGTCTCCTCGTCCAGGGGGCGCAGGCGCGAGAGGCCGCTCAAGGCGAGCCGGACGAGCGTGATGTACTCGGCCTTCGCAGGGATGCGTAGGCGGACAGACGGAACGTGTCCCCGGAGCACTGCCTCGTCAGCGGTCTGCTGCATTTCGCCTACCCGCCGTGTGCCCGTGCCACGAACTTCCCTAACCCCTCGTACCTACCTCGATCACCGGCCCGGGCCCGCAGTCTGCGGCCTGGTTCCGAGAGTCACGCGCACATCGCGCTGTTTCCCGTCGCGCACGATCGCGAACCGGGCGACCTGGCCCGGCACGAGGCTCTCGGCGACGATGCGGACGACGTCGTCCGCGCTGCGCACCTCGGCGCCGTCGATGGCGACGATGACGTCGCCCCCGGGCCTGATCCGCTGCCCGTTGAACAGCTCTTCGCGCGTGCCGCCGCGGAGGCCGGCCCTGTCCGCAGGAGTGCCGTCCTCGACCCGCCCGATCATCGCTCCACGCTCGACGCTCAGACCCAGGTGGCGGGCCAGCGTCGGCGTCAGATCCTCAGTCGTCACGCCCACGTACGCGTACACGACCCTGCCGTTCGCGAGGAGTTGCTGCATCGAGCGCCGCGCCCCGTTGATCGGGATCGCGAAGCCGACGCCCTCCGCCTCGCCGGAGTTGCTGCGGATCTGGGCGTTGATGCCGATCACGCGCCCGCGTGCGTCGAAGAGCGGGCCGCCCGAGTTCCCGTGCGTGATCGGCGCATCGGTCTGGATGACGTCCGTGACGAGGTACTCGGAGGTCAACGAGGGGATCGAGCGCCTGGTCGCGGAGACGACCCCGACGGCGAGCGAGTCCTCATTGCCGAACGGGCTGCCCATCGCGGCGACGGGCTCGCCGACGACGACCCGCGACGAGTCGCCGAGCGGCACCGGCTGCAGCGGGTGATCCTTCGGATCGACGCGCAGAACACCGACGTCGTCGAACGCGTCCCAGCCGACCACCTGCGCGGGCACGCGGTCGCCGTCCTTGAAGCCGACGAAGACGCGGTCGGCCGCGCGGCCGGCTGTGTTCGCGCCGGCGTTCGAGATCACGTGGGCGCTCGTCAGCACGTAGCCCTTCGGCGAGACGACGAAGCCTGAGCCTTGCGAGGCGCTGTCGCCACGGTCGTAGAACGCGTAGACCGTGACGACGCCGTTCGACCGCGCCGCGTAGACGCGCGCCGGCACGAAGCCGTTCCCGAGCAAGGGCCGTGCGGTCGCCCTCGTGGCGCCGTCGAGACCGAGATCCGGCGACTCCGCGGAGACGACGATCGTCTCGGTGCGGTCGCCGTCGAGGAGGCCGGAGGCCTTGCCGACGACGAGGACGGCCACGGCTCCGAGAACGGCACAGGCGGCGGCGACAACTGCGAGGGGCCCTGGACGCATCGAGCGTCCCACTCTAGCCGTGCCTAGCCGTGCGAGGCTGTTGTCTCCTGTGGCAACAGGAGTGTGAAGACGGTGTGGCCGGGGCGCGACTCGAGCTCGATCTCGCCGCCCATGACCTGCGCGAGCTCGCTGGCGATGGCGAGCCCGAGCCCGCTGCCGGACGCGAGCGCTCCGTCCGCGCGGTAGAAGCGCTCGAAGACGTGCGCGGCGTGCTCGGGCGCGATTCCGGGCCCTTCGTCGACGACCCGGAGCACGGCTCGGCCGTCGCGGCGGCCGGTCTCGATTCGCACCGGCGTGCCCTCGGGGGTGTGACGGAGCGCGTTCTCGATCAGGGCGCGTCCGATCTGGAGTACGCGCTGCTCATCCGCGAGCGCGGCGACGCGCCCGTCCGATGCGAGCACGAGCGGGTGGTCGCTGCCTCGCGCGAGCGGCTGGAACTCCTCGAGGAGCAGGTCGGCGACGCGGCCGAGGTCGAGCCGGGTTCGCTCGACGCGCAGCCGGCCCGCGTCGAGGCGTGACAGGTCGAGCAGCTCGGCCGCGAGCTTCGTCAGCCGATCGACCTGCTCGCGCATGCCGACGAGAAACTCGCGCCGGGTCGCCTCGTCGAGGTCCTCTTCGACCAGCAGCTCGAGGTGGCCCGCGAGCGAGAAGAGCGGAGTGCGAAGCTCGTGGGATGCGTTGGCGATGAACTCGCGCCGCGCGCGCTCGAGCTTCGAGAGCCGTTCCCGCATGCGGTCGAACGCGCGTGCGAGCTCACCGAGCTCGTCCGCCGCTGGGTCGACGACCGGCTCTTCGAAGTGTCCGCCTGCGATGCGCTCCGCGGCGCGCTCGAGGCGCCGGATCCTGCGCGCGAACATGCGGGCGGCGATGTAGCCGACGAGGAGCACGAGCACGAGCGCGAGCGCGCCGGCGATCAGGATCCGCCGCTTGACCAGGTCGACGGTGTGGTCAGCGTCCTGGAGCGAGGTCGACACGAGGACGACGAAGTCGGGGCCGATCAGATCCGCCGCCTCGGCGTAGCGCGCGCCGCCGCGGTCGGCCGTCCCGCGTTGGGGCGTGAGCGTCCGCGCGGCGGCGAGTGCGACCGCGTCCCTGTCGAGCCCCTGCAGATTCCCTCCGCCGGCCGTGTAGATGACCGACATCGCCAGCGGATGCTCGTCGATCAGCTGCAGCACGGCGACGCGCGTGCCGGACGTGACCGCGGCGTCCGTGACCTTCTCCTGCCAAAACGCCGAGTCGTTCCGCAACCGCGTCGCGAGGCGCGACGCCACGCGTGCCGACTCCGCGCGACGGTCGTCCACCAGCCGCCGCTCGAGCGACGGGATGACGATCAGGTAGACGAAGGCGAGGGCGCCGGCGACGACGAGCAGCAGCGCAAGGCTGAGCTGCGCCCCGACGCTCTGCGGGCGGAGCCGGTTCACGGCTCGCGGAAGCGGTACCCGGCGCCTCGCACGGTCAGGATCAGGTCAGGATCGCTCGGGTCCTGCTCGAGCTTCTCGCGCAGGTGGCGGACGTGGACGTCGATCGTCCGCGGCTCGCGGTAGGCGGCGTCTCCCCACACCGCCTCGAGCAGAGCGCGCCGGCTGAAGACTCGTCCTGGCGACGCCGCAAGCGTGCGCAGGAGCTCGAACTCGACGTACGTGAGCTCGATCGCCTGCCCGTCGAGCTGCGCCGTGCGGCGGTCGGGATCGATCCGCAGCGGGCCCGCCTCGAGCACTTCCCCCGTCTCGCGAGCTCGTTGCGCCGGCCCCGCCCGTCGCAGCAGGGCGCGCACGCGGCTCCGGAACTCGCGGATCGAGAACGGCTTCGTGATGTAGTCGTCGGCGCCGAGCTCGAGACCGAGCACCGTGTCGAACTCGTCGTCCCGCGCGGTCAGCATGATGATCGGCACGGAGCTCTCCGCGCGCAGCCGCTTGCAGACCTCGAGGCCGTCGAGCTTCGGGAGCATGATGTCGAGCACGACGAGGTCGACGGGCTCTGCCGCGAAGAGCTGCAGTGCCTCCTCGCCGTCCCGCGCGGCGACGACGCGAAAGCCGTCGCGTTCGAGCGGGTACGTCAGGAGCTTCTGGACAGAATCCTCGTCGTCGACGAGGAGAATGGTCGAGGAATCGGACATTCCGGCCTGAGCGCGGTAGGAATGGGCCGTACCTACTATAGCCTCGGCATGGCCTCGTCCCCGCCCTCCGAGGAGCGGCGGCGGCCGCGCCGCGGCTCGCTCGACCGTCCTGTCAACGGGCGCATGTACCGCGGAACGTGGCTGCTCGTTGGTATCCCGCTGCTCGCGGCGTCCTTCACCGTGGCGCGGCCGCAGCCGCTGCGGGCGCCACAGCTTCCGCCCGCGTTCGACGCGGCGTCCGCGCGCCAGCTCGCGGTCGACTTCGCGAAGTCGTACCCGGATCGCTCTCCGGGCTCGCCGAAGGCGCCCGAAGCGGCGCAGTGGGTTTCGGACCGCCTGACGGAGCTGCGCTTTCCGCAGGTCGAGACCGACCGTTTTCCCGTGAAAATCCCTGGCCGGGGACGGGTCGAGCTCGAGAACGTCTACGCCGCGCGCGCGGGCAGCACGGCCGATGCGATCGTCGTCATGGCGCACCGCGACAACACCGGCGACAGCCCGGGCGCGAACGACAACGCGTCTGGCACGGCGGCGCTGCTCGAGATCGCACGCTCGTTCGCGGCTCCGGCCGAGCCCCCGAGCCCGCCGCGCCCGAACCACACGATCGTCTTCCTCTCGACCGACGGCGGCTCCTTTGG
The DNA here is from genome assembly GCA_035640335.1 of Gaiellaceae bacterium. Classification (GTDB taxonomy): domain Bacteria; phylum Actinomycetota; class Thermoleophilia; order Gaiellales; family Gaiellaceae; genus VAXT01. The sequence continues at coordinate 3,493 of DASQWH010000091.1, read as the reverse complement.
TGCCCTGGGCGCAGAGCGATTCGTCAAGCGTTCGCGCTACCGCGACCGCATCGTCGCCGTCATCAACCTGCAGGCGGTCGCGGGACGTGCCCGGCCGCGGCTCGAGATCGCCGGCGACCGGCCCCGCTCGCCGGCCGCTGCCTTGGTGCGCACGGCGGCGATCCGGATCCTCGAGCAGACCGGCGACGAGCCCAGGCATCCGTCCGCCGTGGCGCAGCTCTTCGACCTCGCGTTCCCGTTCAGCCTCTACGAGCAGGCGCCGTTCGTCGGCCACGGTGTTCCCGCGCTGACGCTGACGACCGCGGGCTCGCGGCCACCTCCGGCGTTCGGAGACAGCACCGACCGGCTCGACCGCCGCAGCCTCGGCGCCGTCGGCCGCTCCGCCCAGGCCCTGCTCGGCTCGCTCGACGAAGAAGTCGAGCTCGCCCAGGGCACCTCGAGCTACGTCTACCTCGGGTCGCGCACGATCCATGGGTGGGCGCTCATCCTCATCCTCGGTGCGGCGCTCCTCCCGTGTCTGGCCGTGATCGTCGACCTTTTCGCGCGCCTGCGGCGGCGGCACATCCGCCTGGCGCCCGCGCTGCGCAGCTACCGCACGAGGCTTGCCTACTGGCTCTTCGCGGGGGCGCTGTTCGAGCTGTTCGCGCTGCTCGGAGTCTGGGAGCGGGGTGCCGCCCGCCCGCTCTCGCCGGAGAGCTCGCCCGGAACGAGCTGGCCGCTCCTCGGGCTCGCCATTTTCACGTGTTTTCTCGGCGTTTCCTGGCTCGTCGCGCGCGATCGGCTGTTTCCGCGCCGTCCGGTGCGCGCCGAGGAGGAGCTGGCGGGCTACACGGCGTCGCTCCTGGTGCTCGCCGTGCTCTCGCTCCTCGTCGTCGCGACGAACCCGTTCGCACTCATCTTCGTGCTTCCGTCACTCCACGCGTGGATCTGGCTCCCGCAGGTGCGGGATCGGAGCCCGTTCCTGCGCGCGGCGACCCTCGCCGCGGGCTTCGCGGGCCCGGCCTTGCTCGTCGTCTCCTTCGCGACACGTCTCGATCTCGGCCTCGATGCCCCCTGGTACCTCGCTCAGCTCGTCGCGGTCGGCTACGTGCCGCTCACGTCGGTCGTTCTCTTCTGCGGGTGGCTCGCGGTCTCGGGACAGCTCGCCGCGCTGACCGCCGGCCGTTACGCGCCCTATCCCGAGACCGCCGAGCGGCCTCCGCTGGGGCCGATTCGCGCCCTCGTTCGCCGAAGCGTGCTCTTCGCGCGCGAGCGCAGACGCGAGCGCGAGCGGAGACGCGCCACCGCCGTCTGACGACTAGGAGAGCCGGAGGTACGAGACGACTGCTCCGGCCCGCAGCTCGTCGTCGCCGTGCGGGACGAGGACGAGCGCATCCGCGCCGGCCGCGCGCGCGATCATGTGTGACTCTCTGCCCGCGAGCGGCTCGAGGAGCACTCCGTCGGCCGAGTCGGCGATCCGGGCCCGGACGAGCTCGTCGCGGCGCGGATCGGGCCGGACCGGGTGCGCGAGACGCGCGTGCTCGAACCGCGGGAGGGCGTCCGCCGCTCCTTGCAGCGCCAGGACGGCCGGTCGCACGAACAGCTCGAAGCCGACGAGCGCCGACACGGGATTGCCGGGAAGCCCGAAGACGAGGCACTCGCCTCCGACGCCGAATGAGATCGGCTTCCCGGGCTTGATCGAGACGCCCCAGAAGACCTCCTCGACGCCGAGCTCGGCCTCGACAGAGCGGACGAGGTCGTGTGGCCCCACCGAGACCCCGCCCGTCGTGACGAGCACGTCGGCCTCGAGGCCCTGCCCGATCGCGTCGCGGTGCGCGCCCTCGTCGTCGGCGACGACCGGCAGCCGCTCGACTTCGGCGCCGGCCGACTCGAGCTGCGCAACGAGGATCAGCCCGTTCGACTCGTAGATCTGCCCTGGCTCGAGCGGCTCTCCGGGGGAGCGCAGCTCGCTGCCCGTCGCCAGGACGGCGGCGCGCGGGCGGCGGGCGCAGCGAACCTCGGCGATGCCGGCCGCAGCGAGTGCGCCGACCTGTGCGGCTCCCAGCCGCGTGCCCTCCTCGACAACCACGTCGCCCGCGGCGATGTCTCCGCCGGCCGGCCGCACGTTGGCGCCCGTCTCGACAGCCTCTGGGATCTCCACGCTGTTGTCATGATCGACAACATACTCGATGGGGATGACGGCATCGGCGCCCGCCGGGACGACACCGCCCGTCGCGATCGCCATCGCCTCTCCGGGCTCGAGCGGCCTCGACGCCGGGCGGCCTGCAGCGATGCGGAACGCCACGGACAGCATGCCGGGCGTGTCCTCCGCTCGAACGGCGAATCCGTCCATCGCGGAGGTGTCGAACGGAGGCAGGTCAACCGCGGCGCGGGCCGGTTCGGCGACGAAACGGCGGGCAGCCTCCCCGATCGGCACGGTCTCGGCCGGTAGCGCCCGAGCCCGCTCGAGGACGAGCTTCTGCGCCGCCTCGAACGACAGGAGATCGACTCCGTGCACACCCATCTCGCGGTCATAAGCTACTGGCGTGGTGCCAGACTCGATCGCGGGGCGTTACCGCCTCGTCGAGCGGCTGAGCGGCGGTGGCATGGCCGAGGTCTGGGTCGCCGATGACCCACAGCTCGACAGGCTCGTCGTCATCAAGCTGCTCGGCCCCGGCGCCGACGCGACGCGCTTCGAGCGGGAAGCCCAAGCGGTTGCGTCGCTCAGCCACGCGAACATCTGCCTGCTTTACGACTACGGCAGCGAGGACTCGCGCCCGTACATGGTTTTCGAGCACCTGCCCGGCGGGACGCTCGAGGAGCGATTCGTCTCCGGCGAGCCGCTCGCCGACGCGGATACGGAGCGGATCGCACATGAGATCGCCGCCGCGCTCGCACACGCGCACGGCAGGGGAGTCGTCCACCGCGACCTGAAGCCGTCGAACGTCCTCTTCGACGAAGAGGGCCGCGCCAAGGTCGCGGACTTCGGCATCGCGCGCGTGAGCGGCGCCGAGACGCTCACCGAGGACGGCACGCTGATCGGCACCGCCGCGTACATGTCGCCGGAGCAGGCGGGCGGCGAGCCGGCGACGGCGGCGAGCGACGTCTATTCGTTCGGCGTCGTCCTCTTTCGCATGCTCACCGGGCGGCTCCCGTTCGACGCGCCTGACGCGTTCGACGTCGCGCGCCGCCACCGCGAGGAGGCGGCACCGCCGGTGGTGGAGCTCCGCCGGGACGCCCCGCCCGCTCTCGCGGCGCTGACGGCTGCCGCTTTGGCGAAGGATCCCGCAGACCGGCCCCAGGACGGCCGCGAGCTGATCGACCGCCTCGGCGGCATCGCCCCCGTCGACGTGCCCCCGACGGAGGTGACGGCGATCACGAACGTCCTCAGGCGCAGGCCCGTGCGGCGGCTGCCCGTCTCCCTCGCCGCGCTGCTCGTCGTCGCCGCGCTGCTCGCCGTGGCCGGCGTCGCCCTGGCGCTCGTGACCACACGCAGCGACTCGGAGCCGACGCC
>DASQWH010000090.1:0-4184 GCA_035640335.1 Gaiellaceae bacterium | reverse complement strand
GCGCACGCACGGCTCAGCGCTCTTCACGCGCGGCCAGACGCAGATCATGACGCTGCTCACGCTCGGCACCGCGAAGGAAGGCCAGCGCATCGACGACCTCTCGCTCGAGCAGGAGCGGCGCTACATGCACCACTACAACTTTCCGCCGTACTCGGTCGGCGAGACCGGGTTCATGCGCGGCCCGAAGCGCCGTGACATCGGCCACGGTGCGCTGGCGCAGCGCGCGCTCGAGCCGATGGTGCCGCCGCTCGAGGAGTTCCCGTACACGATCCGGCTCGTCTCCGAGACGCTCGAGTCGAACGGCTCGTCGTCGATGGGCTCGGTCTGCGGGTCGACGCTCGCGCTCATGGACGCGGGCGTCCCGGTCAAGGCGCCGGTGAGCGGGATCGCGATGGGCCTCGTCAAGGAGGGCGACGACTACACGATCCTGACGGACATCCAGGGCGCGGAGGACCATCTCGGCGACATGGACTTCAAGGTTGCCGGCTCCCGCGACGGGATCACCGCCCTGCAGATGGACATCAAGATCACCGGCGTCACCCAGGAGATCATGCGGAACGCGCTCGCCCAGGCGAGACGCGCGCGCGAGTTCATCCTCGACAAGATGGCCGAGGCGCTGCCGACGGCGCGCGAGCAGCTCGCCGCGCACGCGCCGCGCATCTCGTCGATCAAGATCGACCCGGAGCAGATCGGGCTCGTCATCGGCAAGGGCGGCGAGACGATCCGCGCGCTCGAGGCCGACCACGACGTGCAGATCGACATCGAGGAGGACGGCACGATCCTCATCTACGCGACAGAAGGGACCAAGTCGGACGCGGCGATCGAGGCGATCCAGGGCCTGACGAAGGAGCCCGAGGTCGGCGACACGTACACGGGCAAGGTCGTGAAGACGACCGAGTTCGGCGCGTTCGTCGAGCTGAAGAAGGGCACGGACGGCCTGCTCCACGTCTCGAACGTGGGCCCGGGCCGCGTCGGCCACATCGAGGATGTGATCGGACGCGGCGACGTGCTCGACGTCCTCGTCCAGGAGGTCGACAAGGCTCGCGGCCGCATCGGCCTCAAGCTCGTCGCGAAGCACGAGAACGGGACACTCGTCGAGCCGGAGGAGCTGATCGAGCGGGCGAAGGCGGCTCCGCCACGCGAGCGGAGCGAGCGCCCACCGAGGCGCGATGGCGGCGGCGGAGGCCGCGGCGGCGACCGCCGTGGCGGCCGGGGCCGAGGCTCGCGGCGCGAGGACTGAAAAGGAAGTAGGAAGGCCAGCCACCCCGCCGGGGTGTCTGGCCGCTTACGATCAGACCGTGCAGAAGTACGTCATGTCCGAGCTCGACTCGGGCCTGCGCGTGATCACGGAGCGTCTCTCGAGCGTGCGGTCGGTCGCGCTCGGTCTCTGGATCGGCGCCGGCTCGCGTGACGAGACGCCTGCGCGCGCGGGCATCTCGCACTTCATCGAACACCTGCTCTTCAAGGGCACGCAGTCGTACAGCGCGCAGGAGATCGCCGAGACGTTCGACGCGCTCGGCGGCGAGCTGAACGCGGCGACGTCGCGCGAGCACACGGTCGTCTACGTGCGCGTTGCGGACCACCACCTCGAGCGGGCGCTGGACGTGATGAGCGACATGGTCTTCGCCCCGCTCTTCGCGGACATCGACGCCGAGCGCGAGGTCGTGCTCGAGGAGATCGCCATGTACGAGGACACGCCGCATGAGCTCGTCCACGACCTCTTCTCGCAGGCCGTCTTCGGCGACCACCCGCTCGGGCGCCCGATCCTCGGCAACGCTGACGTCATCTCGACGGTCGGCAGGCGCACGCTCTCCACGTACCACAGGCGCATGTACTCGCCCGGCAACCTCGTCTTCGCGGCGGCCGGGAACGTGCGCCACGAGGAGCTGCTGGCGCTGCTCGAACGGGCGCAGGCGAAGCTCGACGGCGCATCCGCGGGCGGCCCGCGAGTCCGCTCGCCGCTCGTGAAGGCGCCGCCCCCCGCCGTGAAGTTCCAGCGCAAGAAGACCGAGCAGTACCACGTCTGTCTCGGCGCGCCCGGGATCGCCCGCTCCGACCGGCGCCGCTTCGCCGCGTCGCTCCTCGACGCGCTGCTCGGCGGGTCGGCGTCTTCGCGCCTCTTCCAGGAGATCCGCGAGAAGCGCGGCCTCGCGTACGCGGTCTACACGTTCGCGTCGCAGTACACGGACACGGGCCTGATCGGGTTCTACGTCGGCACGCGCGAGGAGAACCTGGGCGAGTGCCTGGAGATCGCGATGGGCGAGATCGCCGACGTGGCAGCCGGCAACGTCTCCGACGCGGAGCTCGAGCGCGCGAAGGAAAACCTCAAGGGGAGGATCCTGCTCTCGATGGAGGCGACCTCCGCCCGCATGAGCCGCCTCGGCAAGTCGCTGATCACTGACACGGAGCTGCTCATGCTCGACCGGATCGTTGCGGAGATCGACGCCGTCACCGCCGAGGCGGTCGCCGAGCTTGCCGGGATGCTGCTTGCGCCCGAGAAGCTCTCCGCCGCGGGGATCGGCCCGAGCGAGGGTCGATTCCGCGAGGCCGTGCGGCGGATTGAACCGTCGCTCGCGGCGCGCGCCGCCGCGGCATGAAACTCGCGCTCGTAGGCGCTTACGGGAAAGTGGGCAGCGTGCTGCGGCCTGCGCTCGAGCAGGCGAGGCACGAGGTGACGCCGATCGGGCGCGACGACCGGCTCGAGGTGGCGGGCCACGACGCGGCGATCAACTTCACGCGGCCGGACGCCGTCTTCGTGACCGTCCGCCGCTGCCTCGAGCAGGGCGTGCCGGGCGTCGTCGGCACGACCGGGATGGGGCAGGAGGAGCTGGACCACCTCGGCGGCCTCGCCCGCGACCAGAACGTCTCGCTGTTCGTGGCGCCGAACTTCGCGGTCGGCGCGGTGCTGATGATGCGCTTCGCGGGCGAAGCCGCCCGCATGCTGCCGCGCGGGGAGATCGTCGAGCTCCATCACGAGTCGAAGCACGACGCTCCGTCGGGGACGGCGAAGGCGACCGCCGAGCGCATGGGCGGGAGCGCTCCGATCCACTCGGTGCGGTTGCCGGGCCTCGTCGCGCATCAGGAGGTGCTGTTCGGCGAGCCGGGCGGGCTGCTCACGATCCGCCACGACGCGTTCTCGCGCGAGGCCTACGTACCGGGCGTGCTGCTGGCGCTCGAGCGGCTCCCGTCGCTGCCGCCGGGGCTCACGGTCGGCCTCGAGGCGCTCCTTGCTTGAGGGCCCCTACACGCCCGCGGACGACCGCTACGGGCGGATGGCGTACCGGCGCTCGGGCCGTAGCGGGCTGCTCTTGCCGGCGATCTCGTTCGGCCTCTGGCAGAACTTCGGGTATGAGCGGCCGCTCGACGTCAGCCGGGCGATCGTCCGCCGTGCCTTCGACCTCGGCATCACGCACTTCGACCTCGCGAACAACTACGGCCCGCCGTACGGCTCGGCTGAGGAGAACTTCGGCACGATCATGCGCTCCGACCTGCAGCCGTTCCGCGACGAGCTCGTCATCTCGACGAAGGCCGGCTATGACATGTGGCCGGGCCCGTACGGCGACCACGGCTCGCGCAAGTACCTGCTCGCGAGCCTCGACCAGAGCCTCGCGCGCATGGGGCTCGAGTACGTCGACATCTTCTACTCGCACCGCTTCGACCCGGACACGCCGCTGGAGGAGACGATGGGCGCCCTCGACACCGCCGTTCGCGAAGGGAAGGCGTTCTACGTCGGCATCTCGTCGTACTCGGCGGCCAAGACACGGGAGGCGGCTGCGATTCTGCGCGAGCTCCGCACGCCCTTCGTCCTCCACCAGCCGTCGTACTCGATGCTGAACCGCTGGATCGAGGACGAGCTGCTCGATGCGCTCGACGACCTCGGCGTCGGCTGCATCGTCTTCTCGCCGCTCGCGCAGGGCATGCTGACGGACAAGTACCTGCAGGGGATTCCCGAGGGCTCGCGCGCAAGCCAAGACGGGTCGCTCTCTCCCGAGCAGCTGAACGAGCAGACGCTCGCGAAGGTGCAGGCGCTGAACGAGCTCGCCGCCGGTCGCGGCCAGTCGCTGGCGCAGCTCGCGCTCGCCTGGACGCTCCGCGACGAGCGGGTGACCTCGACCCTGATCGGGGCGAGCAGCGTCGAGCAGCTCGAGGCGAACGTGGCCGCGCTCGAGCGGCTCGAGCTCTCC
>DASQWH010000089.1:0-4294 GCA_035640335.1 Gaiellaceae bacterium | reverse complement strand
GAGACGGTGCCGACGTCGCCCGCGGCCGCACGGCGCAGCTCCTGCCGGGAGAAGTGCTTCTCGATCTCTTTCTGGAGCGCCGCCGTCAGCTGGATGCCGGGCTGCTCGAAGAAGCGGACCTGCACGACCTCCGGGTCGCTCGCCGAGAGGCCGACGTGGAAGCCCGCGTCATAGTCGTGCGTCTTCAGCAGATGCCGCCCGACCGCGCTCGGCAGCACACGCAGGTCGGCGACGTCGATGCCGGTCGAGTTCAGGCCGGCGACCATCGCACGCTCGACCATGCGGCAGGCCGGAGACACCTCGCGGCTCGCGACGACGCCGGCTCCTCTTGGAAGCGCCGTGCCGAGCGCGACGGCGAGCCGCGTCACCGTCTCCGGCGTCAGATCGACGTTGACGAGCCCCGAGACTCCGTCCTTGCCGAAGAGCCGCGGCGACGCGCGCGACTCCCAGATCAGGCTCTCGTAGATCTGCGTGCCGGTTTCGACCTCTTTGTACGGGTAGACGCGGACGCCGGGCATGAGCACGCTCTCGGCGCCGATCTGCACCTCGTCTCCGATCGCCACGCCCTCCTGCAGGCGCGCGTGCGCCCGGATGTCGCACGAGCGCCCGACGATCGCGCCCTCGATCAGCGCGCCGCGGCCGATGTGGGTCGCCGCGTCGATCACCGAGCGCGTCGTCCGCGCGCGCTCACGCAACGTCACGCTCGCGGACAGCACGGAGTACGGGCCGACGGTCGCATCCCGCGCGATCCGGCAGTAGTTGGCGATGAATGCGGGTCCCTCGACGCGCTCGAGGTCGTCGACGTCCACCCCCTCGCCCATCCAGACGTTGCCCCGCAGGCGGACGCCGGGCACGTTCAGCCGTACGCGTTCGTCGAGGGCGTCGAAATTCGCCTGCCGAAACTGGTCGAGGTTCCCGATGTCCTGCCAGTAGCCCTCCATCGCGAGGCCGTAGATCGGCCTACCCATCTCGAGCAGGAGCGGAAAGAGCTCCTTCGAGAAGTCGTACGGCCGATCGGTCGGGATGTGCCGCAACACCTCCGGCTCGAGGACGTAGACGCCGGTGTTGATCGTGTCCGAGAAGACCTGGCTCCAGGAGGGCTTCTCCAGGAACCGCTCCACGCGCCCTTCCGAGTCGGTGACGACGATCCCGAACTCGAGCGGGTTCTCGACCGACTTGAGGCCGATCGTGACGGCAGCCTCGCGCTGGCGGTGGAACTCCAGCAGCTTCGTCAGGTCGAAGTCGCAAAGGGCATCGCCCGAGATGACGAGGAAGGTCTCGTCGAGCTTGTCGCCCGCGAGGCGGACCGAGCCCGCGGTGCCGAGCGGCGATTCCTCGACGGAGTACTCGATCGCGAGCCCGAGGCTCTCGCCGTCGCCGAAGTACGAGCGGATTGCCTGCGGCAGAAACGCGACGGTCACGATCACGTCCTCGAAGCCGTGCGCGCGGAGAAGCTCGAGGATGTGCTCCATGCAGGGCTTGCCGACGACCTGGACCATCGGCTTCGGCTGGTTCGACGTGAGCGGCCGCAGGCGTGTGCCCTCGCCGCCGGCCATGACGACGGCCTTCACGCGCGTGCTCCGCGGATCGCTGTGGCGGCGTACTGGATCCCGGCGACGAGCGCGAGGCCGAGGCCGGCCCAGAAGAGCCACAGCGGCCAGCTGGCGCTCTCGTCCGTGAGCAGCACGAACACGAGCGCGCAGTACAGGACCCAGGTCGCGGCCTTGCCGAGGAAGTTGACCGTGAGCTCGTAACCGGGCGGCATGACGAGCTTGTACCCGGCGACGAGGAGAATGTCTCGCCCGATGATGAGCGCGAGCGCGATCCAGGGCAGGCGGTCGTGGACGAGGACGAGGATGATCACGGCCGCGTCGATCATCAGCCGGTCGGCGAGCGGGTCCGCGACCCGGCCGAACGCGGACTGGACGTTCCAGCGGCGCGCGAGCCAGCCGTCGAGGTAGTCACTGATCCCCGCGACGGCGAAGACGACGGCTGCCGCAAGGCTCTCCCCCTCGTCGGCAGGGACGAGGAGGACGACGAACACGGGAATGAGCGCCAGGCGCAGGACGGTGAGCGCGTTCGGAATCGCGGCAAGCGGCGCCGGCACCGCGCGGGCGGACATGGGGCAAGGATAGAGCCCGGCGCTTGGAGGAGTTGCTGATTTGCTCGGCTTTCGTGACAGACACGTGCGCCGCGCCTCGCCTCGCGCTCGCCGGGGCGCTGGGGACCCCTTCCCCCCGGTCCGCCTCGCGGACAGGCGCGTTCGCGCCGGGAGGAGGTGGGATGCACCATAAGTAGGGGGATCGGCTGCGCCACAGGAAGAGCCGTCCGATAGGTTCACGGCCCCGTGACGGAGCGCCTCACGATCCCCGGCTTCGTCAACGTCCACAGCCACGCGTTCCAGCGCCGCCTGCGCGGCAAGACCGAAGGCGACGACTTCTGGGGCTGGCGCGACGCGATGGTCGCCGAGGCCGAGCGCCAGACCCCCGAGACAGTCCGCCGAGACTACGAGCTTGCCTACCGCGAGATGCGTGCCGCCGGCTACACCGCAGTCGGCGAGTTCCACTACCTCGGCTACGACGAAGCGCTCGCCGCCGCGGAGGCGGCTGCCGCCGCGAGCGTCCGCTTCGTCCTCCTCTACACCGCCTATGCGCGCGGCGGTGTCGAGCGCTTCAGGCACGCAAGCGTCGACGACTACCTCGACGACGTCGCGCGGCTCCGCGCGCAGGGCCTCAGCGTCGGCGTCGCCCCCCACTCCGTGCGTGCCTGCCCGCCCGACTGGCTCGAGGCGATCGCCCGGCACGCGGACGCCGAAGGTCTCGTCCTCCACGTCCACGCCGACGAGCAGCCGCGCGAGCTCGAGGAGTGCCTCGCCGAGCACGGCGTCCGCCCCATCGAGCTGCTGGCGCGCACCGGTTGCCTGGGCCCGCGCACGACGGTCATCCACGCAACGCACGCCGACGACGCGGAGCTCGACTTGCTCGCCCAGACCGGGACGCGGATCTGCGCGTGCCCGACCACGGAGGCGAACCTGGGCGACGGCTTCCTCCCGGTCGGCCGCGTGCGTGAGCGGGGCATCGGCCTCTGTATCGGCTCCGACTCGAACTCGCGCATCGACCCGCTCGAGGAGCTTCGCGAGCTCGAAGGGATCGCGCGGCGCATGAAGCTGCGGCGCAATGTGATCGGCGCCGAGACGCTGCTCTGCTACGGCTCCGACGAAGGGGGGGCCGCTCTTGGCCTCGACGCCTGGGACAACATCGAGGTCGACCTTTCGCATCATCAGCTAGAGGGTGTCGAAGCGGGCGACGTCTTCAGCGTGCTCGTCTTCGGCTGTTCGGCGGACGTTCTCGTCTAGAGGATCCGCGCCCCGAGCGCGCTCGCCGCGAGGGCGACCGCGAGCCGCGCCGTCGTGTTCTCGTGGTCGCGGATCGGGTTGACCTCGACGAGCTCGAGCGACGTGAGGACGCCTGCCTCGGCGACGAGCTCGAGCGCGAGGTGCGCCTCGCGGTAGGAAAGCCCGCCGAGGACCGGGTCGCCGACGCCGGGCGCGAACTCCGGATCGACGACGTCGAGGTCGACCGAGACGTGCAGGAACGACGAGCCGGACACACGCTCGAGCGCCTCGGCGATCACGGGCTCAACCCCCCGCCGGTCGAGGTCGCTGATCGTGTAGACGGCAACCCCCAGCTTCCTGACGGCCTCACGCTCGCCCGGGTCGAGCGAGCGCACTCCGACCAGTGCCACGCGCTCTGGCTCCACCGCCGGCAGCCTGAGGTCGTCGTGGCCTTCGAACCCGCACAGGCCGAGCACGGCCGCGAGCGGCATGCCATGGACGTTGCCGGTCGGCGTCGTCTCCGGCGTGTTCAGGTCGCCGTGGGCGTCGAGCCACAGCACGCCTCCTGGCCCCGTTTCCGCAAGGCCACTGAGCGTGCCGATCGCGATCGAGTGGTCACCGCCGAGCACGAGCGGCGTGAGACCGGCCCCGCGGGCTTCCTCCACCTCGGCCGCGACCCGCCTGCAGACGGCGAGGATCTCGTCGAGGAAGCGCGCGCGGTCCGAGCCGCTGGCCCGGGTCTCGGCGAGCGCGGCGTGCACGTTGCCCCGGTCCTCGACCTGGATGCCCGCGTCCGCGAGCCGTTCGCTCAGCCCCGCGTACCGGATCGCCGACGGGCCCATGTCGACGCCACGCCGGCCGGCGCCGAGGTCGAGCGCCGCTCCGATGACCGCAACTCGCTCCGCCGCCACGGCGGAACGATATGCGGTGGATCAGGAGTCGACGTCTGGGTCGAGCTCG
>DASQWH010000088.1:0-2155 GCA_035640335.1 Gaiellaceae bacterium | reverse complement strand
CGTGCCCTCGGCCTCGTCGTTTCGATCGTCGTCCCTGGGGTGCTGCGGTACCGTCTCTTCCATGCGCGTGATCCTTCCCGATTCGTCCGAGCTGGAACTTCCCGACGGCGCCACCGGGCTCGACGCGGCTGCCGCGATCGGCCCCAAGCTCGCCGAGGAGGCAGTGCTGGTCCGCTCGAACGGCCGGCTGCAGGACCTGCGGCTCCCGCTGGAAGATGGGCAGCCGATCCAGATCCTGACCACGCGCGACGCGGACGACCCGGACGCGCTCTACGTCCTGCGCCATTCGGCCGCACACCTGCTCGCCGAGGCCGTCCGGCGGCTCTATCCCGGTGTGAAGGTCGCGATCGGGCCTCCGATCGAGAACGGTTTCTACTACGACTTCGAATTCCCGGAGCCGATCGGCGACGACGCACTCGAGCGGATCGAGGAAGAGGTCCGCCGCGAGCTCGCAGAGGGGCGGGCATGGAAGCGCGAAGACACCTCCCGCGACGAGGCGCGCAAGCGCTTCGAGGAGGAGGGCGAGCCCTACAAGGTCGAGCTCGTCGATACCGCGGAGGGCGACATCTCGCTCTACACGCAGGGCGACTTCACCGATCTCTGCCGTGGCCCGCACCTGCAGGACTCGCGCCCGATCAAGGCGTTCAAGCTCACCGGCCTCGCCGGCGCCTACTGGCGCGGGGACGAGCACAACAAGCAGCTGACGCGGATCTACGGGACGGCGTTTTACTCCGAGGCGGACCTGCAGGCCTACCTCGAGCGGATCGAGGAGGCGCAGAAGCGGGATCACCGTCGGCTCGGGCAGGATCTCGACCTCTTCCACTTCGACGAGCACTCCCCGGGCTCGCCGTTCTGGCACCCGAAGGGAATGGCCATCTTCACCACGCTCGAGGATCTGCGCCGCAGCGAGAACGCACGCCGCGGCTACCTCGAGGTGAAGACGCCGCTGATCTACGACAAGTCGCTGTGGGTCACCTCCGGCCATTGGGAGAAGTTCCGCGAGAACATGTTCCTGATCCCCATCGACGAGGAGCACAGCTACGCGATCAAGCCGATGAACTGTCCCGGGCACATGGTCCTCTTCGGCAGCTCCCTCCGGAGTTACCGGGACCTGCCCTTGCGGTACGCGGAGGCGGCGCCGCTCCACCGCAACGAGCGCGCCGGGACGCTCCACGGCCTCACTCGGGTGCGGTACGTGACGCAGGACGACGCCCACATCTTCTGCTCCCGCGAGCAGATCGACACCGAGCTCGACGGGACGCTCGACTACCTCAAGTTCCTCTATGGGCTCTTCGACCTCGAGCCTAGAGCGGAGCTTTCGACGCGTCCTGACAACAAGCTCGGCACCGACGAGGAGTGGGACTTCACCGAGGCCGAGCTGGTCCGCGCGCTCGAACGGCACGGGATTGACTACTTCGTCGGCGAGGGGGAGGGCTCGTTCTATGGGCCGAAGATCGATCTCCACATGACGGATGTCCTGGGCCGCTCGTGGCAGCTCGGGACGATCCAGCTCGATGGGCAGATGCCGGCGCGCTTCGGCCTGACCTACATGGGCGCCGACAACCAGGAGCACCCCGTCTTCGTGATCCACCGCGCCTTCTTCGGCTCGTTCGAGCGCTTCATCGGGATCCTCATCGAGCATTACGCCGGAGCGTTCCCGTTGTGGCTTGCGCCGGTGCAGATCCGGATCATCCCGGTCGGCCAGGATCACCGGGAGGCCGCCCGCGCAGTCGCCGAGAGGCTGTCGCAGTTCCGCGTCGAGGTCGACGATTCCGACGAGACGGTCGGCAAGCGGATCCGCAACGCCGAGGTGGAAAAGATTCCCTACGTCATCGTTTACGGCGACCGGGAATCCGAGGACGCGCTGGCCGTTCGCGAGCGCGGCGGCGAGCAATCGACCCGAAGTCTCGACGAATTCGTGCGAGAACTGACTGCTACCCTGTGATTCTGCAAGCAGGGGCGCACCCGTTCCCTCACCTCCCGCGGCCCGGAGACGCGCAGCGCGGAGGTTCATGCGAGCCGAACGGAAAAAAGGCCGCTGCTTGCAGCGGTTTTTGTCGTTGAGAAGGAGGAGCACGAGAGCTTGGTGAAGAGCCTTTGAGGCCACGGCGGTTCGCCCGACCGGAGCAGCCACCGCCCGAACCCCAGACGAGGA
>DASQWH010000087.1:0-28653 GCA_035640335.1 Gaiellaceae bacterium | reverse complement strand
GAGGCTGATCAGTACGAACGTAGCCGCGACGACCGCGGCCAGCAGAAACGCGCCGGCTACGAGCCGGCGAACGAGGAAGATGCCGAGGTCAGCGCGTACGCCTCTTCGATCCCCTCGTCCACCACGCGCGCTCACCGAAGGAGAACGGCCCCTTCGATCCGGCCTGGTCGAAGCCACGGAACTCGTTGCGCCAGATCCACGGGCCGATGCCGTCGGCGAGCGGGATCACCGGCACGTCGCGGGCGAGGACCCGCTGGATGCGGCGATAGAGCTGGCCCCGCTTCGCCTGGCTCTGGGCGACCTGGGCCTGGTCGAAGAGACGATCGACGCCGGGATTGCAGTAGCCCGAGCCATTCGTGAACGGTGCGTGGACGATGTTCGAGCAGACATAGATGCGCTTCCAGCCGATGTCCGGATCGGGCGGGTGCGTGAAGTTCGTGTAGCCCATGTCGAAGTCCCAGTCCGTGTAGAGCCTGCGCACCCACGTGTTGAACTCCATCAGCCTGAGGTTCACGTCGATCCCGACGTCGCCGAGCTCGGACTTGATCAGCTCCGCCTGTCGCTGAAACGCGCTGTCGTAGATGAGCGATGTTCGGAAGCGAACGCCGTCACCGCCCGGACGGACGCCGGCGGCGTTCAGCAGCGAGCGTGACCGGGCGAGATTGCGCGCGTACTGCGGCAGCTTCGACGTATAGGCCCAGCGGATGTGCTTCGTCAACGGGCTCGTCGCCGGGCCGAGCTGACCGGCATACGCGGTCCGTGCGATGAACTTCTTGTCGAGGGCGTACGCCATCGCCTGACGGACGCGGACGTCGTCGAACGGCTTGCGCCGCAGGTTGAGGATCAACGGCACGACGCGCGCGTTCCCCTCGCGGCCGCGCTCGGTGATGGTGATCCCCTTGCGCCCGCGGAGGCGAAGGACGTCGGGCCCGCTCGGGAACATGAAGAGGTCGACCTCCCCGGCCTCGAACGCCTGCGCCGCCTGTGGCGACTGCATCACGCGAAAGACGATCTTGTCGAGCCGCGGCAGGCCAGGCTTGAAGTACTCCCTGTTGCGAACGAGCACGACCTCGACGCCGCGCGTGTACGACTCGAACTTGAAAGGGCCGGTTCCCACCGGCCGCAGATTGACGGGGTTCGTGAGCGGGTCGGTGCCGTTGTAGAGGTGGCGCGGCAAGATCGCTCCGTTCTCCTCGTCGAGCCAGCGCAGGAACGGTGCGTAGGGCTGCTTCAGCCGAAAGACGACGATGTACTTGTTCGGCGTGACGATCCCCTGCACGAGATCGGCGAGCGTCCGCGTGCGGGGATGGAGCTTGAACAGCACCTGTTCGTACGTGTACTTGACATCGGCAGAGGTGAAGGGGACGCCGTCGTGCCACCGTGCGTTCCGGGCGAGGTAGAAGACGTACGTCCGCCCGCCGTCCCGCACCTTCCAGCGTCGAGCGAGGTCCGGCAGCGGGCCGAAGTCACGATCGAGGCGGACGAGGCCGTTGAAGATCTGGCCCGTGACGGGATGCGCCTGGCCCGAGCTCGTGATCGCGGGATTCAGGGGGCCAGGATCGCCCGATGCCACGACGAGCGTGCCGCCGTAGCGGACCTGGACCTTCGGTTTCGCCGCAGGAGCTGCGCCGGCCGCCGCCGCGACGGCGACGACGGTTGCCGCGACGATCGCGACGGTCTTCGACCCCACGACGCGAGGGTACTGCCGGCAGGATTTCGAGGTAAGTGCAGCGCGCAGCTACCGGCGCGCCGGCTCACGTTCCCGGCGCGCGAGGGACACGAACTCCTCGTAGCGGCTCAGGAAGGAGGCGAGCTTCTCCTGTGCGCGGGCGAGCGCCTTCGCAGAGGCGTGCAGCTCCTCCATCCCCGCGCGGGTGAGGGCGTATTTGCGGCGGTCGGGTCCCGCGCTCGAGCGCTCCCACGCCGAACGGACGAGCCCGTCCTCTTCGAGCGACCGCAGCGTGCGGTACAAGCCGCCGGCGTCCTGGCCCGCGAAGCCGAACGGCGAGAGCCGCTCCAGCAAGTCGTACCCGTGCGCGGGCTGCTCGCGAAGCAGGAGCAGCAAGCACGGCCGCAGGAAGTTCTTGGGGAGTGCGGGCTCACTTCGCATGCAACCGCTCCTCGAGGCACCGCGCGGCCTCCTCGGGCGACTCGTGGCACCAGCAGTCGTCGTCGCACTCTCCGTGCGCTTGGCCGGTCAGGCCCTCGAACTCCTGAGCGAACGTGCGCTTGCCGAGTTCCGCGCCGCGGCCGGTGAGAGTGAAGCCGCCGGCCTCGCGTGCGAGGTACCCATCGGCGACGAAGCGCTCCAGATAGACGGCGAGCGTGTCCTTGGGCACGGCGAGGAAGCGCGCGAGCTCGTCGGCGCTCGGCGCATCCCCGAAGCCCTCCGAGTGCATCCAGTACATCGCCTGGAGCACGTCGTCGCGGACCTTCAGGGCCTCAAGCTCGTCCATCGGCCGCAATCTTCTCCGCGAGCTCGGCAATCGCTTCGACCGCGGACGAGTCGGGGGCGAAGTCGAGCGGCGCCCGCTCTGCGCGCTCCGCTTCCGGTAGCGCTTCGTCGTAGGGCACGAGCCCTGCCAGGTCGAGCGAGTGCTTCTCCGCGAACTCGCGTACGGCCGCGAGCTCGTGGTCGTCCTGGATCTTGTTCGCGATCAGCGCGACCCGGGCGAGGCCGAGATCCTTGGCGAGCGTCGACATGCGCCTGCCTGTCTCGAGCGACTTGTAGTACGGCTCGACGACGACGTACATCGCATCGGCGTAGCGGGCGGTGCCTCGGGAGAGATGCTCGGGCGATGCCTCGGTATCGAGGATGCACACGTCTTCGTCTCGTTCCCCGGCGGCTTCGACGACGCTACGCACGGTAGCGTGGAGGGAGCACAGTCACCCGGTGCCGGCGTGCTGCGGGTTGGCCATCACGAGCAGCGTCACGCCGTCGGGCGCCTGGATCGAGTGTGTGGCGCAGATCTCCTCGAGCGAGTGCGTGAGCTCGTCTCCGGCCGGGCTCCGCTGAATGAGGTCGCGCGTCAGCGTCGGCATGTCCATCATCGAGTCGGGCGGCAGACCGAGTGTCAACGCGAGGTTCGGGTTCGAGTCACCGTCGATCGCAAGGACGCGCCGGCCCTTTCGCGCGAGTACCCGGGCCATCGTCCCCGAGATCGAGGTCTTGCCCGAGCCGCCCTTTCCCGCGATTGCAACCCTCACGAAAGGAAGGCTAGCCGGTGACCTACCTTCTCGACGCCTACTTCGAACACGGCCCGCAGGGCGTTCAGCGCGAAGCGGACGAGGCCGAATGCGAGCCCGACGACGGCCAGCGGAAGCAGGATGACTGTTCCGGCGATCCCGATCATCATCATCACCTCTGCCTCCACCTTGCGCCGGTCGGCCGACGGCGCCGTCCGCGGAGACACGGATCGCGCCGGGGGGAAACTACGGTTCGAGGTCGACGAGCAGGCGCCGCACCTCGGCGGCGGCGGTCTCGACGGCGCCGTCGACGGCATTGGACAGGCCGTAGCCCACGGTCTGGCCGTCCTCCGGCTGCGCTCCGACGAGCCAGACGGCGTCCGGTAGCAAGCCGAGCGCTCCGGCGAGCATCAGCGCGCGCTCGGGATCGGCGTAGTGCATGTCCGCGAGGTCGTCCGGCCCGTCGGGCTCGCGAACGCTCGGACGGATCGTGACGACGGTCCCGGGCGCGCGTCCGACGTCGACGGCGTCGACGACGATCAGCACGTCATACCGATCGTGCAGCTCCTGGACCAGGTGGATTCCTCCGATGCCGACGTCGAGGACGCGCACACCGTCGGGAAGGCCATCCTGCTGCAGCCGCTGGGCGACCGCCACTCCGAAGCCGTCGTCTCCGCGGAGCACGTTGCCCACGCCTGCCACCAGAACGCGCACGTCGAGCAGGATACGGGCATGGACGTGACCGACGAGCTCGAGGCACGGCTCCGCCGATTTCCCGCCGAGCGCTATCCCGTCCAGCGGGCGACGACGCTCTTCCACCTCGGTCTCGTGCTCTCCGGACAGGACCCCCCGCGTGCCGAAGACGTTCTTTCCGAGAGCGCCCAGCTCTTCATGCGCAGCGGGCTCGAGGTCGAAGCGGCCAAGGCGGCGAATGCGCTCGGAGCGGTTCTACGTGATCTCGGCCGGCCCGCCGAAGCGGTGGCCGCGTTCCGCCGGGCTGCGGAGGGACTCCCGCCAGGAAGCGCCGAGCGCGCGGCGGCGCTGTTCAACCTCGGCCTCGTCACCCGCGACGGTGCGCTCCTGTCGGAGGCTCGGGAGGCGTTCGCTGCTCTCGGCGCCCGGCGAGAGGAGGCGTCGGCCGCGCGTGAGCTAGGGGCGCTCTTGCTCGAGCAGGGCGACGTTCCCGGGGCCGTTGCGCTCCTCGAGCGCGCAGTCGAGCGGGCCGAGTCCGCCGGCGACGCTGCCTCTCTCGGCGCTGCAGCGAATGCGGCCGGCCTCGCGTACCTCGCCGCCGGTCGTGGCAGCGACGCGATCGACGTCCTGCGCCGCGCGACGGCGGCCCACCCGCGGAGCATCCGGCCTGAGCAGCACGCGATGGCGAAGGCCAATCTGGCTCTGGCCTACGAGCACGCCGGGAACTCGCGACGCGCCCGCCTCGCAGCGAAGCAGGCGCGGGCAGTGCCGGGCGTGCCGACGCCGGTCCGTCGCCAGGCTGAGGAAACGCTCGCGCGTCTCGGCGATGCGGCCGGCGACCTCCCGCCGCTGCTCGACGAGGAAAGCCGGGAGAGCTGGCCCGCGCTCATTCGTGAGGAGGCAGTGCGTTGGGCAGAGGCCGACGCAGACAGCCTTCGTGACGAGGCGCGCGCATGGGTCACCGCGCAGGACGGGTCACGCGCCGAAGCGCTCCTCGGCGCCCTGCTCGAGCTGCCGCCCGCGGCGATGCAGCGGGTTCTGGATGCCGTTCTCGCGGCCGGGACCGAGGCGACGCGCGCGGAGCTCGAGCGGGCGAGCTCGCTCTTCCACGCTCCGCAGGAGCTTCGGGTCCGCGAGCTGATCGCCCGGTGGGAGGAGCGACGGAGCTCGCAGGCGATCTGACACCGGAAGCGGTCGCGGCGTCGCTCCCCGGCCGTCCGATTCACGCCTTCCCGGCGCTGCTCTCGACGGATGCTGACGCCTTGGCGTGGGCCCGAGCGGGAGCGCCGGACGGCGCCGTCGTCGTCTCGGAGTACCAGGCGTCGCCGCGCGGACGCGCGGGGATCGAATGGTCGCCGGCGGCGAACGCGAGCCTCGTCTTCTCGCTCGTCGTGCGTCAGCGGCTGCCGGCGGAGCGCGAAGGATGGCTCTACGTCGCGGCGAGCACCGCGCTCGCCGATGCCCTCGGCGAGGGGGCGGCCACGAGATGGCCGGACGAGGTCTGGCGCGACGGCGAGCGCGCGGCCGCGGTCGGCGTGTTCGCCCAGGTCGTCGGCCCCGAGCTTGCGTGGGCCGTGATCACTGTGCTCCTTCAGAGTGCGCGACCTCCTCGGGCGCCGCTCCTCGCAGCCGCCGTGGAGTCGCTCGAGCGCCGGATCGCGAGTCCGACGACTCCCGTCCTCGCGGATTACCTCCGGCGCTGCGAGACGATCGGGACGAGCGTGCGGGCGCGGATGGTCCCGCTCGGGCCCGGAGGACTCGTCGTCAGCGGCACCGCCAGAAACGTCAAGCCCGACGGCGCCCTGGTCGTCGAGGCCGACGACGGACGACGTCTCGCCGTACGAGCACCGAACCTGGGCCTCCTCGAGCAGGCCTAGGAGTTGTGCAGCTCCGCCCGGACGAGCTCGAGCGCCTTCGGAAGCGCGGCTTCGACCTCTGGCGAGAGCTGCTCGGAAGGCTCGGTCGAGGCCGGCTCGATCTCGACCGCGACCACCCGTTCCGGCAGCGCGCCGAGCCCATGCGCGACCTCGAGCACGAGGTCGAGATCGATGTGCCCCGTGACTGCGTCGGCGACGGCGGCCTGGATCTCCTCGGGTCGGAGCGTCGACGTGTAACCGTTGCGGCGCCGCACTGTCCCCGGAACACGCCCGCGCTTCTTGGCGCCGACGAGAACGAGTAGCTCCGGCGCCAGCTCGCGCAGCCGCTGCGCGACGGCGACAGCCCCGTACGAGAACTCCTCGAGGACGACGTCGTCACCGAGCATGTCGTGGCGTAGCTGCTCGAGAGCGACGCGGCCGGCGTCGAGATCGCCCTGATAGAGGTGGCCGACTCCCCCGACGACGACCCGAGGTCTAGTCAGCTCCGCAGGCGCAGGTGTTCACCTCGCGGACGACCGTTCCGTTCCCGGTGGCGACATGCGTCGTGCACGGCATGCACGGGTCGAAGCTGCGGATCGTGCGGAGCATGTCGATCGACGTGAACTTCTTCGAGTCCGACGTGTCTTCGATGATCGGCGTGTTCATGACCGCTTCCTCGTACGCGCCGGGCTGATCCCAGGGATCTCTCGGGGATGCATTGATCGTCGACGGCGTAACGATCTGGTAGTTCACGATCTTGCCCTGGTCGAGCGTGAGCCAGTGCGTGAGGTAGCCGCGGCCCGCGCCCCAGAAGCCGGCGCCGATCCGTTCGTCCTTCGGGATCGCCTTCTCTAGCTCGCGGTGGTCGACGGCGGCGACCTTCGTCTGGCCCTTCTTCATCAGCCGGTACGCCTCGAGCAGGCTCTCGAGGGCGACGAGCTGGGAGAACAGGTAGTGGTAGGCGCGGCCTCGGTTCCGCTCGAACGCGTTCCAGACCTCCGGGACGTGCCACTCGACCTCGTTCTCGCGGCGGAAGCCGTGCGGGATCCGCATCCGGATGCTCGAGCCGGTCGCCTCGACGAAGTCGCTGTTCGGGTGCTTTTGCGCCTTCGCGGTCAGGAAAAGCCTGGCGTAAGCGCCGGCCTCCATCACCTTGCGGTCCCAGCGCGGCGAGGTCGACCACGTGTAGCGCTCCTTCCAGCTCTTCTCGGTCGGCTTCGGCAGCGTCCGCTTGTTCCACGGGTGGAACGGGCTCAGAGGCTGGCCACGCGGGTCTGTTTCGTACTTGTGCCCGCTCCATTGCTCGTAGAACGAATGCTCGACGAACTCCTCGAGGCCGATGTTCGTGTCGGTCAACCTCGTCGAGACGAGCTCGCCGTCGATGATCACTCCCGGTGTCGACCAGCGACGCTCGCCCCACTCGTTGCAGTTCGCGTACGTCGCGTCGTAGGCGTAGGGGTCGTCCCAGAAGCCGTTGTCGATGAAGTTCATCGGCCGCGCGCCGACCTGCTTGTAGCGGTCGTCGGCTTCGTAGAAGAACTCCGTGAGGTCGTCCCAGATGCCGAGCATGCGCTGGGCGTAGTCGTAGATCCGGCCCAGCTTGGCGTGATACTCGTTCAACGTCTCCATCGTCACCGTCGTCGAGACGCCGCCTGGGACGATCGTCTGCGGGTGCGGATACTTGCCGTGCAGGAGCACGAACTTCTCGCGTGCGAGCCGCGTGAACTCGAGCCCCTCCTGGTAGAGCTGGCCCGTCAAAGGGTTCAGCTCCTGCATGATTTCGGCCATCGTCGAGAAGCCGTGGTGCTCCGCGCTCGGGCATTTCCAACGCTCCGCCTTCGGCCACAGCTCGGGATTCACTGCCTTGATGACCGTTTCGGAATAGTCCGGTCCCGCGAGCAGGTAGAGGTGCAGTGGGTTGTCGTAGCCCATCTCGGCCGCCTCGCCCATGTTGCGGATGACCGTGCCCATCGGCGGCGGCTCGAGGCCCATCGCCATCTCGATCGCGTAGACCGATGCGTGGGAGTGGACACCGCCGCAGACGCCGCACGCCCGTGACGTGATGAAGACCGCGTCCCGCGGGTCGCGCCCCATTGCGATCACCTCGTAGCCGCGAAAGAGCGTCGCCTGCGAGCGCGCGTCGAGGTAGGTGCCGTTCTCGAGATCGGCGGTGACGTTTACGGCCAGCGCGCCTGCGACACGCGTGACGGGGTCCATGTTCAGCTCGCGGATGTGGCCGTTCCGCGCCATCAGGCGCTTGATCTGCGCCTCGCGCTCCTCGTCGGTCATCGCGACCTCCGGGCGGGTGACCGTCACCGAGTATGGATCGGGAATGCCGCCTTTCAGGCGCGCGCGGCCCGCGTCGTCGAACTCAACCGGGAGGTTCTTGAAGCACACCGCTACGGGCCTTCGTCGTGCTCCGGCGGCGGAGCCGGCATCGAGCCCTCACCCGGCGGCACGCGAGGCTGCGCCTCCTCGAGCTTCGGCTCCTCGTGCTCGGTCCACTCCGTGCGCTTGCCCCACTCGGGGATGTCCTTCTTCCCTCGGTCGCCGCGCCGGCGCACCGCGTCGTACATCTTGTGGCCCGCCTCGCGGATCGGCCCGGGCTCCGGCTTCTCGAGCGCCCAGCCGGTCGGCGTCTCGTGGTGGAGGTCCCAGCGCACCTCGCGGTTCAGGTGCTCGTTCGTGTACATCCGCAACGGCTTGATGACAGTGCCGACGATCCGCGACATGCTCGTGGACACGGTCGAGCCGGGAGCCTTCTTGTAGAAGGGCGTGAACTTGTCGGGGAAGCCGGGCATCGTGCACCCGATGCACGGTCCCCCGGCGTTCATGCAGCCGCCGACGTGGTTGATCGCTCCGCGGGAGGTGATGTTGCAGTTGACGACCGGGCCCCAGCAGCCGACCTCGACGAGGCATTCGGGGTCGCCGTACTCCTTCGCGTACGTGCCTTCCTCGTAGTAGGCGCCGCGCACGCAGTGACGGTGCACCGTCTCGCCGAAGAGCCACGCCGGGCGCCCGAGCTCGTCGAACTCCGGCAGCGGACCGAAACCCTGCAGGTAGTAGAGGAGCGCAGCGACGGTCTCCGTGAAGTTGTCTCCGATCGGCGCGCAGCCCGGCACGTTCACGACCGGGACGCCGAGCGCGCTCCGGTAGTCCTTGCCGAGGAAGTCCATCAAGCTCATCGCGCCGGTCGAGTTTCCGTGCGCGGAAGGGACGCCGCCCCACGTCGCGCACGTTCCGATGGCGATCGCCGCCGCGGCACCCGGAGCCAGCCGCGCGATCCACTCTTCGGACGTCACGGTGCGCATCTCTCCGTCGGGCCCCCACGGCTCTTCACCGTGCCCGGCCCAGGACCCGCCCGACTCGAGCGCACGCGTCTCGTCGGCGATCGACCCCTCGAGGATGATCACGTACGGAGCGCCGAGCACGCCGCGCACGGCGTCCTCGTGTGCGCGCAAGAAGTTCGGCCCTGATTCGAGGTTCACGACCGGGTGGTGCAGGATCACCCTCGGCAGGCCGGGGTGGGCGCCGAGCAGCAGGCTCTCTACGCTAGGCGCCTGCGCACCGGTCACGGACACCGTGCAGCCGTCGCAGCTCATGCCGGCGAACCAGAAGGCATGCACGCGTTCGAGCGGCCCGAGCCGGCTCTGTGGGCCCGCGATCGCGTACGGCTCGAGATAGTCCTCCATCAGCGCGCGGGCCGGCAGCCCGAAGTCGCCGACGTCCTGCACGTCCTCGTGGAAGCGCGTCACCGGTCCGAGCGCTTCGAGAAGCCTCTCGGCCGGCGTCTGCTCAGTCCTCGTGTTCCCCATCCGCTCCCTGGACGCGGGCTAGGTGCGTCGTGCATAGTGCTGCCTGGTTCCGGGCACTGTCAAACCCGATGGCGAAGACGTTCGAATGCCGGCATGGGGGCGTCGTGTGCCGGGAGAAGATCCGCGGCGACGACGAGGGAGACGTGCTGCGCAAGGCGGTGGAGCACGCGAAGGAAGCGCACGGCATCGATCTCGACGAGTCTCGGACGCTCAGCCGTTACGCGCGTAGCCTCATCCAGACGACCGAGGAGTGATCGCGGTGTCGACGACCTCGTGGTGGGTGCTCGGATATGCGCTCGGTGCGGCGGTCGTAGTCGTCGCCGCCGCGCTGCTCGTGACGGTCATTCTGTTTGCGCGGCGAATCGTCGGTCAGGCGGCGGCGATCACGCTGGCGCTAGACGGAACGATGCGTAACACGACACCGCTCTTGGATCTGGCCATGGTCAACCACTCGATCGAGAGCCTGACGCGCGGGCTGAAGAAGGCAACTGGCGTGCAGGGCGAGACTGACGAGCGGAGTCTCGTGCAGCGGATCGTCGGAGCGCTCGGCCGGCGACTATGAGCGGCTGGGTCGTCCTGCTCGCGCTCCTCGGCCTCGCAGGCGGCGTCCAGGTCCTCGCGCTCGTGCTCGTCCTGCTGAACCGCGTCCTGCGGCCGCTACGAGAGATCAAGGCGTACGCCGACAACATCCTCGAGGCAGGCCGCGGGATCGCGAAGAACCTCGACGGCATCGACGAGGCGCAGGAGACCCGTGAGCTCGCGCTCGTGCTTTCCGGTGGCGTTCGCGGGAGCGCGGGCAACGAGACGTGACGGTCGGTCTCAGCTCCGGTGTCGTCACCGCCTGGTGGATCACGCTCGGCGTGGGCCTCGTCGTCGCACTCGTCGTCGCGGCCCTGCTCGAGATCCTGCGGCGAACGGTTGACCAGATTCGCCGCGGCGTCGACGACGTCCTGCTCGTCGGCGGCCGGCTGGCCCAGAACACCTGGACGATCCAACTGCTGCGGACGACGAACAAGAGCTTCGACGAGCTCCTCGAGGAGCTGCGTCGGCATACGCGCGAGGAGAGGAGCGAAGGATGAAGACGGTCCTGATCGTGTTGACCCTGGCCGAGGTCGCGCTGCTCGTTCTCGTGCTCGCGATCTATCTGCTCTCGATCGCGGCGACCCTCCGCACGATCGCGCGAACGCTGGGCCTGGTCACCTTCGGCGTCCGGGCGATCGAGAAGCAGACCGAGCCGCTCGAGCCGGTCCTGCAGGACATCAACGCCGCCCTGCTGGACGTCACGGAGCTCCTCGGCGTCCCGCCAGCCCGCAAGCGCGTCGCGGAGCGGACCATCGAGGCGGTCGAGCATGGCGGCTCGACGGAGAGCCCGGGGGTCTAGGCCCGCGTCTCTTCGCGGCGGGCGGCGGCATCAGCTACGGTCAAAGCCGCGCTCGCAGAGGAGGACTGCACCATGTGTCTTGGGATCCCCGGCCAGATCGTCGAGTTCGTCGATCTCGAGCACCACATCGCGAAGGCCGAGGTCTCGGGCGTGCGGCGGAACGTGAACGTCGGTCTCCTCGCGCCTGATGTCGACCTCGGTGACTGGGTGCTAATTCACGTCGGCTTCGCGCTCTCGAAGATCGACGAAGACGAGGCGCAGGCAACGCTCCAGTTCCTCGAGCAGCTCGGCGATCCGTTCGAGCAGGAGCTCGCGGAGTTGAAGAGCAGCACCATCGAATGAACGCCGCGCTCGACGAGCGCGAGCGCGTTCTGCGCGAGTTTCTCGCCGCCGAGAAGGGCCGCCTCGCGCTCGCTTGCCATGCGATGGCCCGCGCGTTCGCCAGAGGAGGGACCCTGCTCGCGTTCGGCACCGGTGCCGCCGAGACGGACGCGGCGCACGTCGCTGTCGAGTTCATGCACCCGGTGATCGTCGGCAAGCGGGCACTGCCGGCGCTCGCCCCACCGAACGACCTCTTCCGCGTGATGCGCGAGGGGGACATCGCCCTCGGGCTCGATCACCGCGGAGACGACGCCATCGTCGCGGCGTTCCTGCGCTCGGCGAGCGAGCGCGAGCTGTTGACGATCGCGTTCAATAGCAGCGAGCCCGCGGAGTTCGCGTTCACCGTTCCGACCGAGGACCCCTACGTGGCGCAAGAAGTCCAGGAGACGGCCTACCACGTTCTGTGGGAGCTCGTGCACGTGTTCTTCGAGCACCCGGGGCTCCTCGACGACGCGTGCATAACGTGCGGGGACGTCGCGGTCGAGGCCAAGGTGGTCGCCGTCGTGAACGGGTCAGCCGTCATCGAGAAGGACGGATTACGCGAGGAGGTCGCAGTCGAGCTCGTCGATCGGATCGAGGTCGGCGACACGCTGCTTTGCCACGCGGGCGTCGCGCTCGAGAAGCTGTGACCGACTTTCTGTACCCGTTCCTCGAGCGCGAAGAGGCGGATCTGCAGACGGTCCTCGCCGAGGTCGAGGCGTCGACCGTCCAGAAGGGAGAGGACGTGATTCGGCTCAGGCGCGCCATCGATCTCGACGCGGTCGCCGCCTGCGCGCAGGACGTACGTGTGCGGCTCGAGCGCGGTCGGCGCTTGATCGCGTTCGGAAACGGCGGCTCCTCGACTGACGCTCAGGACGTCGCGCGAGACTTCGTCGCCCTCGGGTGGCCCGCCGTCGCGCTGACGAACGACGCGGCCACGATCACCGCGATTGGGAACGACGTCGGCTACGAGAACGTCTTCGCGCGGCAGCTGATTCCGCTCGCGCGCCACGACGATGTCGCGCTGGCGATCTCGACCAGCGGCTCGTCGCCGAACATCGTCGCTGGCCTCGAGGAGGCGAAGCGCCGGGAACTGCTCACGTGCGCGATCACCGGCTACGGCGGCGGACGGCTCGGCGAGCTCGCGTGGCTCGACCACCTCTTCGTCGTCGAGGGCGACTACATCCCACGCCTGCAGGAGGCGCACGCGACGATCTACCACCTGCTCCTCGAGGCGGTCGGGGCGCCGTGAGGTTCGTCGACGAGTTCAGGTCGGGCGAGGTCGCAAAGCGGCTCGTGGCCGAGATCGAGACGCTGCTCGAGCCCGGACGTCAGTACAAGCTGATGGAGGTCTGCGGCGGCCACACGCACGCGATCTACAAACACGGCCTCGAGGATCTGCTCCCGCCCGAGGTCGACCTGATCCACGGGCCCGGCTGCCCCGTCTGTGTGATCCCGATGGGTCGTGTCGACGACGCGCTCGACATCGCCTCACGCTCCGAGGTGGTCTTCACGACGTTCGGCGACATGATGCGCGTGCCGGGCGGCCGAGGCTCGCTGCTCGAGGCGAAGGCGCGCGGCGCCGAAGTGCGGATGGTGTACTCGCCGCTCGACGCGCTGAAGATCGCGCGCGAGCGGCCGGACCGCGAGGTCGTCTTCTTCGCCATCGGGTTCGAGACGACTGCGCCGTCGACGGCGCTGACCCTGCTGCGTGCGCAGGCCGAGGGCATCACGAATTTCTTCGTCTTCTGCAACCACGTGACGATCATCCCGGCGATTCGCGCGATCCTCGACTCGCCCGACCTGCGCCTCGATGGGTTCATCGGCCCGGGCCACGTCTCGACCGTGATCGGAACGCGGCCTTACCGCTTCATCGCGCAGGACTACCGCCGGCCGCTCGTGGTGGCGGGCTTCGAGCCCCTCGACATCCTTCAGGCCGTCTACATGATCCTGCGACAGCTCGGCGCGAACCGCGCCGAGGTCGAGAACCAGTATGCGCGAGTCGTGCGGGACGAGGGCAACTCCCGCGCGCTCGAGGCGCTGGCTCAAACCATGGAGCTGCGCACGACGTTCGAATGGCGCGGGCTCGGCTTCATCTCGCAGAGCGCGCTCAAGCTCCGTGCCGAGTTCGCGGACTTCGACGCGGAGGTGAGGTACCGCGTCCCCGGAGTGCGCGTCGCGGATCCGAAGGCCTGCCAGTGCGGCGAAGTGCTGAAGGGCGTCATCAAGCCCTGGCAATGCAAGGTCTTCGGGACCGCCTGCACGCCAGAGCGCCCGATCGGTACGTGCATGGTCTCGAGTGAGGGGGCGTGCGCCGCGTACTACAACTATGGGAGGTTCGCCCGGCGTGAGCTCGCGCGAGCATGACGTTCTCGAGGCAGTCGAGCGCCGCCGCCGCCTGAAGCCGAAGCTCAAGGACGAGCAGGTGACACTCGCGCACGGTGCGGGCGGTAAGGCGACGCAGATCCTCGTCGAGGCGCTGTTCATGGAGCAGTTCGGCAATTCGACAGGCGACGCGGCCGTCTTCGAGCAGAACGGGATAAGGCTTGCGTTCACGACCGACTCGTTCGTCGTCAAGCCGTTGTTCTTCCCGGGCGGGGACATCGGCGAGCTCGCCGTCAACGGAACGGTGAACGACCTGGCCATGACCGGCGCGCGGCCGGTGCACCTGACGGCGGGGTTCGTGGTGGAGGAGGGCCTTTCGACGGTCGACCTGCGGCGCGTCGCAGAGTCGATGAGCGAGGCGGCCCGGTTGGCCGAGGTGACGATCGTCGCCGGCGATACGAAGGTCGTCGAGCGCGGCAAGGGAGACGGCGTGTACGTCAACACCGCCGGCGTGGGGATCATCGAGGGCGAGTTCGACCTCTCACCGGACCGTGTCCGCCCCGGTGACCGCGTCCTCGTCTCCGGGACGATCGGGGATCACGGCATGGCCGTCATGATCGCGCGCGGCGAGCTCGAGCTCGAGGTGGAGCTCGAGAGCGACACGGCGCCGCTCGGCGGTCTCGTCGCCACGTTGCTCGCGGCGACGAAAGGCGTTCGCTGGCTTCGCGACCCGACGCGCGGCGGTCTTGCCACCATCCTCAACGAGCTCGCGCTCGAGGCGGGCGTCGCCGTTCGGCTCGACGAAGCGGCGCTGCCGCTCCGCGCAGAGACCGTCGGCGCGTGCGAGATCCTGGGGATCGATCCGCTGTATGTCGCGAACGAAGGAAAGCTCGTCGCCGTTGTCGCCCCCGAGCATGCCGAGGCGGCCGTCAGCGCGCTGAGTGCGCACCCGCTCGGGCGGAAGGCCGCCGTGGTCGGCGAGATTCGAGCCGAGCCGGACGGCCTCGTGCTGCTCGACACGGCATTCGGAGGCAGCCGCGTCGTCGAGATGCTCGTCGGCGATCCGCTTCCTCGCATCTGCTGATGGAAGCGCGCCCGCAGTTCTGTCCCTGGTGCGGATCGCCGATCGCGTACGAGTCGCACGAGCACGAGCCGCGCATCGACTTGCTCGCGAAGCAGGCTGGCGCGGCTCCGCCCGACCGCGTTCGCGACGTGCTGGCGGGCGAGTCGTACGTGGGCGTGTGCCAGGGGTGCCGAACGATCAGCCATGTCGTCGGACACCGTCCTCCCGGCTGAACGCCGTCGCTACCGCGTGACCGGCACCGTTCAGGGCGTCGGCTTCAGGCCGTTCGTCTACGGGCTGGCCCGTCGGCACGAGCTCGCCGGCTTCGTGCGGAACGACGGGTCCGGGGTCGTCATCGAGGTCGAAGGGGGACGCGACGAGCTCGACTCGTTCGCCCGCGGGCTCCGTGACGAAGCGCCGCCGCTGGCGCGCGTCGAGCACGTCGTGCGCGAGACCCGTGCCCCGGTCGGGGAAACCGGCTTCACGATCGCCGCCAGCGACGCCGTCGGGCGGACGGCCCTGATCCCGCCGGACGTCGCGACGTGCGACGACTGCCTGAGCGAGCTCTTCGACCCGGCCGACCGGCGCTACCGGTACCCGTTCGTCAACTGCACCCAGTGTGGGCCGCGGTTCACGATCGTCGTGCGCACGCCCTACGACCGCCCGAACACGACGATGGCCGGCTTCGAGCTCTGCGCCGACTGCAGGCGCGAGTACGAAGACCCGGCCGACCGGCGCTTCCACGCCGAGCCGATCGCGTGCCCCGCGTGCGGTCCGCGGCTGTCGACGCCGCTCGAGGAGGCGGTCGGGCTGCTGCGCGACGGCGCGATCCTCGCCGTCAAGGGACTCGGGGGTTACCACCTCGCGTGTGCGGCCGCCGACGAGGACGCGGTCGCGCGCCTGCGCGCGCGCAAGTACCGCGAGGACAAGCCGTTTGCGATCCTGACGTCGGACCCGGGCGTGCTCGCAGAGGTCACGGAGGACGAGCTCGCGCTCCTCAGGGCTCCCGAGCGGCCGATCGTCCTCGTCCGGCGCAGGCCGGAGGCGGCCGTCGCCCCCTCCGTGGCGCCGGGAACCCCGTGGCTCGGGCTGATGCTCCCGTACACGCCGCTGCACCACCTGCTGGCGGCCGACTTCGGCGGCGCGCTCGTGCTCACGAGCGGCAATCGCTCCGACGAGCCGATCGCCTACGAGGACGACGAGGCGCGGGCGCGCCTCGGCGACGTCGCGGACGCATTTCTCACGCACGACCGGCCGATCCACCGCCGCTGCGAGGACTCGGTCGTCCGCGCGGCGTTTCCCGTCCGCCGCTCCCGCGGCTTCGTCCCCGCGGCGCTGCCGCTGCCCGTCGCGGCGGCTCGGCCGATCGTCGCGGCCGGCGCCGAGCTGAAGAGCACGTTCTGCGTCGCGCGCGGATCCGGGGCTTTCGTCTCGCCGCACCTCGGCGACCTCGACAGCGAGCTCGCCTACCGCGCCTTTCGGGCCGACCTCGCGCTGTACCTCGAGATGCTCGGGGTCGAAGCGGACACGATCGCGTGTGACCTGCACCCGGAGTACCTCGCGACGAAGTGGGCGCACGAGCAGGACGCGGAGCTCGTCGAGGTCCAGCACCACCACGCGCACGCAGCGGCGTGCCTGGCCGAGCACGGCGAGCACGGGCCCGCGCTTGCTGTCGTCTTCGACGGCACGGGCTACGGGACGGACGGCACGCTCTGGGGCGGCGAGGTGCTGCGCTGCGACCTCGGGTCGTTCGAGCGGCTCGCGCACCTCGAGCCGGTGCCGCTGCCGGGCGGCGAGACCGCGATTCGCGAGCCGTGGCGGATGGCGGCGGCGTATCTGGAGCGCGCGGGACTGCCGGTGCCGTTCGAGCGCTGGGGACTCGTGCGCGCGAGCCTGAAGGTCAACGCTCCGGTCTCCTCGGGCATGGGGCGGCTCTTCGACGCCCTCGCAGCGCTGCTCGGGCTGCGCGAACACGTGACGTACGAGGGCCAGGCCGCGATCGAGCTCGAGCACCTCGCTGGTGAGACCGCGGCCGAGCCGTATGCGTGCGCGCTGCGCCACGGCGTCATCGCGGGAGCGGACCTCGTGCGCGCGGCTCAAGACGACCTGACCGCGGGCCGTCCGAAGAGCGAGATCGCCGCCGCGTTCCACGAGGGCGTCGCAGCCGTCGCGGCGCAGGCCTGCGCGGAAGCCGGCGCCGAGCGGACCGTCGTCCTCTCGGGCGGCACGTTCCAGAACCTGCGCCTGCTCGGCTCGACCCGCGCGCGGCTCGAGGCGCTCGGCTTCCGCGTGTTGTCACATCTCCTCGTGCCGCCGAACGACGGGGGTATCAGCTACGGGCAGGCGGCCGTGGCCGCGCAGGTCACGTCGGGCCGCGCCTGAGCGCTACTGTTCCTGGCGCCGCATGAGCGGAAAGCCCGAGCAGACGACAGGATCGCGAGAGGCCCAGGGGGGCCTTTCTCGTGAGCAGGCGCGGTCGCGCTACGAGGCGCTGCCGCTGCCGACGACCCGCGAGGAGTCGTGGCGGTTCACCGACCTCAAAGGCTTCGACCCGGACTCCTTCGTCCAAAACGGCCATGTTGGGGGGACAGTCCCCAGGACCCGGCCGGAAGGGGCAATGCTCGAGATCGACGTGGCCGGGTTGGCCGCGGTCGGCGAAGGCGGGATCGACGTCCAGCGCGCGCCCGACGGCGTGCGCTTCGAGCCTTTGCCTGAGGACCATCCGCGGCTGGGCGAGCTCGTCGGGCCCGACGAGAAGTTCGCCGCCCACAACGCGGCGAGCTGGAAGCACGGGCTGCTCGTGCACGTCCCGAAGGGCGTCGAGGTAGAGCAGCCGCTCTACGTGCGCGTCGCGAACGCGACCGACGAGGGCGCGCTCTTCTTCCGCCTGCTCGTCGTCGCGGAGCCGGAGAGCCGGTTCACGGTCATCGAGGAGTACGCATCCGGATCGCCAGAGCTGACGGGCTACTCGAACTCGGTCGTCGAGCTCTTCGTCGGCCAGGCGGCGAAGGTCGAGTACGTCTCGCTCCAGAACCTCTCGCGCGAGACCTGGCACTTCGCGTCGCACCGCGCGCGCGTCGAGCGCGACGCCGAGCTCGATTGGGTCGCCGGCGGCTTCGGCTCGAAGAAAGGAAAGGTGCGGATCGAGAACGATCTCGCCGGTCCCGGCGCGACCTCACGCGTGACCGGCGCCTACTTCGCCGACGGGGAGCAGCACCTCGACTACGACACGCTGCAGGAGCATCTGGCGCCGAACACGACCTCCGACTTCGCGTTCAAGGGCGCCCTCCGCGACACCGCCACCGCCGTCTGGCGCGGGATGATCCGCGTCGAGCCCGACGCGCAGAAGACGAACGCCTACCAGGAAAACCGCAACCTGCTGCTCTCGCCGAAGGCACACGCCGACTCGATCCCCGGCCTCGAGATCCAGGCGAACGACGTCCGCTGCACCCACGGAGCCACGGTCGGCCAGGTCGACCGCGAGCAGCTCTTCTACCTGATGGCGCGCGGCCTCTCCCGCGCCGAGGCCGAGCGCCTGATCGTGCGCGGCTTCTTCACCGACGTTCTGGACCGCATCGAGCTCGAGCCGGTCCGCGAAGCCCTCGGCGAGGCCCTCGAGGCTCGCATCCCGCAGACCTAGAGGTCCCGGCCACGGGGCCGGGACTCGCCGAAAGTGCTGTGCACTTTCGGCGACTAACTGCACAGCTCGGTCGATGCTAACGCCTTGACGCGCGTGTTTTTGCAGCGGTTCTCGGAGCGTCGCTCTAGCGACCGGAGGCCAGCTTCTAGCCGAGGCCTTCGACGTGCGCACCGCGGTAGCAGTTGCGACGGTACAGAGCGACCGTCGTCGCCTGGTCGCAGGCGGCCTTCCGGCGCGCCGACGCGTTGTACATCGGCCCGAGCATGGACCCGATGCCCTCCCAGCAGACGGCCCGCGCGCTGGCGGGGCTCTTCGCACAGAGGAGCTTGCCTCGCCGAGGGCTCACGTCGGTGTAGACCATGTCCCGCACGGCGCCGACGATGCAGGCGCGCATCTGGTCTCCCGCTTGCCTACAGAGGCCGAGGATCCCGTCAGGATTCAGTCGGGTGAAGCCAGACGCCTCGCGGCCGAGTCCCTGGAAGCAGACGATCGGCCAGCCCGGCTCACTTTTCCGACACCATTTGATGGCCTGACGGAAGTCGTGGTTCCGGGCGGCCAGCACCCGGCCGGGAACGAGGTCGTAGCAGTAGTACTTGTGCCGCTCCGCGACGTGGTTGCACGGATAGACGAGGTCGTTCGCCCGGAGCCAGCGCGACTTGACGCCGTACGAGGACTGGATGTTCTCCATGAAGACGCCCCCCGTGCAGGAGAACCCGTCCCACTGCGTCGCGAGATGGTCGCAGGTCTTCAGCGACAGCGGTAGGTCGTAGCCCGTGTAGATCATGAGCCCGTGCCCGAGCCCGTGCACGCACTGGTAGGCGATGAACTGCGTTTTGCGGATTGCCGGGTCGGCGCAGAACTCGTTCGAGGCCGAGGCGAGCTCGTTCTGGGAGATGCCGAGGAAGGCCCGCTCGAGGATCCCGTGGTAGTAGCCCGACGTGCAGCTGGCACGGCCCGCGACGAACGCCTCGCCGACGTCGCCTTTGAAGTGTGAGAGCGCGCCGGCGCCGATCGCGTGCACGACCCGGTGGCAGTCGCGCTCGATCGGCCCGGGCTGTTTGATCTTCTCGTCGAAGACGTCGAGCGCCTGCTTCGGGTCCTTGTAGGCCATGTTCGCGAACGCCTGCTCGTAGCACTTGAACTCCACGTGGCCCTCGCAGTCCTCGAGCTTGGTGTCGTCCGGCTCGAACTGGGCCGCGACCGAGCCGCCGCCGGTCGCCGTCCGCGTCGAGCTCGAGACGAACTCGGCGACGTCGTTGATCTGCTGCTCGGTCAGCTTGTCGCGGAACGACGGCATGCCGGCCCCGCCGTTCGTGACCTGCCGCTTGACCTTGTCGACATCGGGCTGCGCCTCGTCGAGGTTCGGGCCGACCTTGCCGTTGGTGCCGGCCGCCTTGAGCGTGTGGCACGTGCCGCAGCCGGCGTCGGCGAACACCTTCGCTCCCGGCGAGTTGGCCTGGTCGTCGCTCGAGCTCTTGTCGTCGCCGCCGCCGCACCCGGCGAGGAGCACGGTTACGAGCGCCGCGACGATCACGGCCCGCAAAGCAGCGAGAGCCCCCATCGGGCACATTGAAGCGGAGGACCCCGGGGGGAACCAAGCGCTTGCGGTCGGCTCCGCTTTACGCAGCGCTGGACCCGTGCTTCACTGCGGGCGGGGACCCCGGGGTTGGCGACCGAGCGACATCCCATCGAGCAGCGGTCTGTGCTGCGCCCACGCGGCGCCTGGGAAGACGTCCTGCCCGTGGCCGTCCTCGCCCTCGGGCTCACGCTCGGCGTGGGGTCGCTGTTCGTCTACCGCTCGGTCGGCAGCGAAGGCGGGATGTTGCTGCTCTGGTTCGCGGCGTTCGCCGCCCTCGGCGCGTACTTCTGGAGCCGGTCGGCCGCTCTCCCGCGGATCGCCGTCGCCGATCTCGCCGCCGCGGCTGTCGCCGTCGTCGCCGTTGCGCCCGTCTACCTTGTCGCGCTCTATCGCTGGCCTGTGCAGGTGAGCTCGGACGAGATCGCGATCATGCAGATGTCGGGCGTCTACGCGGACGGCCCGACGCCCGGCGTAGATGCGCTCGGGCCCAGCGAGTATCTGGGGCGCCCGACGCTGCTCTTCATCGTCTGGGGCAACCTCGGGCAGCTAATCGGCGGCATCGATCTCTTCCACATGCGGCTGATCCACGCCGTGTGCGGGCTGCTCGTCATCGCCGCGGCGTATGCGTTCTTCCGACAGTTGCTGCCCCGCAGGTGGGCGCTGTTCGCGTCCGTTGTTCTCGGCTTCAGCCATTCGCTGTTCATGATCAGCCGGCTGGCGATGCGCGAGAACACGGCCGTCCTCGCCGAGGTCGCCGCTCTCGCCCTGTTGCTCTGGGGCCTGCGCCACGAGCACGCGCTCGCGACGTTCGCCGGTGGGGTCGTCGCCGGGCTCGGGTTCTACGTCTACTTCCCGGCGCGCGCCACGTTCCCCCTCTGGATCGCCTTCCTCGTCGGTCTGGCCCTCTTGTTCCGCGACCGCTTCCCGCTGCGGAACCTCTTGCGCGCGGGCGCGATCGCGTTCACCGGGTTCGTGCTCACGGTCGGGCCCGTCCTGATCGGGGAGCGCCAGGCTCCGCCGGTGCTCCAGGGCGGCGACGCGGGTCAGGGGGCGCAGCTGCTGATAACGAAAGAAGGCCGCAAAGTGCAGAAGGATTGGGTCTTCGCCGACAGCAACGCCGAGGGCTTCTGGATCAACGTCAAGTACGGCCTCGGGACGTTCAACAGCGACGTCGTCGACCACAGCTGGATCTACGAGAACCACGGCCACGGCTTCGTCGACCCGCTGACCGGGATCCTGCTCTGGATCGGCGTCGGCCTCGTCGTCGTCGCGCTCGTGCGCCGGCGAGCAGGCGCCGGCGCGCTGCTCGCGGTCGGCGGCTTCCTCGTGCTCTGGCTCTCCTTCGCCTTCATCGTCAACAAGGCGCCGAACTACACGCGGCTGCTGATCGCGCTGCCGTTCGTCGCGTACCTCGTCACGGTGGCCGTTCGCGCGATCGCCGAGCGCGTCGCCCAGCGGTACGACCTCCGCCACGGCGTGGCCTCCGTTGCGGTCGGGGCGCTCGCCGTCCTCGCCGTCTGGAACTTCTCGATCGGCTGGGACTTCGTCCAGCAAGGCCGGCGGAACGGCGACGACATCGGAAGCACCGGCCGCTTCATTTCATCCGTCCGCGACCGCCCCGGGCAGGCCTTCTACCTCGCCGCGAATACGTCGGTCCCGTACTACGAGTGGGGAACTGCCTCCATGTGGCAGGAGCGCATGCGGGCGTTCGCGCGGACGGGTCAGACCGTCGAGGTCGTCGAGCCGCTGCTGATGCCGGAGTTCCAGCGGCCGCCGCCGTTCTCGGTCTTCATGCGCTCTGACGTCTGGACCAACGCAGCCGACGAGCTGACGGCCCGTTATCCGCAGGTGCGCGTGGAAAAGGTGATCCCGGACGGGAAGCTCGTCGTCGCCGACGTCCCGGCTGCCTGAGCTGAGCCTACGAGCCGCCGGCGTTCGCGCCGGCGACGCAGTTCTCGAGGTCTTGCCGGCGCAGGTTGAAGCGCGCGCAGGCGTCGCGCCTGCCGGCTTCGTCCGCGTGCTGCGTGCCGATGATCGTCCCCATGCCCCAGAAGCAGAACGAGCGGAACTTCTGTTTGACCTCGGAGCACATCTCGGCGGCTGCGGGGTCCTCGGAGTTGTTGTTCATGATGTCTCGCGCCGCGCCGTACAGGCAGTGCTTCTCGCCGCTGCCCGCCTGCGCGCAGTAGTAGCGCGTCCGGTCGGCGTTGTGCACGGCCGCGCCTGACGCGTCGCGCCCGTAGGACTGGAAGCAGACGTCTACCCAGCCGGGCTCGCTGCGACGGCACCAGTCCGCGGCCTTCTTCCAGTTCCAGTTGACCGCCGGGAGGATGCGCGACGAGACGAGCAGATAGCAGTAGAGCTTGTCCTGGTGGGACACGATGTTGCACGGGTAGAGCAGGTTGTTCTTCTTCAGCCAGCGCGTGCGCAGCCCGAACGACGAGCTGAGGTTCTCCATGAAGACGCCGCCCGAGCACGACGTCTGGTCGAACTCGGTCTGGAGACTGTGGCAGAGGCGCAGCGCGATCGGCAGCTCGAGCCCCGTGTAGAGCATCAGTCCGTGCCCGAGGCCGTGGACGCACTGGTAGTAGATGAAGTTGTTCTTGCGGATCTTGGGGTCGTTGCACGCCTCGCGTGCGACCGGCGCGACCTCGTCCTCCTCGAGGCCCGCCAGCTTCCACTGCAGGAGGCCGTGGTAGTAGCCGGAGCCGCACGTCGGCGTGCCCTCGACGAAGGCGTTGCCGACGTTGCCGTCGAAGTGGCGCAGTCCGCCCGCGCCGATCATGTGCGCGATCCGGTGGCACGTGGCGCGCACGATCTGGTTCGTCTGGCTGAGCCGCTCCAGCTCGTCGAGCGCTTTCCGCGGTCCGTCCTCGTAGGCGATGTTGCCGAACGCCTGCGGCCAGCACTCGTCGCCGCGTGACGTGCAGTCGTCGAGCTTCGTCTCGTCGGGCTCGAACGTGAACTTGGCGGCCCCGATCCCCGCCGACGTCGACACGAAGTTGGCGACGTCCTCGATCTCCTTCGCGCTCAGCTTGTCCTTGAACGACGGCATCCCGCCGCCGCCGTTCGTCACCTGCCGCTTGACGCGGTCGGCGTTCGGCTGCAGCTGGTCGAGGTTCGGGCCGACCTTGCCCTTGGACTCGGCGGCGGCGAGCGTGTGACAGTCGCCGCAGCCCGCGTCGTCGTAGACCTTCGCGCCAGCCGCGTCGACGCCGGAGCTCTCTCCGGCCTCGGCCGCCTTGTGGCCGCCCCCGCCGCAGCCGGCGGCGAAGAGCACGAGTGCGATCAAGGCGGCCGGCGTAAGCGAGCGGGCGAGGCGCACGGGCTTCACATTGAAGCTGAAGCCTTCTCGGGTGACCAACGCGAACCGACCCGCGCGGAGCGCGTGTCCGCGGCAGCGGACCGGGGAAGGGGTCTGGGGAAACCGGGAGGTTCCCCGAGCGCCGAGCGCAAACCTCGACACCCGCTGTGGAGGAAGGTTCAATGTGAAGCACGAGGAAAGCGCGCTGCGCGGGGGGAAAGAGGAGGCGTGAACGATAGGAGCGATCGGCCCGACTACTCGATCGTCGTCCCCGTGTACAACGAGGAGGACTCGCTCGGCGAGCTGACGCGGAGGCTGACGGAGCTGCTCGGGCGGCTCGACGGCCCCGGCGAGGTGATCCTTGTCGACGACGGCAGCAGCGACGGCAGCTACGTGCAGATGCTCGCGGCAAGGGATGCCGACCCGCGCTTCAAACTGCTTCGGCTCTCGCGCAACTTCGGGCACCAAATTGCCATCACGGCCGGCATGGACGCGGCGGCGGGCGACGCGGTTGTGATCATGGACGCGGACCTGCAGGACCCGCCCGAGGTCGTCCTGGAGATGGCGGCCCGGTGGCGAGACGGGTTCGAGGTCGTCTACGCCGTCCGCGAGGAGCGCTCCGGCGAGTCGCGCTTCAAGAAGCTTACGGCTGCGGGGTTCTACCGCCTGTTCCGCAAGGTGGCCGACATCAACGTGCCGATTGACGTCGGGGACTTCAGGCTCGTCGACCGGCGCGCGCTCGAGGCGTTCATCTCGATGCGCGAGAGCAACCGCTACGTGCGTGGGATGTTCGGCTGGATCGGATTCCGCCAGACGGGCGTGCACTACCCGCGGGCCGAGCGCTATGCCGGTGAGACGAAATACCCGCTCACGAAGATGCTCAAGTTCGCGACCGACGGGATCGTCAGCTTCTCGTCGGCGCCGCTGCGGTTTGCGCTCAAGCTCGGGTTCCTCGTGTCCGTGCTCTCGTTCGTGCTCGGCGCGTCCTTTCTCTTCTCGAAGCTGATCGGCCTCTACTCCGTGCCCGGCCTCGCATCCGTCGCCGTGTACGTCTCCTTCCTCGGCGGGATCCAGCTCCTCATCCTCGGCGTCATCGGCGAGTACATCGCGCGCATCCACGACGAGGTCAAGGGCCGCCCGCTCTATCTCGTGAGCGAGGCGCACGGGTTGCCGGACCTGACGTCTCAGTGGCCGGTCGCCTTCCCGCTCGCGCGGCGCCGCTCGCCGGTCTGATTCGGCCGCGGGCACGGCATGAGGCAGCTCGGACGTTTCGGGATCGTCGGGCTGTTCAACACGCTGCTCGACTTCGTGCTCTTCCAGGCGCTGACGAAGGTCTTCGGGATTCCGCTGTCGCATGTCTGGATCGCGAAGGCGATCTCGGGCACGATCGCCCTCGCGGGCAGCTTCGTGCTCAACCGCTCCTGGGTCTTTCGAGCAACCCCTGGCGCGAGGCTGGCGGCCGGCCAGGCGGGCCGCTTCCTCGTCGCGACGCTGATCGGTATCTATGTGATCCAGACCGGGTTGACGCAGTTCTTCTCGAGCGTGGTGTCGCAGCCGGGCAAATGGGTCTTCGAGCTCGTCCATGCCATCGGGCTCGATGCCGTCACGAGCGAGGACTTCGTCATCAAGACCGTCGCTTTCTGCCTCGCGACGATCGCCTCGATGAGCTGGAACTTCGCCGCCTACAAGTGGTGGGTCTTCAGCGGCCGGGCCGCACCGGGCCTGGGAGTACGATAGGCCCATGGCCGTGACAGCCCGCGAAAAGCTCGACGCGCACAAGCTTCGCGCGGACTTTCCGATCCTCGAGCAGAAGATCCACGGCAAGCCGCTCGCGTACCTCGACTCGGCGGTCAGCGCGCAGAAGCCGCGGCAGGTGCTCGACGCGATTCGCGAGTTCTACGAGACCTCCTACGGCAACGTGCACCGGGGCGTCTACACGCTCTCCGAGCGCGCGACCGAGGGCTACGAGGGTGCCCGCGGCAAGGTGGCCGCCTTCGTCAACGCGCCTGCGGCGCGCGAGATCGTCTTCACGCGGGGCGCGACCGAGAGCCTCAACCTCGTCGCGTACGCCTGGGGCCTGTCGAATCTCGGCCCGGGCGACGCCGTCGTCGTCACCGAGCTCGAGCACCACTCGAACTTCGTGCCGTGGCAGTACATCGCGAAGCGAACCGGGGCCGACTTCCGGATGGTCAGCCTGACGGAGTCCGGGGAGCTCGACCTCTCGGGCCTCGACCAGACGGCCGACGGCTCGACGGTGAAGGTCGTCGCCGCCAATCTCGTCTCGAACGCGCTCGGGACCGTGAACCCGGTCGAGAAGCTGTCCGCGTGGGCGCACGAGCAGGGCGCGATCATGGTCGTCGACGCGGCGCAGGCCGCTCCGCACCGCCGGATTGACGTCCAGGCGCTCGACTGCGACTTCCTCGCGTTCTCGTCGCACAAGATGTGCGGGCCGACCAGCGTCGGCGCCCTGTGGGGCCGCGGCGAGCTGCTCGAGGCGATGGAGCCGTTCAACCTCGGCGGGCACATGATCCGCTCCGTCCGCTTCGAGGAGACGACCTGGGGCGAGGTGCCGGCGAAGTTCGAGGCCGGGACGCAGCCGATTGCCGAGGCGGTGGGCTTCGGCGCCGCGGTCGACTACCTCGAGTCGGTCGGGCTCGGTGCGATCGAGCAGCATGAGCACGAGCTCGTCTCCTACGCGCTCGAGCGGTTGGCCGACGTGCCGGGGATCACGCTGTACGGGCCCGCGCCGGACCGCCGCGCCGGAATCGTCTCCTTCAACCTCGAGGGCGTCCACCCGCACGACGTGTCGCAGGTGCTCGACTGGGAAGGGGTCGCGATTCGCGCCGGGCACCACTGCTGCCAGCCGCTGATGGCGCGGCTCGGCGTCGCCGCCACGAACCGGGCGAGCTTCTACCTGTACACGATCCCGGAGGAGATCGACCGGCTCGTGGACGGCCTGCACAAGGTCCGCAGCGTTTTTGCCTGAGCGGCGCTTGCGCTGCCGATTCCAGGCTTCGCCGGCGTGGCCGTCTGCTGAACTGACGGGTCGACCCCTTTGAGTAGCCGGGCGCCTTGAACCAGTTCGCTACGGTTCGAGGCGTGAGCGAGTTCGATCAGCTGTACCGCGAGGTCATCCTCGACCACTACAAGAACCCGCGCGGGCACGGCGTGATCGAGGCGCCCGACGCGGCGGCGGAGGGCCAGAACCCGCTCTGCGGCGACGAGGTGTCGATCTTCGTCTCGCTCGGCGAGGACGGCGAGACGATCGAGGACGTCAAGTTCTCGGGCCGCGGCTGCGCGATCAGCCAGGCGGCGACGTCGATGCTGACCGAGATGGTCAAGGGCCGCTCGGCGACGGACGTCGCGACGCTGCCGAAGGACGAGCTGCTCGAGGAGATCGGGATTCCGCTCACGCCGATCCGCCTAAAGTGCGCGTTGCTCGGCCTCGGTGTGCTCAAGGTCGCGCTGCACCGCGCGAAGGGCACGCCGCTCCCCGACGAGTGGGCCGGGCTCGCGGACGAGCTCGAGATCTCGTAGGTGGCGCTCGTCGACGTCTGCCCGCTCGACGAGTTACCGCCGGGCGCGGTCAAGATCGTCCACGCCGGCTCGATCTCGGTCGGCGTCTTCCACGTCGACGGCGAGCTGTACGCGATCGAGGACCGCTGCTCGCACGACGACGGGCCACTGGCCGAGGGCGACTGGGATCCCGAGGACCTCGTTGTGATCTGCCCGCGCCACGGGTCGCGCTTCGATCTGCGCACCGGCCGGCCGCTGAGCCTGCCGGCCATCGTTCCGGTCGACACGTTCCCCGTCGTCGTCGAGGACGGCATCGTCAAGGTCGACCTCGACTAGCCGTTAACCTCGCCGCGTGCTCGACGAGCGCGTGCGCGCAGTGCTGGAACGGCTCGAGGCGGAGGATGCGGACGAGCGCGAGCGTGGGGTCGCGCGCGAGCAGCGTGCGCGCCAGGTCGAGCGGACGACGGGCCAGTTCCTGTTCGCGCTGGTGGCGGCGCAGTGGGACTGCGAGGCGCTGGAGATCGGCGGCTCGCGCGGCTACTCGTCGATCTGGCTCGGCGCGGGCGTGCGGCACCTCGGCGGGCGCGTTTTGTCGCTGGAGAGCGATGCCGCGAAGATCGAGGCGTGGCGCGCGAACGTCGCCGAGGCGGGGCTCGACGAGTGGGTCGAACTTCTCGAGGGAGACGCGTACGAGACGCTGCCGCAGATCCAGGACGTGTTCGACATCGTCTTCCTCGACGCCGAGAAGGAGGACTACGAGCGGCTGTTCGAGCTCGTGCGCGACAAGCTCGAGCCGGGCGCGCTCGTCGTCGCGGACAACGTCCTCTCGCACGAGGAGACGCTCGGCGCGTACTCGCGGGCACGCCAGTCCGACCCGACGATCGAGAGCGTGACCGTCCCGCTCGACCGCGGTCTCGAGCTCTCGGTCATCCTCACCGAACGCGCCTAGTCGCGCCGTGCCGGGCGTCTGACACCGGACCTGTCGACTGGGGATAGCGGACGTCGTCTCCGAGCGGCTACAGTAGGGCTACCGCGGAAAGGAGGTGGTCCGACTTGACAGATTCCAGTACGGGCAGTGGAGGTACCAGCGGGTAAGGGCGCGTCCCCGGGACCTACGGGGAATCGCCTAGCCAGCGTAGGGGGCTCGCGATACGCGCCGTCGGCCAGCTAGCGGGCCGGCAGGAAGCGCCCTTACCACTCCAACGCTGGTCACCGGAACAGGGGGTCGGCATTTCGTCGACCCCCTTTCTTCTTCTTGGGAGGTGCGCGCCCGGCTCGTTTCGGGTACGAAGGCATCGTGCGCCGGGCCCTCGTTCTCGCGTTCGCCGCGCTCGCGGCTGGCTGCGGCGGTGGCGGAGACGGCGACGGCAGCGCGAGCGAGCCGGGCCGCCTCGCCGACAAGACGCTTCCGGTCGACACGTACGTTCGTCGCGCCGACGACATCTGCCGCGACACTCTGAATGAGGTGCTCGGACTGCGGCGTCGAGCCGGCAGTTCTCCGACCGCCGCTCGCATCGCCGACCTCCTGGAGCAGCAGCTGCGGATCGTGCGCCGCATGCGCAGCCGCCTCGAGGCGCTCGGGGCGCCAGAGGGCAAGCGCGAGGTCGCAGAGGAGTTCATCGCCGACATCGTCGACGCGGAGCCGCACCTCGAGCAGACGATCGAGGCTCTCCGCGCCGGAAAGAAGGACGAGGCGAACCAGGCGGCGCGTCGCTACCGGGAGGCGAGTCTCGAGAGCGCGCGCCAGGTGCGCGAGTCGGGCCTCGACTTCGAGGTCTGCGGCAGCGGCGCTTAGGCGCCGCTTGCGGCGCCGCCTCAGGATCGCGGGCTCCGCCCGCGATCCGTCGGAAATGACCGGTCGACACGTTTGGATGGACTTGACGGCCGACGGCGCTAGGCGGCGCGCCGCAGCTGGTCGTCCAGCGGCAGCAG
Source organism: Gaiellaceae bacterium (assembly GCA_035640335.1). Lineage (GTDB taxonomy): Bacteria > Actinomycetota > Thermoleophilia > Gaiellales > Gaiellaceae > VAXT01. The sequence goes on along the minus strand of DASQWH010000087.1, from coordinate 3 downwards.
CGG